>MVRP01000200.1 GCA_002067405.1 Syntrophorhabdaceae bacterium PtaU1.Bin034 | reverse complement strand
GAGTGTGCGAGAACCAGAGCGATGAGCAGGCCGAGCCTTCCATCCCCGAGGACGAGCGCGGCATCGGTCGGCTTCACGTGTACCTGTTCAAGGATTTCAAAGGCCGCAGCGAGGGGCTCGGTAAAAACAGCCTCCTGATCGGTCACATGGTCCGGGACTTCCCACAGGTTCTTCAGGGGAAGGGTAACGTACTCGGCAAAAACCCCGTTGCGACCCGATATGCCTATAGCGTGCCTTGCCGGGCAGTGCCTTTCCATGCCCCTCTGGCAGTAGTCACACACACCGCATCCGCAGTTGATCTCGCCGACAACCCTTTTTCCGACGAGCCCCGCGTATGCCCCGTTCACCCTTTCGACCACGCCGACAAACTCGTGGCCCGGAATGCCCTTGAATTCCTGATACCCCCTGGCAATCTCCAGGTCCGTTCCGCAGATACCCGCCATGAGCACACGGATGAGCGCTTCATTGTCTCCGGGTTCCGGACGGGGATAACCGTCGCTGAATCTCAGCGAGCCGTCAAACACGAGGGCCTTCATGTCAGCGTTTACGTTAACACAGCTGTTTGTTGCAAGCAACAAAAAAGGTTGTGCATAACCACACTTTTTCTTCATCACCCGTGCGGAGATATGTGCTGTCAGGAAAACACGGGCAACAGATCGCATAGAAAAGCAGCTTTCAATCTTGCCCATTAATATGGTATTGAATATCGTTAGCATGACGGCAGAGGGTCTTCGCTTTGCTGCCTCACCAAAGGAGAGGTGAAATGGATTTGCCGGGAGGTACTTGCGCAGAAGGACCAGCTCCGAAGGTTCCCGAGCTTTCCCGCCTCACGGTCGAGCCGGGAATTGAGATCAGGGACCAGCTCTTTCTGATCACCCCTATCTATCCATGCAGCGCCCAACTCGCCCTGCCTTACATGGCCAGGGTCACCGGAAGGGTGACGAACAGGGGCGAGGACGCAATGATCAAGGTGGAGGTAATCCTTCTCGATGCGGCAGGGGAAACGGTGGGCCGCTACTCAGAGCTTCTCGCGCTTGATGCCGGCGAGAAGGGAGAGTTCGATGTGAAGGTCATAGAGCTCAAGGAAGGGGTTAAAAGATACAGCATAGCAATCGAAAAGATCGACGAGAGCGACCTTGCGACGTAGAAAGTCAAAAACGCTTCACTTGCTGCCCCGCTTTATCGTGCATTCTGAAAAAAAAGTGTTAGACTTTTTTGGGCACTATGATAATAGTAAATAATACTCGAGTGTGAGAAAAAAGAATCCTTCAGGAGGATCCATGGATTTGAACGAGGAGATCGCAAAGGTCGCTTACGAGCTTTTTGAAAAAAACGGCAGACAGCACGGGAAAGACCAGGAGCATTGGCTGGAAGCGGAAAAGATCATAAAGGCAAGGTATGCCGGCCAGGAAAAAGCCGAAACAGAAAAGAAGAAGAGGGCTTCCGGGACCAGGAAATCGCCGGCCGAGAAGGGTTCGGCGGTGAAGAAAGCGGCAGTTCCATCGGAGCCTGCATCCCCCAAGACTGCGGGGCGCGCGAGAAAAACCGCCGAAAAGCCGCGCTCAAAATAACAAATTCGTCAAGGATGCCGGGCTGTCTTTCGCCGGTGAACGGCGAGCAACGGGTGCGCCCATACCTGCTTTTCACGGCCTCCCGAAAGGCTGAAAATACCGCACAGCCGTAAAAAGGGGACAAACCGAACAGAACAGCTCCCGCAGCAGCGATGAGGCGAGGGAGAGCCGCTGTCTTTCCTCACACCTATTTCCGCCAATATTGTCGATTCCTGTGTGCGCTTTCGACATTTCTTGTCCTGTCCGAAAACGGGTCTTGAATGAAGTTCCCCTTTGCTTCTGCCATTCCTCCAGTTCCTAATCCTTCAACCCCGCGGGTGGCACGCCTGTTGCTGAGGGCTATGCAGCATGGTCAGCTGTTTGCTTAGCGCGAAAAAGGAGGCTTCTATGAATATGAAGGGTTTTACGGTAGTGATTTTCGGAATGGCAATACAACTGCTGGCAGGGATAGCCACCGAAAGCAGGGCGGAGGTCAATCTGAACATAGGGATAAACGCAGGTCCACCCGCCTACGTTATTCCGGCCCCGCCCCCGGTGGTCGTCATACCCGGGACCTACGTGTACTATGCCCCGGGTCTCAAGGTCGATATTCTCTTCTATCATGGCTATTGGTACCGTCCGCACGGATCGCACTGGTACCGGGCGCGGTCTCACAACGGTCCCTGGAGTTTCGTCAGCCCGGGGCGTGTTCCTCGTCCTCTCGTAGCGCTTCCCCATGATTATAGGCACATCCAAGGAAGGGAGCATATTCCGTACGGCCAGCTGAAGAAGAACTGGAAAAGATGGGAACAGGAGAGACACTGGGATGCCCGCCCGGATCGGCCCCACGGACCTCCCGGACCTAATCACGGAAGAGAAGGCCGGGACGGTGACCGGGACCGGGGACACGGACGGAGAGGATAGCGAAGACGGCCGGCCGCAGGCGGGATTGAAGACGGAACTTCTGCGCTACCCTTTTTGTTCGACTGCCTTTTGACAGATAACGCAGAGCTCGAGCAGCCGGGGAAGGGCTCCTGCGTGTGCGGCTGCACGGCGAAGATTGCTCAGCCCGGCCGGGACGTGCTGGAGAAAGCGTTCGAGCCCCTTCCGAAGACCGAGGAATCCGTACGCCCCGAGGGCCTGCATAAGCCGTTGAGCCGAGGCTTGCCAGAAAAGGCTCCGGAAGCCTGCCAAATCGACATCCCGATCGGCAAGGTCATAATAAAAGGAAATGAGCTCCTCACGTTCGTTGTCGGCGAAGGTGACATAGGGGTCGCACAGGAGGGAGCCGAGATCATAAAAGGGGCTTCCGAAGCGCATGCCCTGGAAATCGATCAGAAACACGTTTCCGTCGCGGATCATCAGGTTCTGCGACTGGAGATCGCGGTGCACAAGGCATTTCGGACCGGCGGAAAGCCGGGCCGCAAGGGCGGAAAGTTCCTCTTCGAGGCCTTCTTCAGATAAATCAGGGAGGCCGAGCCTGCAAAAATCTTTTACGAAATGCTCCTTGAAATAGTCCCTTTCCCATCGGTAGAGAGCTGCATCGAAAGGCTCCGTCAGTCTTACGCACGAAGAGGGGAAATCTCTGTCCGGGAAGATGTGGAGCCGGTTGATGACAATGAGTGATTGCCGATAGAACTCGCGCCGCTCTTCCCACGGAGCCCCTCGTACGGACCAAAGGTCCGTATCTCCCAGGTCTTCCATGATAATGAGACAGCCAGCCGGATCATGACGGATAATCCGGGGCGTGGGGATGCCGATACCGTTGAGGAAGACAGCGATATCGGCGAAGTAGGCATTTTCCACGCGCTTCGCGTCGTATGCGACGAGTATTGCTGATTCATCCCCATCCCATCTCAACCGGAAGTAGGCCCGATCGGAGCCTCTGCCCGCAAGGGCGGTGAGCCCAAGGTCGACCGAGGGCGAAAGGCCGAGCGCATCACGGGAGAAGGCGATTATGTCTTCCGTCGTTTTCACGATCGCTGCAGGCCTCCTGACTTCCCGGTCTTCATTGCTTCATATGCGGCAACGGTGCCGATGTCATCCCATTCGCCTTCGTCAACGACAACCCCCCGAATAGAGCCCGGATTTGCAACAATCCGTCTCAAAAACGCCGGCACTACCGATTCGATCTTCCCTGCCTCCAAAAACCGGAGGATTTCCGTTTCAATCACATAAATACCGGTGAAGAGGCAACTTCGGACACCTGCGTTCCCCAGGGTGTGGCGAAGATCGCAAATGTCACCCCGCTCATTGATATTTACATTCAGAAGGGGTCCCTTGGTCCTGAGGGCGAGGGTCGCTTCCGGCCGCTTTTGCTCATGCGCTTCCACCACGGATGTCAGCGGAAAATCGGCGATCACATCGCCGTTGCAGCACAGGATTGCTTCATCTTCCTGCAACAGGTCTTCGATGTTCTTCAGGCCCCCTGCCGTATCGAGAAGCACGGGCTCGTGCCTGAAAATGATGGGCGCGCCTCGCCATTGCCTTTCCGGAAACTTTTCGGAATAGACCTCCGGGCAATGATGGGTGTTGACGATAAACCTATCCACGCCCGCAGTCAGCAGATGATCCATGGCATACGTGATAATGGGGCGTCCTCCAAGCTCGAGGAGGGGCTTGGGGCATCGATCCGTGAGAGGCCGGAGGCGGGTGCCGAGACCGGCGCCAAGAACAAATCCTGTCTTGTATCGACGTTTCTTCACCGGCGTCGTACGCTCTTTCGCTGTTTTGAGAGCATCGGGCATCATCTTCAATAGACCTTCTCGATTTCCGCGCCCCTGAAATAGTGCTTGAGGATGTGCCCGGCAGAAAACCCCCGGCTTGCCATGACCGCCGCCCCGATCTGGCAAAGCCCGACGCCATGACCCCAGCCCGCGCCGTGGAAAACGAAACGATCAGCTTCCTCCTTTACGATGAAGGCGCTGCTGTAAAGGTGACTGCGTGAGAGCCAGCGGCGTATTTCCAGCTCTTTTCCCACTATAATACTCATTTTCGAGCCCACGATCCTCAGACGGGAGATGCGTCCCGACGGACCGCGGGTAAGGGGCGATATCTGCTGCAGGCGGCCAAAATCAAAACCTGATTTATCACGCAGGATATCCTCCAGCTCCTTTCTGGGGTATTCAACCCTCCACCGGAAGAAATTCTGCGTTTCCAGATCGAAATTCGGCAGGATCGCCTCGAGCACGCTTGTATCTTTCGTGTTGCAGTAGGCATCGAGGTTCGAGAGAATCCAGCAAACCGCCTGGTCCTCGGTTCTGATCTTACCGTATTCGTGAGGGGAGTCGGAAATGCTCCTGAGATAAGGCACACGTCTGTCTTCCCACGCGGTGGAGAACTCTTCCGTAAAAGCGCCGCATGCCTTCGAATACCGGGCATCGCATATCTCGTCTTGATAGGTGAGGACCATCCCGCGCGTTTCCCGCACCGCATCCTCGACCCGTCCGGAGGTGATCTTCGCGATTCCCTGGTAACGCTGGCAATGATCATCCGCGCATACATCGAAGAGATCATGATCCTCCCGGTCGTACCAACGGATCACCTCTCCTTGTTTTGTCGTCGACGGCCCGTGTGTAAAGCGCTCTTTTTGTTCCTTTTTCCCTTTCAACGCGGCCAGAAGCCAGCTTCGTGACAGCACCGCATGGGCCTTCAGGAATTCCGCCGGCGCTGAGGCGCGCATCTCGGAGCAGATCACGGCCTTCAGATAGTCTTCCAGAAGGATATCGTTGATGGCAGCGACAGTCCCGTCTTCACGAAGGAGAAGGACCATCTGGCCGTGGAAGGTCTGATCCTCTCTTCTTTCCCAATGGAACCGGATTCCAATGGTGACGCCGAAAAGACTGAAGGTCGAATCCTCGTGGGCAGGGATAAGCCTGATTACGGAAGACCGGGCGATTTGACGCTGATTTTCATCGTAAAGCCCGATTGATCCATTGGAGACCCGTGCCTCAAACCTTCCGGCCGGAAATTCGGACCCGTTGCCCGTGAAGGGTCCGTTCAGGCGACCCCTTACCTCCTTCCGTCCATCCACGATGCCGACGGTAATTCTGGGTTCATCGATTGATATCATCCGTTCTGCTCCCCATCTTCCAAGGCTTCAACTTGTGGATTCCCTGCAGTTTGCTGCAGGGAGAACCTTTTTCCCGATTTTAACCAAGTGGCACTAACTCCCCCCAACCCTGAAGCTTGACGTTAATCGTAAAGTTAGTACGTTTTTGCGGGTAGTGTCAATTGTCGGGACATGTTTGCCGTATAGCCGGAAAGCGGCCTCATATGCTAATATGTGCGAACATTCATTGGATGGTGATACATGGGGCCTGTTACTGTCTTCGTTAATTACAGTTCCGCGGCGCATTTTGGAAAATCCCTCCTGATCCTCGCCGGTTCACCCCTGGTTCATGAGGTCGTGGTCGCGAACAATGGATCCGGTAATATAAACGTGGGCAAGTGCCGCCTTACGGAGCCCGGGCAGTTTGGATCGAAAGGCATCCTCGATTCTGTTCTGGCCTCGCTCCGGACGGACTATCTTCTTCTTTTGCCCGACCGCCGGCCTGTTTTCATGGAAAATGCGAGTCTGGAGAGGCTCGTGACGACAATGGAAAACACGCGGGCCGCCGTAGTCTACTCCGATTTTTATAAAATTGAGGGAAATCAAAACAGACTGCATCCGTTGAACGATTATCAGCCGGGAAGCGTGCGGGACGACTTCGACTTCGGAAAAGCGTTCCTCATTTCAGCCCCGGCCGCCAGGAGGGCGCTGCAAAAATACGGGCCCATACCGGAGGTGAAATTTGCCGGCGTCTACGATCTGCGTCTGAAGCTTTCCATTGATGAAGCTCTCCATCATGAAAGGGAGCCCCTCTACTCGGTGCTCAGGGGGGATGAAACGCCTGCGGGTGAGAAGCTGTTCGCTTATGTAGACCCCGGTAACCGGGAAGTCCAGAAGGAGATGGAGGCTGTCTTTACCGCCTATCTGAAGGAGATTGGGGCTTACATCCCGTCCGGGCGCCTGAGAGAGGCAAAGGAGGAGACATCCGGCTCTTTCCCGGTTGAGGCTTCGGTCGTCATACCGGTTAAGAACCGAAAGGGAACAATTGCGGACGCGGTGCAGAATGCGCTCTCGCAGAAAACCGACTTTGCCTTTAACGTCATCGTGGTGGATAACCACTCGACGGACGGCACCACAAAGGTGCTCTCCGGCCTGTCCTCGCGCTATTCCGCAGTGAAGCACATCGTTCCCGTGAGGAAGGACCTCGGCATAGGGGGCTGCTGGAACGAGGCGATACAGGCGGCAGCGTGCGGCCGCTACGCCGTTCAACTCGATTCTGATGATTTATACGGCAGCATCCATACCCTTCAAAAGATCGTCGATCTCCTTCGGGCAGGCGGCTACGCGATGGTCATCGGCTCCTACACGCTTGTCGATGCCGATCTGAGAGAAATCCCTCCCGGCCTCATAGACCACCGCGAATGGAGCGACGAGAACGGTCACAATAACGCCCTGCGCGTCAACGGCCTGGGCGCCCCCCGGGCGTTCAGCACGGCCCTCGTGCGCCGGGTCGGTTTTCCGAACGTAAGTTATGGTGAGGATTACGCGGTAGCGCTTCGCATGTGCCGGGAGTACAGGATCGGCCGGATCTACGAAAGCCTCTATCTGTGCAGGAGATGGCCGGGGAACACGGATGCCGCCCTCAGCATCGAACAG
>MVRP01000199.1 GCA_002067405.1 Syntrophorhabdaceae bacterium PtaU1.Bin034 | reverse complement strand
TTTGAACTCCTTCATCACGGCGCTCAGCCCAAATGTAAGATTGGCTATTTTTGATGACGCCTCGCCGTTTTCTCTAATGTTGGCCGAGGTGCTGTTCATCACTTCGGATATCTTCTGTATATTGCCTGTTATTTCATTCGTTGTCGCGGTCTGTTGCTCCGAAGCGACCGCTATCTGATTGATCTGCGAAGAGAGTGTGTCGACCTGATGGAGTATTTCCTTTAATGCGCTCCCCGATTTTTCCGTCTCCTCAGTGCCGGTTTCAACCTCTTTGACCCCCTCCTCCATGGAAACCACCGCAGATTTCGTTTCCGACTGCATGGCGTGTATGGTCACCCCGATATCCTTCGTTGCCCCCGCGGTTCGTTCGGCGAGCTTCCTGACCTCATCCGCCACAACGGCGAATCCTCTTCCGTGCTCGCCGGCGCGTGCGGCCTCAATTGCCGCATTCAATGCGAGCAGGTTTGTCTGGTCGGCAATGTCGTTTATTATGGCGGCAATTTCACCGATCTGGTTCGACCGCTCTCCGAGGTTCCTGATGATGCCCGCCGATTCCTTCACCCTCTCTCCTATCTTCGCCATTGCTGCGACGATACCCTGGATGATGTTCTCCCCCGTATGGGCAGACCGGCTCACTATTTCCGAGCTGCCGGCTGCCACTGAGCAATTGCGGGCTATCTCGTTCGAGGTCGAGGCCATTTCCTCGCTGGCAGTTGCGACTGAACTTACCTCCGCGACAATGGCTTCGGCTCCCTGGGTCATCTGTTTCGCGGTAGCATCGAGGGTGTTCGATGCAAATAAAATCTTCCTGCTGCTGTCAAAGATCTTGCCCATAGAATCTCAAAGGGCGTCCATAAACGCGTTGAAACTTTTTCCCATCTTCCCGAACTCGTCCTGAGAGTCCACATTCATGCGGCAGCCGAGGTTGCCCTTCGATACATCATCGAGCACTTCGACGATCTTGTTGATCTTCGTGCGGATGGCCCTTGTACCGAAAAACATCGAGACCCCTGAAATTATCACCATCGCCACCAGCATGGAAACAGCAACAGCGATATCGAAAGCTGCTTTTTCGCCCATGAGCCAGAAAAAAGAAATGCCTCCGAAGATAATGAGAAAACCTAAGGTGATCGAAGACGGCCCCAAGACGCTCAGGCCCACGGAGAGGCTCAACTGGCTTTTTTTCATAACCCGTCCTCCTTAGCCGTTAAGTTGTATAGGTGTTATCGCACATTCCGATGAGTGGTTAAGGGTGCGGGAAGAAATATCTGCTGTGAGGCCGGGGCAGGATTGAGCCTGCGTCAGTTAAAGGTCGCACTGCAGGTCTATGACTTTGCCGTCCACCACCACCGAGACCGATATCTGCTCAGAGCCTTCCGGTCCTTCGGCGCGGAGAATGACTTCTGTCGCCTGATCGTATTGTTCCGCCACCAGGACCCCCTGGATGGAGCAAGGCGACAACCCCTCGACCACGTCATCGTTCGCAATGCTCACACCGCACGCCGGGCCGATGGACACAACCTGCCTGCGTACGCAGTTGGCGTCAATGTCCCTGTAAAGAAATCCTTCTTGACCGGCAATGCCAAGCCTCCGCCCGTGGCGATAAGACCTGAAGGTGATCAGGAACTCTTTGCCGTTGTCTGTAACCAGGTAAGTGTTCGTGATATCCGACGCGTCGCCGTCTCTCCTCTGTGTCTCTATTTTCTTGATTCTAGTTTCCATGCCCCAACCTCGACATATAGATTACGGAAGCCCTCATTCTCTGGCCTTCCCACGAAAGTCCTCTTTCATTCCCCTTCGCTTCGGATGTCATTGCATCCGCCCTTTTTCGCCGCCTTGCGCCCGGAAGGTATTCCCGGTTTTCCCGTCAGGTGTCTCAGCGTGCCGGAGTTTACGCCTAACAGTTTCGCTGTTTCGCCCCGGCCGTTGATTTTCCCTTTACTTTATCAAGACTTTTGCCAAATATCTAATTTCTTTCTTCCATATTTGCAATCAGGCATCAAGGCTCTTTGTAACAAATTGATTTTATGACTGCTTTTCATGGCATAATAATAGCGTACAGCAATCCGGGGCATGGCTTAAGCAGCGGAAGGGTTTTGGCATCGGTTCGACGCCCAAATAGTACTTTGACGTTTGTTACGGACTGTGCCCGAGCGCGAGGAGACGGGTCGCCGGCTCAGGAATCCTGAAGAAGCTCAGGGGTATTGTTGAGCTCGTTCAGGTCAAAAAAGAGCTTGACCTGACAGGCTGTTGGGTGACAATATGAAAGAGAAGGAAATTAAAAGCCGGGACTATCGGAACGCCAATTGATGCATACACAAGAACGAGATTATCAACTCCAGCCATCAGGGGCTGAAAAGCAGGTTGATAGTCCGTTATTCTATCGGGAGGGTTATCATGAGTGAAGAAACAAAAAAAACAAAAAGTGTATCACGACGTAATTTCCTGAAGTCTACAGGTGGGGCTGCTATTGTAGCGGGAATGGCCCTTGGGGGTCTCGCCGCGGATCCGAAGGATGCTGCCGCAGCAACGGCCTCCGTCCCGAAGAAGTGGGATGAGACCTATGATGTCATCATCGTCGGAAGCGGCTTTGCCGGCCTGGCCGCAGGCATCGAGGCGCGAAATGCGGGAGCCAACGTGATGGTGATCGACAAGATGGCCGTTTTAGGTGGAAACTCCATCATCAATGGAGGTGATTTTTGCGCTCCGGGCACCAAGCTGCAGAAGCAGGCAGGGGTTCAGGACTCCCCGGACCTCATGTACAAAGATATGCTGAAGGCGGGGCAATATTTGAACCATCCAGAACTTGCCAGGACGGTTGCCGATCAGGCCAAAGACGCACTTGAATGGTGTGAAAACTATATAGGCGCTCAATTTACCCGGCTCAACTTCCACGGTGGCCACTCGGTGAAAAGGGCCAACCAGACTATCAATGCATCCGGTTCTGAATTGGTTAACAAGCTCATCAGCAAAGGCAAGGCGCTGGGAGTCAAAATGGAGACGCGCACAAAACTCGTCCGATTCGTTTCAAACAAGGAAGGACGGATTGTCGGCGTTGAGGTGCGTAAAGGGTATAAGTTTCCTGAAGAGACCTCCGGGAAGCCGGCTTTCATCAAGGCAAGGAAGGCGGTGATCCTGGCCTCCGGCGGCTTTTCACGGGACATTCCATTGCGGCAGATTGAGGATCCGCGTCTCACTGATAAGTTCGAGTCAACTAACCAGCCCGGCGCAACAGGCGAGGCATTGCTGGCCGCGTGTCAAGCCGGAGCCATGGATGTCCAGATGGACTGGATCCAACTTGGTCCATGGACAAGCCCGGATGAAAAAGGCTTTGGTTACGTTCCTCTCTTCTGTGAAAGACTGGTCGGCTATGGGCCAATGATCGACCCGGCCACAGGTAAGCGCTTCTTTAAAGAGACAGGGAACCGGAAGGAACGGGCGGATGCCATTATTCTCATCGGCCATCCTGTCATTATCATGGGGGATTCCTATGCAGTACAAAAACAGGTATTTCCCAACGCGCTCGAGAAAGGTATGCAGATCGGGGCGATCAAGAAATTCGATACGCTGGAAGAACTTGCGAAGAACTACAACATTCCGGCCGACGCGTTCTCGCAGGAAATCGCCCGCTGGAACTCTTACGTCGAGAAAAAGAAGGATCCGGATTTTGATTGTATGATATTCCCGGACGCTAAACCCACAGTCACACCGCCGTTCTATGCGGCCAGGCTCTGGCCAAAGGTACATCACACGATGGGCGGGCTCGTTATCACCAAAGACGCCCAGGTAATAGGCTTTGATCTTAAACCGGTCAAAGGGCTCTATGCTGCCGGTGAAAGCACCGGTGGCGTGCACGGCGCCGTCCGTCTGGGTGGCGTAGCTATGGCCGATTGTATCGTTTTCGGCCGTATTGCCGGCAAGAACTCGGCAAAGGAAAAGCCCTGGGGATAGTTCAGATTCTAACGCGCCTACGGACAACGGTATTTCAGCCGCGCCGTCCGTAGGCGCTCTTGCTCAAACAACGCTTACAACAAGCAAAGTCCATTAGCCGTTCGCGACACATTGCATAGTCGCAACGCGCTGTCTCCTCGCTTGGATTTCGCGTTCTTATGAGCTAAAATTGCAGGAGCATGGACGAACGATGTCCGTTCTTGTATTCTCTTGAAAAAAAGCAAAGGAATAATCGATGCCATTCGAAAAGATCAACAATGTGCAAGTATATTATGAAGTTCATGGTGAGGGCGAAGAAACGATCATACTCATGCATCATGGTTTCGGCTGCATGAAAATCTGGAAAGGTATTTACCCCCGGTTTGTTGCGGAGGGGTTCAAGGTGCTGATGTTTGACCGCCGGGGTTTCGGACGTTCCGAGCCGGGGAACGATTTTCAGGCGTTTTACGAAGATGAAAACCGCTACCGGCCGGAGAGCATGGCCGAACTACTAGAGTTGAAAGGCATCCTCGGGATAGGAAAATGTCACCTCGTGGGACAATGCGAAGGAGGCGTTGTGGGTGTAGACTATACAGTCAGATATCCCGATGACGTAAGGACCTTGACGGTGGCGAGCACACAGTGCTTCAGTGAGATCACTACGGTCGAGTTAAACGAGAAGAAGCTCGTAAGGCGGTTTTCCCTGCTCGAACCCAATCTTCAATTCAAGATGATCGAATGGCACGGAGAGAATGCACAAACCAGGTATGACCAATTTGCCAAATATGGCGGGGCATACGGTGTGAACTATTTCGACTTGCGGCCCATCCTTCCTCAGGTCCCCTGCCCTACACTCGTGCTCTACCCTGACCGAAGCGCAATCTTCGATGTTGAACAGGCAGTCGCCTTTTACCGGCATCTCCCCAAAGGCGAACTCGCGGTGTTTCCAAAGTGCGGCCATAATACGTATGAACAGAGACCGGAAGATTATACAAAGACCCTCCTCGATTTCCTGAAGAGAAACCTGCCAGGGGCTGATTCAAGGGAGCGTCCCGCTATGACCTGCCTGGCATGAATCGGAAGCCAAAGCATAGGCCGGGGTCGCTAAGGATATCCCCTCTTTTCAAATCTGCTGCTGCGCCCGCGGCGCGAACACCCGTCTGCCGGCCCGATCAAGGATATCAAAGATCCGGTCGATCCAATCGAAATGCTCCGGCTTCATCAGCACTGACCGTAAACAGGTTATTGACTCTTTATCCGCGATCATGTCTCCCGGTAAATCGAAAAATGTGACCGGCATTTCAGCAAGGGCGAGATGAAGGCCAAGGGAAGCCGCTTCGGAGAATACCCGACGAGCCATCGCCGATGACCGGCTCACCGCAGGCGATTTCACCGCCCATACGACGATGTCGAGTTCGGGGATAAAGGCAGGCATGAAGCGAACATCTGAAGCCAGTTTCTCATGCAGGGAAAGGGCCGCACTCCGCGATTTGCCGAGGCCGGAAGCGAATACCCCTCCCTTTACCAGGGGGAGCAGCTTTTGTGTGGCCCAGAGGCCGACCGCGGACGCGCCCGGTCTCGAACATTCGAGGCTTATCTCTCCCAGGTGGAGCTCACCCGAGGTAAAGTATGTGTAAGGCGAATCATGTTTGTAGAAATGGCCTACCGAAGGGTCTTTGAAAATTACACATCCGCAACCATAAGGCTGTAAACCGTGTTTATGCGGATCGATAACGATCGAATCGACCTCATTCATGCGATCGTACACCTGTCTTGTCTCTTCCGATAGATTGTCAACCAGACAGAAATAGCCGCCGTAAGCGGCGTCCGCGTGCAGGCGAAAACCATATTTGTCGCGCAGATCGAGAAGCTCGGGAAGGGGATCGACCGAACCCGTTGCAGTGGTGCCGACGGTAGCAATGACCGTTCCTACACCCCCTTGTTTTAACCGCTGTTCCAGTTGGGATACATCCATCCGGGCCCTTCTGTCGGTAGGAACCGATTCAAACCTGAGTTGAAGCACACTGCTGATCCGCTGATGAGTATAGTGAGCCTGCTGGGAGGCGATCACTGTCGCGCCGGGGCGGAGTTGCCCCGACACCCACAGCGCTTCAAGATTCGCCATCGTGCCGCCGGCACAAAGGTGGCCAAGATGCACATCCCATCCTATCATCCCGGCTATCTCGGCTACCGCTTCCTTTTCCATGGCAGAACTCGCTCTCCCGCCGTCGAGCGCATGGTTGTTCGGGTTTATCCACATGGCGAGGGCATACGCGATGCGTGCGACCGGGTGAGGCGGCTTCAGCATTTGTCCTGCATAAAGGGGATGAAAATACGGGTAGTTGTCCTGCAGCCGGGCCGCCACATCGAGCAGTACAGATTCCATTCCGCTGCTTTCCGGAGTCTCCACAGAATAAGGGGGTAATTCAGAAAACCCTCCTCCAAGTACCTCAAGGGCCTTAATGAGGAGGGGTAGAGATTCCTTTTCAAGTATTGCCGGTTTTTCGTTTTTCATGAAGAACTCCTTTCTTTTCGCTGATCACCTTGGCTCTAAAACTTAACCAGCTATCGTTCTAAAAGTCCATACCCATCTTAAACGGGTAGCGTAAGTACCGAATACAATGCAGAATGCTTTCTCCACCATTGATAAATTGTTGTGCTGGAAAAGCCGTTCCTGATGGCGACAAACCAAAAGCGCGAAGGTGTTATTGTCGCCCTCAAGGGTCGCTCCGCTCGGGCTGTCATCGCTTCCATGAGCGGCTTAATGTTCGCGTTACCGCCGCTACTTCTCGAGGATCAACATGTGAAGGGCGTGTGTAATTCGGCCTTACGACGACCAGGTGACGTTTTTGTCGATATCTGAGGTCTGAGCTCGACATTCTTGCCCGCTTCTCATTTGTGTGTGAGCGAGCAAAGCATGGAAATATCCCGCGTTGAAGCGGCATACACGTATGGGTGAAACTTACGGCACACAACCTGCAGTCCTTACACGTCGACAAGCCTTCGCACAAAGTCGTGAATGAACAAAAAGGTAGAAAGGAGGTGAAATAAGATGAAGAAGACTCTTGTTGTGATTTCGACAATGTTTGTTTTTGGTATCAGTGTAATGGGTTGTGCAACAAAGGGTGACCTCGAGAAGGTGCAGGCACAGGAACAACAGACTAGCCTGAAAGCTGATGAGGCATTAAAGGCGTCGCGAGAAGCCAATGAAAACGCGATAAAGGCAGCGGACGCCGTTAGGGCAGCGGAGGAAAGAGCGAAGGTAGCGGAGGAAAGAGCGGCCGAGGCCGAGGCAAGGGCCGACAGAGCTAATGCTATGTTCAAGGGATCAATGAGAAAGTAAACTCGCCTTTAGGGCTTGAAGATGAG
>MVRP01000198.1 GCA_002067405.1 Syntrophorhabdaceae bacterium PtaU1.Bin034 | reverse complement strand
CTGTCCGCTCGTAGAACTGCGAGTTGATTTGTCGATCGAGTTGCCGCACCGACCATCCGCCTCGTAGAGCCTCCGTTTCGTAGAACCTGCGAGCCTGTTCATTCTTGACTGTAAGCAAGCGCACGTAGGCGGACCATGGGAGAGGGAAGATGCGTGCCATAGATTGAACGGGTTGAGGCTTCTGCAATTCGCTTATTCCAGACGCTGTCTGGAAAATGTCCAAACCGCCTGATGAGTCAAGGCTATCCGATTTTCCAGACGCTGTTTGGAAAATGTTTTGAAATGCCATATAGAAAGACCGCATTTGGTAAAGGTTGCTTTTTGCGAAACCCCGACCATATTTGGATGTCAGATCGTATGAAAGCCTTTTGAGCAATTCTTCACCGTACTCGGCCCGTTCAAACCCTTTCTGCTCTTCCTCCACGATGCGCCGCCCAATCAGCCAGTAGGCTGAGGTCATGATGCAATTCACCGACCTGGCCGCAGATCTTCTGGCCGCGTCGATGACGCCGGATATATCTCCGAGGATGGTATCGTAGTGGATATCCAACTTGTTGTCCGGTTGTCTGGGTTGTTTTGTCATGGACCCCCCTTCACTGCTTGCTGCACCGCCTCCGCCGGAATTTCATAGAACCTCGCCGCTACGATCTCGCGCTTGGCGTGGTCCAGCTTCGCGACAGGGTTGCAGATAGGTACAAGTTCGGGCGAATCACCCAGGGGATCCCAGACAACATAGAGCCAGTAAGTCTCAGCCAATTGCTGAGCCTTATACCATTCGTTCGTGGTAAGGCGAATGGGCTGTCCCCGCAGGCGCCCTTTGACCTCGATTCTCTTCACGAAGATCTCGCCGGTGGCAACATCGGCGATTCTATGGGCGCGGATATCGAAACCTAACTTGAGGTGGCCGACCCGCTCGATACGATCATGAGGGAACCCTTCGGCAACCAGCGCCTCGATCACCTTATCCTCTGCGGCGATTTCGCTCTGCCGACGGACGTTCGGGTCGAGTTCATCAGCAAGGTCGGCGAGCTTGGCTAACGCATGCGCATCAGGAGCAAGGACGGTAGCGGTGCCCACATGCCTCACAGGTCCTGTTCTCGCGATCTCAAGCCGTTTCAGGCCATCGAGTCTTTCCTGGCGGGCCCTCTGAAGCTCGTCCACGTACTTCCTGGCCTCCTCAGCGGTCAACTTGTATTCCGGTTTCGAGAAGACCTCCGCTGCAAGGAGCATGGCCCGTTCCTGAGCCCTGTCAATCCTGGCCTTGAAAGATTTCTCAAGATAATCCAGGCAGACGCGTGCAAAATGCTGTCTTTCCTTCTGACAACGGGAACGGCATTCGAGCTGATAAGTGCGTTTGAGGAAATCTGCCGCTCCCTGCGTGGGAGCCGGATCAATCTCCTGCGGCGGGTGAGGATGAGCCGCCAGGTTGAGAAGGACGTCACTCGGAACCACCTCGTAGTTTCCTCTCTCCTCCCGGACCGCCACCAGTTCGCCATAGAGAGGCACATCATTGCCCTTTGAATCTTTGCCGCGAATCGATATCTCGAAGAGATGGACGTCGTAAGGTTCCTTGCTCAGAGGATCGACGTAGAAACCGATGCCGCCGATCGTCCCGGCAAGGCGCTCGTTGAGCTTTTCGTCAACTGCCGCATAAAGGGGATGCCCTGGCCCCACTAACACCGCATCAACGTGGGCGTCCTGCTCAAGGTGGTGTTTGTGGAAAGTCACTTTTCGGTAGGCGGTTTCGGCTCTCCCGACCTTCTGAACGGAATGCAGGCGTTCCGACCGCAAGTCTGCAAGAACATGTTCCACGCGCCAAAGGCCGTCGGCTCTCGGCTCCACCCGAAGCCCCACTTCGCGAGCGGCTGCGACGAATTGAGCTTCCACATAACGCGGCATGAGACGACGCTCCTCAATCTCGAGATTACGGCGCTGGAATGCGCTAAAATCTACGTGGCTCCTCGCAAGGGCAATGCCGGTCGCTTCTTCGTATTCTTTGAGCTTGGCCGGCTCTATGCGGTCAATTTGATCGAGGTACTCGTCGAGCCGTTTCGGATCATAAGCCGCATCGCGGAGCATGTCCGGAAGATTTATGTCGTTTAGCGACAGCACTTCGCCGATGACGTCGAATACGCGGCCTTCAAGGGCTTCATTCATCTGGTCCAGCTTTTCCAGAAGACGATGAAGAATCCGCCCTTCCACAATGGGTTGGCCGTCCTCGGAGTCTGTAGCCACAAAGTTGAAGGCATAGACATCTCGATCCTGGCCGATACGATGGATCCTCCCCAGACGTTGCTCCAGGCGGGTCGGGTTCCAGGGCATATCATAGTTGATCATCAGGTGGCAGAACTGAAGGTTGATGCCTTCGCCCGCAGCCTCCGTCGCTATACATACCTGTGCGCCGATCCTGAAGACTCCTTGAGCCCGCTTGCGTTCATGGGGATTCATGCCGCCGTGGATTTCACAGGTGCTGTACCCCCATCTTTCAAGAGATTCGCGTATGTAGCCAAGGGTATCCCGGTGCTCGGTGAAGATGAGAAGCTTCCCCCTGCCGTCCCGCAACTCCAGGAATTGAGCCTCACCCAGACACTTCTTCAGGGAGGCCAATTTCGAATCGCTCGCGTTTTCCCGAACCTGTCGGGCTTGTTCCACCAACTCCTTGAGGGCAGATATTTCTGCGCGCAGCTGTTCCAGTTCGAGCGCCGCCGTGTATTCATCTGCCAATTGATCCCGCACGGCATCGTCGAGATCATCCTCGTCCTGTTCGATATCCGGTAATTGCCCCTGCAGCGCAGCTAAACGCTTGGCCCGTTGCGCAGGGGTGAGCCTCTGAAGTTCCTCAAGGAGGTCCTCCTGTTTCTTCAGACGGCGTTTGAGTGATTCATGGATGGCGCAGGTTGAACTTACAAGTCGGCGTTGGAGAACCGTTCGAGTCAGGGCTGCCGATGTGCGTCTTTGTCCCGTCTGCTGGGGAATGAATTCGTTAATATAGGCAGTAACGCTCTTATAGAGATAGTACTCGTCATTGTTGAGGTGGAATGTGACGGTATGCGCGTGCCGATCGGGGAAAAGCCGCTTCCCGTTCGCATCTCTGAGGTCTTCCTTGAGGCGACGCAGACACCATGGCGAATCCTTGCCGAGTTTGAAAACGTTTTGTCTTATTTCAGCGGACTGCTTCCCTAAACGATGCGGTTCCGGGAACAGGTCGGGATCGATCAGCCGAAGGAAGTGAGCGAACTTGTCTTCATCCCCATGGTGGGGAGTCGCGGTAAGCAAAAGAACATGATCGGCGTGATATGTAAGGCGAGAGGCCAGATCGTAACGCTTGGTGGTGACAACCTTAGACTCGCGATTCTGCCCGCCCGAAGCCGTTCGGGCCGAGCATTTGTGGGCTTCATCGATGATGACAAGATCCCACCGTTGCTGCCAGACCCGTTCGCGGACTTCTTCCTGTTTGGCATAGTCAAGGGAAGCAATGACCTGAGAAGACCTCTGCCAGGGATTTGTCAGTTGCTGCTGGTCGACGGCGGAAAAGATGATGCCGAAGGGTTCCCCGAACCAGCGAAGCATCTCATCCTGCCATTGGATAGTGAGGGGCGCAGGGCACAGGATAAGAATGCGCTCAACGGCTTCTCGCAGTTTGAGTTCCTTCACGAGTAGCCCGGCCATAATCGTTTTTCCTGCTCCGGGGTCGTCGGCCAGAAGGAAACGCAGCCTGGGTTGGGGGAGCATTGCCTGGTATACTGCCTCGATCTGGTGCGGCAGGGTGCGAATGCCCGAAAGACTTACGGCAAACTGTTGATCGTGCGCGTAAGCAAGCCGTACCCGGGCAGATTCAATCAACAGACGAAGTTTCTCCGCATCAACGGGGCTTTGGAGCTTTGCCTCAACTGGAGTTTCTTTCAAGAGAGTTGCGGCCTCTTCTGCAGAGATGACGGCCTCTTCCAGGGAGCCATCGGGAAGACGAACCCGACACTCATAGCCTGCCGAATCATCGGGGCCGAGCAGTCGGGCATCTTCCAGGACCACTGGAAGGTCGAAATGGCCGGGAAGAGATATTCGCTGCCCGATCTGAGACGTGAGCGAACCGCTACTCATTCCCCTCCTTCTTTCCTGAAGGTGCTTTCGGCGCTGATTGGGAAGACGGTGGCTTCTTTGTGGGATTTGAAGCTCTCACACTCTCCTTGCCCGTTCTCACCCAGTCGTCTATTTCAGATAGTTTGAAACGAAAGAGCCGTCCCACCCGGTGGGCAGGCAACCCTCGTTCCTCGATCCATCTGTAGACTGAATCCTTCGCTACCCCAAGGTGGGCGGCCACATCATCGACGCCTACCCATCGTTCCGCTGTTGCCATTTCACCTCTCTATCAGACGTCCGAGAAGTTATCTATGTATGTCAATGAAACCAAATGGAAGTCTACCTAACCGGACAATGATCGTCAAGGAAATAGTCCATAACATTCAAGAAACCACAGTAAACGGGAACGACTTGCAGGAGATCCCAAGGCATGGTGTGTTGGCATCGCCTCTTGGTGTCCTTGGTATTTTCTCGGTCGGAGTAATACTCCTGAAACTCTTTCCGGAGGCTTTCATGCGTACAAAACTGCAACCTGGTGAAACCGTCGCACTCGTCGTGAGGAAACATTGGGTCGTTCTGCTGAAGCCCGCTCTGTTTCTTACAGCGGTTTGTCTCTACATACCGGTTCACCATGTCAAGATTCTCGGGTTTGAGTCGCTATTGAACTATTTGTTGCCTTATGCTGTGGCTCTTTCCGGGGGCTTCTTTCTCTACTGTTGCCTGGATAGGAGGGTAAATATCTGGGCGGTCACGAGCTCCCGCCTAATTGACGAGTGGGGTGTGATCACCCATAGATCCAAGGAAAATCCCCTCGACAAGATCAACGACATTGTGGTCGAGCAAACCATCCTTGGAAGAATCTTCGGCTATGGAAGCATATCCGTCCAGACGGCGGCCACTGCTGGCGAGACGATCATCGAGTCTGTGGAAAGGCCCGAGGAACTGAAGCAGACTATTAATACCCAGAAAGCGATGAGAGCCGAAAGGTCGAATGGAGGGGACTTTTTTGGGGGTGACCCGCAAGGGCAAACGAAACCGCCTCGGATGGTGCTGCTCCACGAAAGTGTACGACCGCCCTTTTCTCTGCGCTGTCCGCACTGCGGCGGAGAGATCGCAATCGACTATGTTGGCAGGGCGTCGACCGACCACGGCGAAGACGGGGTGAAAGAGTCTATGGGTCGCCAATGTCAGAAGGAACATGGTATACCTCTCGCTGCTTGTCCTGAACATAACTGTGAAGCCGAACGACCAACCGTTGAAGAAGCGGCACCGTCGCCGCTGAACCCGGCGACGGCAGATCCCTTCAGCTGGAAAAAGCACTCCCGATAGCTCTGATCCCTTTTACTGTTGGAAACCGCTGGTCAGAATGTGGGCGATAAAAAAAGGGAGGTTTCCCTCCCTGAAAGCGGTGCTTGGTCAGGCTCTTGCAGCGTAAACCACGAGGCCTCTTCTCTCCAGTATCCCGTAGTATGGTAGCGATCCGAGATCCGGTGCATTTACATCTTCCTTCGGCAATGCGGGCGGCTGGCTTTCCTTGAATCGGATTCTCTCGCCGTAGCCTCTCATTTCCAGAGCCTTTACGATGTTCGTGATGAAACCGTAACGCATCGCCTGCTCTTCCGTCACGTTCTCTTTGATCAGGGCCAAAAGTTCCTCGGCATTATCCTGTACCCGCGCAAGCTTCCTTTTCAGGTCCTGGCGATCTCCGGATATCATCGTGTAAAAAGTCCCTGTGGCGTGTGCATGCATGCCTGCCAATATCATGATTGGTCTCCTCCTTATGGTATTCTCCCCACTTCCTGCCTGTGGGGGTGTGAATATGCGAAATTCCCCCTGCAGGATGGATGGGGTGAAACAGTAAAGAGGTGGTTATCTCCCTTTCCGAGAAAGGGTGCTGGGTGGTGAAGCTGTTTTCGGCTGGGGCCTAATGAAGATACTGATTATTTGCAACAGTATTACTTCTCTCGGTAGCATTCCCTTCTGTTTGCTCTTTGTCCGGAACCGGTAAGCACAGCCGAGCCGGTCGTCATTTTTGTTCTGTCGAAAAGTAATAGAACGGTAACCATTCAGTATTTTCATTAGGTAATTCGAAGATGCCTCTGACCCGTCGCGGTCGTCGAGAGGCGCCAATCTGCCGAAAGCACATTACAAAAACCTTTAAACGAGGAGGTTTATCCATGATGATCGATTTTTCGAAAATCGTCGAGCTAGTCCCTGATGGAGGGAGGTTAGTCCTGACCTTCACTATGAAGACAAACAAGACAAAAAGCGGGGATGAAACGGCTAAAGAAATCAGCGTCGTCTTCGCCCAGCAGTTCAAAGGTAAGGAAAACGACAATGATTTTTCGCCCATTATCGTCACCGGAGACATTGCCGAGTTAAGCCAGAGTTTTGAATCGACCGTTATCGATATAGCCGGCGATCAGAAGAGGCTGGCTGAACTGAAAGCGACTACCACCAGCCGCGTCGATCAAAAGAAGAAACAACTGACCGATGCGATCCAGAAACACACGAAGACTCCGGACAAATCCGATCCAAAGAATGACGGGGAACAAAAGGAGGAGAAAAAGGCCGATTTGAAGGAAGAGAAGCCGAAGCCGTACATGTCAGACCTCTTCTCCATGTCCCCTGCGCGACCGGCGGCATCGGAGACAGTCGCGACGGCAGCACCCGTATCAGAACAGGAAGCCTCGCAATCGAATGCAACGCCGGAGGTGGATCATGAGTGAGACAAGACTGGAGGTGAGACCACTAGTGCGCGTCTTCAGGTATGGGGCGCTTGAACTGGAGGATCCCGATCCGCAGTCCACTGCCGAGGAGGTGAAGGAATTCTGGGGAGATGTCTATCCGGAGTTGACGCAAGCCGTCATTGAGGGCCCAGATTACAAAGACGACCGGGCCGAGTACACGTTCCGTCGCGCCGTCGGAACAAAGGGCAGTAC
Organism: Syntrophorhabdaceae bacterium PtaU1.Bin034; assembly: GCA_002067405.1. The sequence continues at coordinate 390 of MVRP01000198.1, read as the reverse complement.
CGATGACGCGGACGGCGAAGGAACGGCCGTAACAGATATGCTGCAGATGATGCAGGATCTGGCCCGTATCGTAGCCACTGATGGCCCGGGAGACAGCCCAAATCTTCCTCCATGGCAGGAACTGGAGCCGATATGAAAGCCACGCCCTCCAAGATAGCCCCTGCGCAGTTGTCAGTGGCGGAAATCCTCGACCAGGTCAGCTACTCCAGCGGAACCATACTCCCTTCCATGTCGGAACTCTACAAAAACCTGACCGGGAAGGCTATGGACATTTCTTCTGCGCCGAGAGACGGTCTTGTCCCAAGTCTTATCGCTGAGATCGACGAGGTGACGATGCCTCGCGTCCGGGCACTTCTGCCGGAGAACAACGGACACGGTCGCGACTGCGAT
>MVRP01000197.1 GCA_002067405.1 Syntrophorhabdaceae bacterium PtaU1.Bin034 | reverse complement strand
GTAAGGGACCGCTGAAGGAAAACCTGAGACAATGGAGGTTATGATGCGAATTGCAGTCTTTGGAACAGGCGGTACCGGAGGTTGCTTCGGCGCACAGTTCATCCATCATAGCCTGTTGCCGCTTGCGTTGCGGGCGCGTGGCGCGGTCCGGTTTCCTTGATGGCGCACGTAATGGTGAGAAGTGATTTTACCGCCAATGCCGGAGCGTTTGTTGCAGCGGTTCTCTTTGGGGCCTCCGTTGTTGCCGTCCGGGTCGCTGTTCAGGATATCCCGCCTTTCATGTTGGCGGTCTTACGGTTCGGCCAGGGGGCTTTCCTGTTACTGCTTTTACTGTTCGTCTGGTCCCGGGACCTTCTCCGTATCGCGTGGCGTGACGTCCCCTACCTGGTCCTTCTGGGAGCTATTTTTTTCACGATCTTTCCGGTCACGTTCAATACCGGTCTCCGTCTGACCCAGGCGTCCCGCGGCGCACTGATGCTGGCGACGATGCCGCTGTGGAGCGTGTTGCTCGCGCGCGCCACGAAGAAGGAACGTCTCGGCATGCGTCAGATGTGCGGTGTCCTGCTGACCTTCGCCGGCGTGGCGATTGTCCTTGTCGAGCGAGGGTTGACCTTTGGCGGCCCCGGTCTATCCCTTGCAGGAGACATCCTCATGCTGGTAACGGCGCTCTGCGGCGCAGTCTACGGGGTTTTGGCAAAGCGGATGCTCGTTCGCTACAAGGCAATGACCGTAACAGCCTACACAATGGTATTCGGCACACTCCTGCTTGTGCCCGCCGCTTTCTTCGAAGATCCTTCCTCTGCGATGGCGCGGATGGGCTTGGGCACGGTAATGCTCGTACTGTTCCTTGGGGTATTCGGCGGCGCAATCGGCTATTTTCTCTGGACCTTTGCCCTGACCCGCCTTTCCCCAACCCAGGTTGCGGTGTACGTGAATCTGAATCCGATGATAGCAACGGTCCTGGGGGCAACCCTCCTGGCAGAGAGGCTTACCGTCGTCTTCGTCGCCGGCTTTGTGGCGGTCCTGGGAGGGGTATTGCTCGTGAATCTGCCCGCACGCATGGACCGGCTTATGCCCCGATCAGGTTCTTCAGGTCGCCCCATGCAGGCTTAAAAATACCTTCGGGCATAAGCTTGAGGTCCGGAGATATCCGCGGCTCAAAGTCCATGTGGCGCAGAACGTCCTTTTCAAGATCAACACCGGGCGCGATCTCGGTCAGCACCAGCCCGTCTTCACCCCTCTCGAAAACGGCCCGTTCCGTGACGTATACGGCCCTTTGTCCTGCCTTCCAGGAGTAGTTGCCGCTGAAAGTGATCTGCTCTACCTTATTGAGGAACTTCTTGCTTTTGCCCTCGTTTACTATGGTCAGCTTCCCGTCACCTGTCTTCACTTCCAGTCTTCCGGCCGTAAAGGCGCCGCAGAAAACAACTTTCTTCGCATGCTGGGCCGTGTTGATCAATCCGCCGGGACCCACCACCCTGTCGCCGAATTTGCCTGCATTGATGTTGCCTTCTCTATCCGTCTGGGCAAGTCCTATAGCCGCCATCGCGAGACCGCCTCCGTCGAACCAGTTGAAGTGGTGGTCCTGCTGTATCATTGCCTCGCCGTTGTAGTGAGCGCCGAAATCCGTCCCAACACCCGGGATGCCACCGATGTTCCCCGATTCCGAGATCAGCGTCATTACACCGCTGCACCCTTCTTCCGCCACGATGTTTGCAATACCCTGAGGGATGCCCATTCCCAGATTGACCGGCCCCTGCACCAACTCCATGGCCGCCCGGCGGGCGATGATTTTGCGCTCATCAAGTTCCATGAAGGGGATAGAAGTCTCAGGGATCTTGAGGTCGCCGGAAAGAGCCGGATTATAGACAGTGCTCATGGTCTGCATCTGAGGCTTTCTTGCTATGACGATGTAGTCGACGCAGACACCAGGCACCCTCACGCGCTGTGGATGAAGCGTGCCTGCTTTTGCCAGGTTTTCCACCTGGGCAATGACGATGCCGCCGCAGGCCTTCGCAGCCTGCGCCACAGGAAGGGCCTCGAGGGCGATGGCCTCCTTTTCGAAGGTGATATTCCCTTTCTCGTCAGCGGTTGTGCCTCTGATGAGGGAGACGTTTATGGGCAGGGACTTAAAGAAGAGCCATTCTTCTCCTTCGAGTTCCACAACCCTGATCGTCTCTTCCTTGGTTATTTCATTGACCTTGCCGCCTTCGAAACGGGGGTCGATAAAGGTCCCGAGCCCGGTCTTGCTGAATAATCCCGGCGACCTCCGGGCGACCTCCGTGAACCACTGGCAGATCACGCCCAGGGGCCAGAGATGGCACTCCACCCTGCTTTCCTTCACCATTTGGGCGATGCGCGGCGAGCTTCCGACATGACTTACTATCATCCTCTTCATGAGTCCATCTTCCGCAAGTGCGCACTCGCCTCTGCCAACAAAATCGCCCGCCCCTGCCGCATGGATTATTGTTATACCTTTGGGGTGGCCCGTCTTCTTGTAATGTTCCTGCACGGCCAGGCCCACTTCTTCGGCCCATCCTGCAAGACCGAAACAGGACGCAGCAACCGTATCCCCGTCTTTGATTAAGGCGGCAGCTTCTGCCGCGGTGATGACCTTATTCATGATGGATAATCTCCTTCTGTAGTAACGCCGAAATTGTATACAACAAATATCATGAAAATGCAATAGATACAGGGCAAAATAGCGGTTCTAATCCACAAGAAATGTTCAATAGGATGGGTTGAAGCAGTGAAAGGCAACACGGGCTTTGGCCCAAGGCCGGATCATGAGGACAAGGCGGAAAAGGAGGCAACGGGCCGCGAAGCTCTTCTATTCTTCTTGATTAATTCATAGCAGTTATGATAGTAATAGAGGGAGTCTTTAAATGGAGGTTTTAGAGCCCGTGATCAAATACCGGCACATAACGCTTGTTTGATTGGCTGCCAAGGAGTCCGTGAGACTCCGGAGCGCAACCTCCGCCTTTTCCCTCCCAAGTCTTTAGGCCCTCTCCGTCGGTCCGGACTAGAAGGGATCGGCGGGATCGAGAGCAGTCATCGCAGAAGATATACGCATCACATCGTTCACGTGGCGTTTGGCCCATGCGCTCCGAAGCAACCTGTCGGTGTAACCCCAGGAGGTGCTTGATTATTTCACAAACACGCTGCGGCTTACCGGTGTGACGTCCGGACATTACGGTCGCGGCAAAAACTTTTCGAGGTGATGGAGGTGGAAAAAGAACTTATGGAAAAGGAACAAATCGTAAAAAATATTCGTGATGTGCTCCCGAACAGTAATTTCGGAGACGTTATGGTTGTCGGCGGAGGGATTAGCGGTATCCAGGCCGCCCTCGATCTCGGCACCGCGGGCTTCAAGGTGTACTTTGTCGAGAAATCGCCTACCGTTGGCGGCAAAATGGCCCACCTGGACAAGACCTTTCCGACCAACGACTGCTCCATGTGCATTGAATCTCCCAAGTTTGTCGAATGCAAACGGCATCCGAACATCGAGATCATAACGTATGCGGAAGTCGAGAGCGTCAAAGGGGAGGCCGGAAACTTCTCGGTGACGGTGGTCAAAAAGCCCAGATACGTAAACGAGAGCAAATGCACGGGCTGTACGGTATGCGTGGAATACTGCCCGGCAAAATACCCGGATAAATTCAATCAGGGGATATCGAATAACAAAGCCATCCACATCTACTTTGCCCAGGCGATTCCACTTGTTACCTATATAGACGAAAGCTGTCTTTATCTCAAAGAAGAAAAATGCCAGATCTGTGTAGCGGCCTGCAAGACAAACGCCATAGATTTCAGCCAAACCCCTGAAATTATGGAAATCAAAGTCGGCGCGATCATCGTGTCTCCGGGCATCGAGCCGTTTGATCCCGGGTTAAGGGAGGAATACCGCTACGGAGAGTTTCAGAACGTGGTGACCGCCCTTGACTATGAGCGGCTTCTCTGTGCCACCGGGCCCTATGAAGGTGAGATACTCCGGGCATCTGACAAGAGGCACCCCCATAACGTAGCCTGGGTACACTGCGTCGGTTCCAGACAGGTTACGGAGGGTGGCAACAGCTATTGCTCGGCTGTGTGCTGTACCTACACTCAAAAACAGGTGATCCTGACAAAAGACCATGACGGAGACGCGCGGTGTACGATATTCCATAACGATGTTCGCTCCTATGGAAAGGATTTTGAGCGGTTCTATCAAAGAACGGAGGGCCTCCCCGGAGTTCGCTTTATAAGAAGCTATGTGTCGATAGATCGGGAAGACCCGGTTACCAGGAATGTCACGATACGGTATTCCACGCCCGACGAAGGGGTGAAAGAGGAAGAATTCGACATGGTGGTGTTGTCCGTCGGCCTGGTCCCGCCTGCCAATTTGAGAAAATTCGCCGATGCCTTCGGCATTGAGCTCAATGACCACGGATTTTGCAAAACCAACCCCACGAATCCCTTAAAGACTACTCGTGAAGGGATATTTGTGAGCGGCGCTTTTCAGGCTCCCATGGATATACCCGAATCGGTCTTTACCGCGAGCGGCGCCGGCTCTCTGTGCGGTGAGGCCCTTTCCTACCGGCGGGGAAACCTTGCCAAAGAAAGGGTATACCCGGAGGAGAGGGACGTATCGCAGGACGAACCGAAAATAGGGGTCTACGTGTGCCACTGCGGGGCGAATATCGGACGGATCGTCAACGTTCCGGAAACCGTTGAATATGCCCGGAAACTGCCAAATGTGGCGCACGCCGAGGAAAACCTTTTCATATGCTCAACCGAAGCGGCTGCGATGCTTGCGAGGGATATCAAGGAAAGAGGGCTCAACCGCGTGATTGTTGCGGCCTGCACGCCGAGAACCCACGAGCCTCTGTTCCGGGATACCCTTCGTGAGGCGGGAATAAATCAGTATTACTACGAAATGTCGAACATCAGGGAGCATTGCTCCTGGGTCCATTCAAAGGAAAAGGAGGCGGCCACCGAGAAGGCGAAGGACCTGATCCGGATGTCGGCAGCGCGGGTCTGTCATTTGGAGCCGCTGCGGGAATTTGACCTGCCCGTCAATAAAGTGGCCCTCGTAATCGGCGGAGGCATAGCCGGCTTGAACTGTGCCCTCTCGATAGCCAACCAGAAACACGAGGTCCACCTGGTGGAAAAAGAAAAACAACTGGGGGGAACGGCGCGGAAACTTCATTATACCCTGGAAGGCCTGGACGTCCAGGCGTATCTCCGCGACCTTATACAAAAAGTGTATAGGCACCCCATGATTCACGTTTATATGGATGCCGTGATCCAGGAGGCGTCGGGCTACGTGGGGAATTTCGTCACAAAGGTGAAGTCCGACAAAGGCCTTACCCGTATCGAGCACGGTGCTGCCGTCATTGCTATCGGCGCCGATGTCTACGAACCGAGAGAAGAATATCTTTACGGACAGGATGACAGGGTCGTGACGCACCTGGAGCTGGAGGGAAAGATAGCGGCAAAAGACGACGAAATAATGAAGGCGCAGAGCGTTGTCATGATCCAGTGCGTCGGCAGCAGGAACGAAGAAAGGAATTACTGCAGCAAGATATGTTGCAGTGAATCGATAAAAAATGCATTGAAGCTGAAAGAGATAAACCCCGGCGTGGACATCTATATCCTCTTCAGGGATATGAGAACCTATGGTTTCAAAGAGGACTATTACCGGGAAGCTGCAAGCAAAGGGGTAAAGTTCATCCGTTACGAGCCGGACGATGTCCCCCAGGTGGAACCGGGTAAGGCTGAAGACGGCCGGCCGGTCCTGAAGGTTGTTGCGACAGATTATATCCTCGGGAAGAAGCTTGAATTGGACGCTGATATCATCGCTCTGGCCGCCGCCATAATCCCGTCTGCCGGAAGCCAGGAAATTTCCAAGCTGTTCAAGGTTGCATTGGGGCCTGACGGCTTCTGCCAGGAGGCCCATGTTAAGCTGAGACCGGTCGACTTTGCGGCGGAAGGCGTCTACCTTTGCGGCATAGACCACTATCCCAAGATGATATCAGAGACGATCGGCCAGGCATATGGAGCCGCAGGGCGGGCCCTGACGCTTCTCGCCAACGATACGGTCGTCGCGTCGGGCTCCGTCTGCACCGTAAACGAAAAGATGTGCATGGGGTGCGGCGCATGTGCCCCGGCCTGCACCTACAATGCAATCGAGCTTAAGGAGACGAAACAGGGGAAAAAGGCGACGGTTACCCCCGTTCTTTGTAAAGGATGTGGTCTCTGCAACTCGAAATGTCCGACAGGCGCCATACAGTTGAAACACTATACCGACGAAGAAATCTTCAGCCAGATTCTCGCGGGGCTTTCCGTGAACGGATACGGAACCGCACAATAGGGAGGTAGAAATGAGCTCAGAAGGTAAATTCAAGCCAAAGATGTTAGGTATCATATGCAACTGGTGCTGTTACGGTGGAGCGGACCTTTGTGGTGTCTCCCGTTTTCAATACCCTACTTACATAAGACTGATACGGGTGATGTGCTCCGGCAGGGTCGACCTGAAACACCTGCTACTCGCCTTCTCCAACGGGGCAGATGCCATGTTCGTCGGCGGTTGCCACATCAACGACTGCCATTACAATCCTGAAGGGAATTACGATGCCCTCAGTATGGTGAATTTGTGCAAGAAGCTGTTGGAGCACGTAGGGATAGACCCGAAAAGGCTGAGGCTTGAATGGGTGTCCGCTGGTGAGGGGATCCGCTTTTCAAACATCATGAATGAATTCGCCAGGGAAATAGAGAAGTTGGGACCTCTCGGAAAGAGCGAAGGGATAGAAGAAGCTGAATTAAAGTCCAGGCTCGAGCAGGTCACCAGGCTGATCCCTTACTTCAAGCTCGTCAAAATGAAGGAGCTGGCATTGCATAGTCCTGACCAGGAAGGATATTCCCGGCTCTACACGAGCGAAGAAGTGGACAGATTGATCCGGGAAGCACCGTCGTACTACATTGATCCCGGGAAGTGCCGGGCGTGTATGACCTGTGCCGGGAGATGCCCTGCAGAGGCGATCATAAGCGCCAAAGGCCAGGTCCACATCGTCGATCAGCAGAAGTGTATAAGATGCGGAACCTGCTTTGAGGCCTGTCCTCCGAAGTTCCGGGCAGTGACGAAAATTGTTGGTGCTCCCGTTCCGCCTCCTCTTCCTGAAGAAGAGAGGGCGATCATCAGAAAAGGCAAAGAAAAAGAGAGCGAAGCGGCCATGCCGAATAGCTGAGAAAAAGTCGGTTGAGGTCAAGGGAAGGGTGCGCTTTTCGGCACTCTCCCCTTGACCTCACACAAAACCGACCACCACGAGAACGATGGATGCGAAGCTGAGCGTTGGCCGCAACACATTTGCAGTTTCCGGCGCTCCTCCTGCCGCGGCAACAGGCAAAACAGGATACATAACACTTTTGCTGTTCGGAGTGCCGGGCGGCATGATCAACGGTCG
>MVRP01000196.1 GCA_002067405.1 Syntrophorhabdaceae bacterium PtaU1.Bin034 | reverse complement strand
TGCGGTGAAGTTGATAGTATAGGTACCGCCTGAATGCCCCGCCTCGACGACCGCCGGCGACGGGGTGAACGTGCACTGCTGTGCCTGCGCCGTGACGGCGAAAGCAATACCGGCAGCACCGATGATTGCACAGGCTATTGCACAAACAACCCCTCTCACAAAGATACTTTTGCGCATCGTATGCCCCCTTGTTTTCCGCTATCTTCAACGATTCTACTGAGTCGCCGATCCATTGTCAACAGACCTGCTGTGCTTTGGGGACCCTTCACAACTTCACATTCTCTTTTCTACCCGGCCTGAACGAGCAATGATGGTTGTTGGGGGCCAAGGGGGACGTCCCCAAGAAACCAAGAAACTCATCTAATAAGCTCCAATCCCTTCTTCTCCGCAATCCGCCTCCCCCTCTCTATGGCAAGACCTATAGCCTGTCCGGAGATTGAGAAACGCACGGCGAGGTCCTTCAGAGTGGTTCCCAGTTCCGTCACCGCGAAGAAACAGAAGACACTCCTGGCCTCGACAAGTTCCTTTCGCCTTCCCCGGACATAAAGATCCTTCGGGTGCATCTCAAAAAGCTGGCAAACCCTTTCTTCTATTGCCGCCATGTCGATACCGGACTGCCTCATCTCGTAGCGCCGGGTCATCCTCTCTTCCGCTCGTGCCAGCAGGTCAAGAACAAAGGATGTGTCCCCCAGTATGCGTTCATCTCCTTTCATGGGTGAGCCCTCTCTTCGGTGAGCCAAGGGGACGTTCGTTAACAAGTAAATAACTCTCTCAGCCGAGCCTCAATCCCTTCCTCTTCGCGATGTCCTGTCTCCTTCTCACCGCAACATCCGTTACCAATTCGTATTGTTTTTCTTCACGGAAATGAGGCGCCCGATCCTTCTGTGGGTTGAGGTATTTACTTGTTAACGAACGTCCCCTTGAGCCGCTATGTACTCTTGAAGGTGACTCTTGAAATGCTAACGTGAAGAATCTTGGGAAAGTCCAGAGATGTCTTAATTGCGAGGTAGCCCTTTTCTACCCCTAGGGCATCCTCAAGATCTTTACGCTCTCCTGCTCATGACCGTCCTCAGCTCGTCAAGGGTTGTGACTGGATGAATGATGCGCCACTTTATTCCTCTGGATTTGCCATTCCAGGCTAGTATTCCCGCATATTCCAGAACGACACCCAGGTACGATGAACCTTGTGCGTGAAGAGTGTTCCTTGGTTGTTGTTGCAGAATTGCGGTTCCTAACCCGTCAATCTCTTCCTCATGCCAAAGCTTTTCAACGTTATTGGCCAACGGAAACCAGCCATTGCCAAACCTATTAGTTAGCCATAGTAAGATGGCAAGAACCTCGGCAAGATGGTATTCGTGCCGTCTGCCCTTTTCATTCTCGATAATGAGGACGTCATTGGATAGTTCCCAACGAAAGTATTTGCCTTTGCGACCACCGTGCGTTCTTAGATTCTCCGTATCCATTTTGCCTCACCGAACTAGGGGAATGTCCTGAAATAAAGCGCTCCTTTGCTGCCGGTCGATTATGAGGATCAATAGATGCTGTTCAGCTTCTGCCAGATCAGAGCGAGCAACGATGATTACGGATGGCGTTATTAGTGCAATGTTATTCCTCTCCCCCGAAAATGTCAATAATGAGCATGCATTCCATGGGGGAGCCAGGGGGACGTCCCCAAGAAACCAAGAAACGAGGTTTCCCCAATACCCTTCCCGTCATTTCATGCGGTCATGCGCGGGTGGTTTCATCCTCGGCAGAGGGCTTTCGGCGTAGCAACGGACCCCAATTGTCATCAGAAAAAGTAATATACACAGGAAACAGGCCGGATATGTCAGCACGGGGCGAAGGCCCCGGGTTATCGTCAATATATTTCGTGACATATATATCCTCCATGTTAAGTCTCTATTCGCGAAATATCCTGGGGTCATCGTGAAACGTAGGTGACTCTCCTTACGCCCTCATGGTTCTTGTACGTGGCCTTCTTGCAGGTCATACTTGTCCTCCTTTTCATGAAGGGATGATTTGTACCACATGCATATTACTTTCCCTGACGAAGAATCAGGACACAAAGGAACGAGAACGACCTCTCGAACGGTTCAACCCCCAACGTTCGAGAACCTTAGGGACACCCTCCACATTCTCACATTCGGCACCCGTGCAAGACCAAAGGAACATCGTGTAAACATGGAATCTGAAAACCCGAAAAGAGACACCGCCGTTATTGACATTATCGGGAGAGAGGGATACCATCTGCCTCATACATCGACAATCATCGTTGCTCGCTCAGGCCTGGAAAAAGGAAGAATGTGAAGATGTGAAGGGCCCCAAAGTTCCTCCGCACAGGGAAAAATCGGGCTGCCATGAATGTATATGGTCATCGAACAGGCGAATGTGGTATTATGTTAATCAATTCGGGAGGTTGTTATGAAGAGTCTGTCGATACGGTACCCTGAATCGGTCCTTGCGACAATGAACCTGAGTACCGATGATTTTGAGAGGGAAGCGAAATTCCTTCTCGCGGTGAAGCTGTTTGAGTTGGGACGCCTCACATCCGGGCAGGCCGCACAGCTTGCCGAGTCTTCCCGTTTCTCTTTCCTGCTGCGGTGTAGTCAATATGGAGTACCCACCGTCCAATGGGACGATGAAGAATTGGACGCGGAATTCAAGGCGAAACCATAATGGGTAATCTCAAGAAAGGTCGTCTTGTATCGAACACGGGGCCCATTATCGCGCTCATGCTCATAGGAAAGCTGGAGATTCTCAGGGAGCTTTTTGATGAAGTAATAGTTCCTGAAGAAGTCCATCGCGAAGTGCTGCAGGGAAAGTCTGCAAGCTTCTTTAACTTGATGCACGTCACACTCTATGAGCGGATGGATTGGATCAGGATACAGACCTTGAGCAACCCGCTCGAGCCCTCTTTGAAAAGTCTCCTCGATGCGGGGGAGGCCCCGTGGTACAGACTGCCCGCGAAATGGGCACCGACTACGTCCTGATCGATGAGAGAAAAGCGCGAAAAATCGCACGGTCGGTGTACGGGCTCAACGTCATTGGAACAGCACGACTGCTTGTGGAAGCTAAGAAGAACGGTCTGATCGACTCGGTTGGAGACATGATAGACAAGCTACGTGATGGGGGTTACTGGATTGGTGACAGTATAGTTCAACGCATGCTGAAAGAGGCGGGCGAGACGTAGATATTCGAGCCCATGAATCCCCGTGTCAAAGAAATCGAAACTCGCCTGGCTGAGCTTGAGGAAGAAAAACTCCTGCTCCTGCAGGAACTCGAGCTCCTGTCAACAGTAAGACAGCCTCCCGCGCCCGTAGGGACCGCTGCCGCCAACGAACCACTCAGCACGCAAGAAGAACGCATCGCCCTGTTTCTGAGACTTTTTCGCTGCCGTGAGGACGTCTTCCCGAAAATGTGGGAAAACCAGAAGACGGGAGCAAAGGGCTACGCCCCCGCATGCAAGGCAGAATGGGTGCGTGACATTTGCGCCAAACCAAGGATAAGGTGCAGCGAATGCGGGAACCGGGACTTCATTCCCTTTGACGAGTCTGTTATTCGCAAACATCTACAGGGTATCATTACCGTCGGAACATACACGATCCGCAACGACGATACCTGCATATTTCTTGTAGCCGACTTTGACAAGGAGCACTGGTCCGCGGACATTCTCCAGTATAAGACTGTGGCCAGAGATATGGGCGTTGAGGTCTACATAGAGAGGTCACGTTCAGGCATGGGAGGCCATGCCTGGATATTCTTTCAGGAACCTCTGCCCGCAAAGACTGCCCGTCAACTGGGGAAGCTCATTCTAACCCGCGCCATGACCCGACGGCACAGAATCGGATTCGACAGTTACGATCGATTCTTCCCGAGCCAGGATACCTTGCCTGCTGGAGGTTTTGGGAATCTCATCGCTCTTCCCTTGCAGCGAAGCTCCTGCAGAAGTGGCAATACGGTCTTTGTTGATGACAATCTTGTTCCTTATCCGGACCAATGGGGATTTCTGAGCCGCGTTAGGCTTCTTTCCGGCGCAGATGTCACCGAGGTACTCCGTGACAACGCACCTTCGGCGCCGGCACCACAACGAAAGACGGGTCAGCTCAGTTCGGACCTGGTGGAAGCAGAAGCATCCATAGAGACGGAACAGGACAACATAAAGGGTATTCATCAACAACCCATCTTCTTCGTCTATTCTCACCATCTGGCCATCAAGATCGATGAGATGCCATCGAGCCTGATAACGGCTTTCAAGCGGTCGGCCACTTTTGCGAATCCGAAATTCTTTGAACTGCAGCGAATGCGGTTTTCGACATGGAATACTCCGAGCTATATCTGCTGTGCCGAGCTGTCTGATGACGGTACCAGTATGCTATTGCCCCGGGGTTCGTTATCGCAGTGCATGGAGCTTGCGCAACTGGCCGGGGCTACGGTGGAATTCGCAGACCTGCGTCAGGATTCCCAACGCATCTCTGTTGATTTCACGGGAACTCTCCTCCCGCCACAGGAGACCGCACTCAACGATGTCCTGTCCAGTGAATCAGGCGTGCTCGTTGCCCCTCCCGGCTCAGGCAAGACCGTGATCGCTTGCGCCGTGATCGCCAGGAGAAAGGTACCAACGCTCGTTCTCGTTCATAGAAAGCAGCTCGCTGACCAGTGGAAGGAACAACTGCTTCAGTTCACAGATCTTCAAAAGAAGCAGATCGGTGTTTTCGATACTAAAGGAAGCAGACAAAAAGGTTTCGTCGATATCGGCATGCTGCAAACGCTTGCCCGGGACAGTAATCCTCGCCAACTCCTGGACGGGTACGGGCAGATCATCATCGACGAATGTCACCATGTCCCGGCGGTATCTTTCGAGTCGGTTCTGAAAAGAATCAGGGCACGGCACTTCATTGGTCTCACAGCGACGCCGTATCGGAAAGACGGTCTTGAAAGGATTATCACCCTCCAATGCGGCCCGGTCCTGCATGTCATGGAGGAAACCAGCGCTCAGTCTCTGATTGCCCGGCAGGTCATCGTGCGAGAGACAGGTTTTCGGATGACCAACGCAGAGAGCTCCCAGCCGGCTATTCATGAAATCTGGCAGGCTCTCGTGACTGACAGGGATCGCCTCCGCCTGGTCGCATCCGATATCCTGACCGCATTGAAGGAAGAACGATTTCCCCTTGTACTCTCCGACAGAAAGGACCACCTCGAATTACTCCTCGCCGAGGTCGCCGCAATGCAGACTGACGAACAGGGAACCGGCTTTCTTATCACCAGCGACACGGGGAAGCGTATGAGAAAGCAAATGATGGAAGAGACCAAGGCAATGAGGGAACAAGGACAGCTCCCTTATCTTCTTTCAACAGGCTCTCTCATAGGCGAAGGGTTCGATCTGCCCGAGCTGTGTACTCTTGTGCTTGCGATGCCCCTGTCCTTCAAGGGACGCCTCGTACAATACGCGGGGCGGCTTCACCGGGAAAGTGCCGGAAAGAATGATGTCCGGATCTACGACTACGTCGACGTCAACCTCGGTCTCGGTGTGACCATGTTCCGCAAGAGGATGGCCACATACCGAAAAATGGGATATACCATCGAACTCCCGCCCGACTCTGCCCTCAACAACATCCTCGGCCGGGCAAAGAAACGTCCGGACGCTACCATGGAAACGCTGGGAATCTGAGAACCTTGGGAATGTCCCGGCTTCCCGCTGGCCCAACTCCCACTGTTGACATTCAGTGTCATTAATGATACTATCCATCCATGGCAGGGATAGCGGACACAGTCGCCCATATGAGGTCGAACCCTAACAATGTGCGGTATCGGGACCTGTGCCTCGTCTGCGACCACTACTTTGGTAAAGCCCGCCAGAGCAGTGGCAGCCACAGGATTTACAAAACCCCGTGGCCGGGCGACCCCCGGGTAAATATCCAGAACGAAAAGGGCAAGGCCAAAGCATATCAGGTCCAGCAGGTGCTCCTGGCCATAGAGAGATTGGAGGCTGAACATGGCTCTAAGAAATGATCATTATACATATCGCGTCACCTGGTCCGCCGAGGACGGGGAATACGTGGGACTCTGTGCCGAGTTCCCGAGCCTGAGCTGGCTCGCTGACACGCCCGAGAACGCGCTCAGGGGTATCCGGAAGGTAGTGAAAAATGTCCTGAACGATATGCGGGAAACTGGCGAACGGATCCCGGAACCAATCGCGAGCAAGCATTACAGCGGAAGATTTATGGTCCGCGTCCCGCCCCAGGTGCATCGGAAGCTCGCAACAGAAGCAGCAGAATCCGGGATTAGCCTGAACCGCCTGGCAAGTGCGAAACTGAGCCAGTGATGGCGAACTTTGGGGACATCCTGTAATCCCCCTGTCAACACAAAAGGCCAGGGGACGTCCCCTCTGTCATTGACGATAACCCGGGGCTTTCGCCCCGTGCTGACATATCCGGCCTGTCTCCTGCGTATATTACTTTATCTGGTGAAAATTGAGGTCCGTTACTACCCTGAAAGCCCCGCATCGAGGATGAAACCACCCGCGCATGACCACGCGAAATGACGTGAAGGGTATTGGGGAAATTTCGTTTCTTGGTTTCTTGGGGACGTCCCCCTTGGCTTCCCAACTCTCGGGGTGTTTCCCCGTAACTCTGGGGACACCCGCCTTGCATGAAGAGGGAAAATGATTATATTGCACTCAATCAAAGGGAGGAACAATGAAGATCCTATCCTCTATCGTGTTTGCGGTTCTTCTCTTCATCCCCTATGGTTGTCAGAATCCCGGTGCGGGCGAACTGCAGAAGGAGGACATCGTGAAGGACGCGGCAGGTGAAAGATACCAGGGCGAGAGGTCCGGACAGCGGCAACCCGTCGACTGGATGAATTTCAAGAAACCCGGTGATGAGGTCCTGAAGAAACAGCTTACTCCCCTTCAATATGAGGTGACGCAGAGAGAGGGGACGGAACCGGCCTTCCGGAACGAATACAACGCCAACAAGGCGGAGGGCATATATGTCGACATCGTGTCGGGAGAGCCGCTGTTCAGCTCACTCGACAAGTATGATTCCGGAACCGGCTGGCCCAGCTTTACAAAACCACTGGATCCGGACAATATCGTTACCCGGGAAGACCGGGGGATCCTCGGGACCCGGACCGAGGTACGGAGCAAGCACGGTGATTCCCATCTCGGCCACGTGTTCACGGATGGGCCGGCGCCAACGGGCCTCAGGTACTGCATGAACTCGGCCGCCCTGAGGTTTGTCCCGAAAGACAAGCTCAAGGAACAGGGCTACGGGGAATACAAGAGACTCTTCGAAAAGCAATAAGGTGCATGTTCCCAAAGTCCGACCGGAGAAGACCGTAACGGAAAGGATCGAGTTCAAATTCAAATATGAGATGCAATTGACCGAGAAAGAGATGGGGGGAGAGCGGAAACCCCACGCGGCTTAACCGCCTGCCAGGGCCTTTCGGGCCTCTTCCTTGCTCTCATAAATATGAGGGGCCACTCCTCTCTTCTCGAGTTCATCG
>MVRP01000195.1 GCA_002067405.1 Syntrophorhabdaceae bacterium PtaU1.Bin034 | reverse complement strand
AGCCCCTGCGAACCCCTTCTTCGCTCACGAATGCTCCACGTCCGACCCGGACAATGAAGCTCCTTCCACTCGCCTCCGGAACTCGCGCCGCACGCCGCCGGCGTGCTTACCGCTCAGACAGTCCTCGGCGTGCGCCAACCGCGCACCGTTCCCTCCGCTTCAGCCGGGGACCCCGGACGTTCCTGCAATGTTCGCGAGAGAAGGGGATTCTCCGGGTCTGGAAAGAGAGTCTTCACCCTTGAGAGGATATAAGCATAAAGAAAACGCTTTTGTCGGCTTAAGGCCGACCGTAACCAATTGTGCAACTGCATCCTATGATGCCGGAATTGGCAGCCATAAAGTTCAATTCCGGCTCGGGTGGACGACGCCATGTGAAGTGGAACGATGCAGGTGCGATGTCCTGCGAGTATTGCTGGCCGAGGACAATACTTGCGTATGTCCGAGGCGCAAACGGAGCACGGCGCGCAGAAATGGTGGGCCGGGCACCCAGCCTCCGAGCTCGCTATGGCTGGGTGGCAACCGAGCATGGGGGCGGCCACCCGATAAGAGATAAGAGATAAGGAGGTCCGTCATGGAGGTGAAATGTCCCGTCTGCAAAAAGCAATGGAACTCCAGCCTGAAAGTCGCGCGTCATGTGTTCGGGACGGGTGACAAGCCACATAAGGCATGGGTCAACTCCCAGGGTGTGTCGTTTACGGATCTCCTCATTCGGCAGGCTACGGCTTCAAACAATGAAAGCTTTATGATACTGGCGGAGATCATCGAAAAGGCACAGGACAAAATTTGAGGTGACCCATGAAAAGCATCAGTCGGTCTTTACCGTTTTGCTGTTTGCCGCTCCGGTGCTTCACCGTCTTCAATAAGGAGGTCAGTCATTATGGATAGCAGGAAGATTCTAACCCCTGATTTCAAGAACCATTGCCGCCCTGTCGTCTCCGGCAGGCTTTGTTGCCCGGACGTCGACACCGACACAAGCGACACAAGCGGGCCGGAACACCATTGCTCTGCAGGAAAGGCCGCCAGACAGGCAGACGTTATTGTGGCTCTTGAAATGCGTGACCCGGGAGATGCCCGTGTCGGCGTTCGAATAAAAGAATCAGCTATAACACCGGGGAAAGTCCTTCGTACCCTGGAAGAAATGATTGCAATACGACGAAGAAGCAGGCGTTGATTGAGCAACAAAAAAAGGAGCAAGCTTATGAACCGAGTGACCGAATTTATCGTACGTTTCTTCTTGCGGCAGGAACTTCTCCAAAAGATAGAAAAAGAGGTAAGGGAAGGAGAAGCGCCTGTTTGCGACGTGTATTTGAAGGAAGGAACCGAGTATGAGGTCAGAGGGTGGGTCTCGCCAAAAGACGCGGGAGCACTCGAGTTGTCGCTTAGAAACGGTTCCGGTATCTTGGTCCCTGTGGTGCGTTACAAAAGAGGGTTTGCCCTTGTTGCCCGGAAAGACGGCGTGTGTCAAGTCTGGGCGACCGTTCGGAGCACAAAAGGGAAAGAAGCATCGGGCCTCATGACCGTTACCATTAATAGCGGTCACCCTGTGAGGACACCGTTCGACGGGATGTCCTTTTTGTCCTACCTTCCTTATCGTCCCGCGCCACGGAACAGCGTGACGGACGGAAAGGCCCGACAGGAGAGGGCCGGCGCCCTGGAACGTAAAGCAGGTTGAGAAATCTATCTGCCGTAACAGAAGCGGTGGGTCCGTGAAGTAACCATGGACTATGCCGGCAACGGACCGTATGCCGATCGGGTGGGAGGACGGCAGGCTGATCCGCCCCCACCGATCGGATAATTGTCTGCAGTTCTTTATTCGTCGACACCCGCCGTTTTCACTGTTTCAACAGGCCGTACCACGGTCTGTCGGGTTGACCTATCAGGTCGACGTAGATATGCTTCGTGAGGGTGTACTCTTCGAGCGCCATTGTAGACGCGTCCTTGCCCCACCCCGATTCCTTGCAACCACCCCACGGGGTCTCGCAGGATATGCAGAGATGCTCATTCACCCACACCGTACCGGCCTTGATCCTGCCGGCAACGACCAGCCCTGTCCTTACGTCCCTGGTCCACACGGAGCCGGATAGACCGAACCGGGTGTCATTGGCAAGGTCTACGGCCTCATCCGTGGTCGAGAAACGGGCAAGACCGACCACCGGGCCGAACATCTCGTCCCTCATAAAGATCATGTCGTTTGAGCAGTCGCCGAAAACGGTGGGTGCCACAAAGTACCCGTCCCTCGTCTCGGGCGTGTCCGGTCGATCACCGCCCAAAAGCAGCCTGGCCCCCGATTTCTTTGCCTCGGCGATATACCATTCTACCTTATCCCGGTGCTCCTTGTAGGCAAGCGGGCCCATCACGGTCTCCATCTTCATGGGGTCGCCGACCCGTACCGTTTTTGCCGCAGCGACGAACTTCTCTGCGAACGTGTCGTAAAGCGACTCATGAATGTAGAACCGGCTTGCTGCTGCGCAGACCTGTCCCGAGTTGAAAAAAGCACCCCAGACCGCGCCTTCCACCGCCGAATCGATGTCCGCATCCGCCAGCACCACAAAAGGGTTCTTCCCGCCAAGTTCAAGGCCGACGGGTTTGGCGGTTTCACTGGCAAGGCTCATGATCCGTTTGCCGGTCACCGTATCGCCGGTGAACCCGATCTTGGCAACGCCGGGATGCCTCACGATGGCCTCCCCGACAGTCCTTCCGGGTCCGGTGATGACATTTATCACCCCTGCGGGGATGCCCGCCTGCATGGCGAGATCGCCTATCCTGAGGGCTGTCAGCGGAGCGATGGAAGGTGGCTTCACCACGCACGTATTGCCCGTGACGACCGCAGCGCCCATTTTCCACACGACCATCAGGGCGGGAAAATTCCAGGGGGTGATCAGGCCGACTACACCGAGAGGTTCGTGAACGGTCATCGAGGCGCACCAGGGGCCTACAGGGATCGTTTCTCCGGCCATTCCCCTGGCGACACCGGCAAAGTACTCAAAATGCTCTGCGCACTGCGGTATGTCCATAACGAGGGTTTTTCGCAATGGTGAGCCTTGTTCCCTGGTTTCCAGTTCTGCCAGCTCCTGAAGGTTGTCCCGTATGAGTTGAGAGAGTTTCAGAAGGGCCTTCGAGCGTTCGGCCACGGGTCTCCCTGCCCAGTCCGGCCCTGCCTTGAGTGCTGCCTGCACTGTCCTGTCCACATCCTCGGGACCGCACTTCGGGATTGACGCAAAAACCTTCCCGTTAGCCGGGTTTGTCACTTCCATGCGCTCTCCCCCCACTGCATCACACCATTCACCGCCTATAAGTACCTTGTACTCCTGTGTCATGACTCGACCTCCTTCGTTGGTATTTGTTCGTACCACGTGTAACCCGCTCATCCACATGAGTCCTGCGGGCACTAGTGCATCGTGCCGCCGCCGTCTACCAAGAGGGTCTGACCCGTTACAAAGGTCCCGTCGGAAGCGAAGAAGAGGATCACTTGCGCAACGTCGGAAGGCAATCCCGCTCTTCCCAGGGGGATGGTCCCAGCGGCCGTATCAATTGCCTCCATTGAGACCGAATCCTGCGCCGGCGTCAGGGTGAGGCCCGGGGCGATACAGTTAACCCGTATACGGTAGCTCGCCAGTTCTTTGGCGAGTACCCTTGTCAGGGCCATAACGCCGGCCTTCGAAGCGCAAAACGCTGCCGAACCCGAGGTCGGTGACAGGGCTGTCGTCGAACCTATATTGATGATCGACCCGTCATTTTGCTCCATCATATAGGGCACAACGGCCTTCGCGCAATTGAACTGGCCCTTCAGGTTCACGGCAAGAACGCGGTCCCACTCGCGATCATCGATTTCCAGCAACGGCACATGCCACGAGGGCGTCTTCGTGGAGGCAATGCCGGCATTGTTCACCAGGATGTCTATGCGACCGTATTTGTCTTTGGCCTGTTCCGCCATCTTGCTGACCGCACCGAAGTCTGACACGTCTGCCGCAATGGTGATGGATTCGAAGCCTAATTCGGCTAAGTATCTGTGCAGTTCCCCTATCGAATCAGGCTTGTGTCCCACCAACACCACTTTAGCCCCGGCCTTTGCGAACTCAAAGGCCGTCTTTCTCCCTATTCCCTTGCCGGCCCCCGTAACAACTGCGACCTTTCCTGCTATCATGCATTCCTCCTTATCTGCCTATCGTTTTGTCAAATATAACGCTTAGTTAAGCGTCTTGATCTCGCCGTGTGCTATCCTGCCCGCCGGCCTTTTTCCACTCCTTTGCCTTCTTCCACAAAAGCGGAGAAAGGGTGAGAAAGCTGATACAGAAAAGGGCAAGCAGCAACCGGGGGGAAAAGATGTCCTTCAGAGATGAGATCGCCCCTGCCTGGCTTCCCGCGAAGGTGTAGACGAGGGCCGCGGGGAGGATGCCCACAGCGGTCGTCCACGTGAAGGTCCGAAGAGGCAGCCTTGTAAGGCCGCAAAGGAAATTGACCAGAAAAAAAGGCAAGACCGGGATGAGCCGCACGGTCAGCAGGTACAAGGGGGCGTTTCGCTCAAGCTCCCGGTTGAATTGCCGCAACTGGACCGCGTAACGGGCCTGGAGCCGGTCACCAAGGATATGGCGGGTGAGCAGGAACCCGAGCACTGCCCCTGACGTGGCGCCTACGACCACGTAGATCGAGCCGGGAAACGTGTGGAAGAGGAGACCTCCCGCGAGGGTGAGGACGAGGGCGCCGGGCGCGGCAAGGCATGTCGAGATGTAGACCAGGATAAACAGCAGGACAGACGTGACATAGTGGGTCTCGACCGCCTGTTGGAGCGCGCCCCGGTGCTCTTTCAGCGCCTCAAGGGTGAGATATTCCCCGAGGCCGGAAAAGCGTAGTATCACGATCGCCGAGACCAGGCAGAGGAACAGCAGGATCTGCCTCGCGTAGCTTCTCACGGCCACATTATCACGCACGGATATGAGAACCGGTCAGCATATTTCCTCGCAACCTTCGGTTTTTTTATTTCTTGACTCGCTAGCTTCATCGTTATATAACGATTATTACGTTATATACCTTGTAGTATAACGTCGAGTCAAGAGGTTTGTGCGATTGAGACAAAAACTCTTACTTTAGCCGTGCCGGTTGGAAGGTCAGGTCATTATCCGCTTTTATCCGCCTTTATCGAGCGAAGCGGGTGGCAAAAAAAGGTTTTGAGGAGGATCTATGTTGCACGGGAAAAGAATTGTTGTAGTAATGCCTGCCTACAATGCTTCAAAGACCCTGGAAATGACCTATCGCGAGATCCCCAAGGATGTCGTGGACGAGGTGATCCTGGTCGACGACCAAAGCAGGGACGATACGGCCGCGCAAGCGCAGGCGCTGGGGATCCGCACGGTCGTCCACCTCCGGAACCGGGGCTACGGGGGCAACCAGAAGACGTGCTATAACGAGGCATTGTCGAGAGGGGCGGACGTGGTGGTCATGGTACACCCCGATTACCAGTACTCCCCGCGCCTCGTCACGGCCATGTCATCCATGATCACCTCGGGGCACTACGATATTGTGCTGGGCTCGAGGATACTCGGGGGAGGGGCGCTGAAGGGCGGCATGCCGCTCTACAAGTATATCTCCAACAGGATCCTCACGTTTCTGGAGAACCTGGCCCTGGGCGCCAAGGTATCAGAATACCATACGGGGCTCCGCGCATTCAGCCGCACCCTCCTTGAATCGCTTCCCCTCGAAGCGAACAGCGACAACTTTGTCTTCGACAACGAGGTGCTTGCCCAGGCCGTCTATTTCGGGTTCAGGATAGGGGAGATAAGCTGCCCCACCAGGTATTTCGACGATGCCTCGTCCACGAGCTTCAGGCAGAGCGTCCGGTACGGGTTCGGGGTGCTCGGCGTCACGGCAAAGTACGTGCTCGCAAAGCGGGAGATTATGAAATCCCCCATATTCGTCGCAAAAAAGAGCGAACGGGTCAGCGACGAGCGAGCCGATCTTACCGCCGCCTGAACACGAACAGGCTCGCCGGGGACCTGGGGGCGTATCCTTTTACGTCGCCGTCCCACTTGTAGATAGTACCGTCCTGGAAAATGTCGACTATTCCGGCCAGATCGTACTGCTTGCGCAGGTAGGCGTCGGCCCACTGGAATATGAATGTGTCCGATTCGGGGCGGGCCAGCCACGAGGTGGGCACCCTCACGAACACGACGAATTTGGGGTTCGATCGCTCGATCTCCGCGGCCATCTCTTTTTGCATGGTCATACTGTACTTGTGTATCTCCATGAGGCTGTATGTATAGATATACCCCGTAGCCGAACGCCTCCCGGAATAGAAATATATCTGCGGCTCGGAGCCTATGACGGCGATCTTGTCGGTTTTGGCGGTGCCGGCTGCGATGAACCGTGCGACCTCTGTTGACTCGGGAAACGGGTTAATCCCGTAGATTTTTCTGCAAAGGACCGCCGGCTCTTCCTCGAACAGGTATCCGCTGTGATGGACCGCGCCGATCACCACGGCCGGCGCAAATACGGCTAAAGCGACGCACCCCGAAAGGGCGTGCCTGGCACGCGGGCTCGACCCGAGGGCCTGCGCCGCCTGCGTGCCGATGTAATCGATAAAAATGCCGGCCAGGAGGGAGACCGCGGGCAGGAGCGTGATGAAGTAATGGGCCCTGAAGTAAAAACCGGGACAGACCGTCAAAAACGAGCACGCCGCAAACAGCGATACGGACAAGCGCTTGCCCCTCAGTCCCGGATGGAGGAAAAGGGCAGCAACCCCCAGGACTGCAAACACCCATATGAGAGAGAAACCGTCCAGGACGCCGGGAAAATTTGCCATGAAGGAATAGGCGGCCATGGAAAGGGGGACCTGCGTCCCGTACTTGAATGAATAGACAAAGGTGAAAAACCAGAATTTCTCAAAGACGCCTGCCGCATAAAAATAAACGACCATAACGGACAGGGTCGACAACACGCCGCCGAGGAAGACACCGAGGCCGGAGAGCATCCGCTTTTTCACCGGCCTTCCGCCGCCTCCAAGGCCGTGGATAACGATATGGGCAGCGCCGAAAACGACAAAAAAGATCCCCGGCTGCTTCATGATAAACGCCAGGCATAGCAGCACCCCGGCAGCGAAATAGAGAAGCAGCCTGTCCTTCTCGAGCGCGTAAAGCAGAACCAGGAGGCCTGCCATTGCCCAAAAAACGACGAAATGGGTCGCGTGGCCCGCAAAGCCCAAAACAGACGAGTCGAGAGAAAGAGCCGCATAGGCGCAGGCTGCGATTGCCCCGGCGAGGGAGCCGGCCATTTTCACGCCGAACTTGTAGACCAGCAGTATGGTAATGCAGTTCACCACCATAAGCCCCAGGTGAACGCCGGTAGTCGTTTGCCCGAAGAGTGACATGATGAGGGCGTACATGAAATAGGTACCGGGGAACTTCATGTTGTACGCTATGTCAAAGGGCGGGATGCCGTGCAGAATAAGCTGGCCCAGGTAGGCGTATTCACCCTCGTCCCTTTCGAGAGGGAAACCGAGGAGCCTTGTGCGCACGATTACGACAAATAAGAGCACC
>MVRP01000194.1 GCA_002067405.1 Syntrophorhabdaceae bacterium PtaU1.Bin034 | reverse complement strand
CTATACAACAAGGGAACAAGCTATCAGGGAGATCGCCGAATACATAGAAGTCTTCTACAACCGGGAGCGACGCCAAGCGTTTCGATTAGAAAGATCGACAGACAACTTGACTTTCTTATCGGATATGTTGACCGCGTCCCTGATGAGTTCATTTACACGCCTGATCGCGGGGTCATTCATGAAGGCGCTTTTAGGGAATCCTCTTCTACTCCGTCTATGAATACTTCGATAATTATTTCTGGTGGCAGGGGTATAAGTTCCGCCTCAATTGGTCCCTTTAAGCTCTGCAGGTAATCATTTCGCACATCATTATTGAAGATATCCTGGGACAGCTCCAATCTCAGATGCTTGCCGTTCAGCAGCCCGGACAGCGCTAAGTGTATCGCCTCGAGAATAGTGGATTTCCCCGTCTCATTGTTTCCGACGAGGACGTTCAGTCCTTTGTTCAGGTCCAGACAAAACTGGCCTTTGAAGCACTTGAAATTCAGAATCGTAACTTTGGAAATGTACACGACGTGCACCTCTCGTGCTTGCTTGGTATGCCATTTCCACCGTCCCGGCCGATGCATCTCGTGTTGCACGGGCTTTGTGGCTCCACACAATTCTTACCATCCTAAAGAAGGCTACGCAAGAAGAAAAGCAAACCTGTGAGTTACAGGAAGTGTACCTCCGCTACCATGTCCTGCCACGGATGAAGATTACGCATCGCGGTTTCTGGTTGCCCAGGCGTGTACCATTCGCCGTGTATTCATCGCGAGGGCATTTATAACGAAAATGAATGCTACCACTGGGAAATCATCCCATGGTCATCCTCCGCACTCACAGGTCGAATCAGGATTAAAATCTGCTCTCTTCAGAGGATGGCCTCGATCCCCTTGCGACGGATCACGTTCAATAGTACCAGAGCAGGACCCGTTGGACGTTTCGTACCTCGTTCCAGTTGAGACACATATCCTACTGTTACGTTCAGATGATGGGCAAAGACTGCTTGGCTCATGTGTGCCCTTTCACGGATAGTGCGAATGTCCTTGCCGGTCAGTGGCTCGATTTCGGCCGTTTCTTTGGCGCCAAGATGGCGCATCGTAATCTTCGTGTAAGCTTCTTCGTCCAGGATCCCGGCCTCTCGCATATCCTTCGCCGTCTCGAGCATTGCTTTCGCAAGCCGGCTAGGTTTGTTGTCCTTCTTCATACTGCACCTCCTGCAAAACCCCCATTTCAAGCGCCCGTTCGAGGTCTTCTTTGTTCGCGTTGAGCCATCCCGTCGCGATTTCTCTCAATGTAGTCAATTCATCATTTTCAATGTTTTCACGCTCATTCTTTGCAAAACCGTAGAGGAAGATCGAGCGGTCAGTTGTACGGTAGGCAATGAGCATGCGGTACCCGCCTGAACGGCCCTGTCCCGTCCGAGCTATCCTCTGTTTGATTACTCCACCGCCAAGATCAGCATCCACCATTCCCTGTTCTGCACGCCTGATGGCGTCGCATAAGCTTTCGTCCTTGATCCGTTCCCGTCGAGCATACCGCATGAGCCACTTCGTCTTGAAGACCCTCACTCAACCTTCTCCATAATACTACAAACTATAGCACTGTGATTCATATATTTCAATCACAAAGGCGCGGTCCCTAAGAATGGTCACCTGTCCCCTGACCGGCTTTTGGTTCGCGATTGCCGCTCGAAAGATGAGACCATGGAAAAAGAGTCAGGAAGCACCATTTCAGGAAGCAAGACCTGACCACCCTTGCGATCGGTGAATATCACGATTACGAACGGAGTGGCCGACCGGGAGCACGCGACTCCTGCGCCATTGCACCCGGTATACTTCAAAAGGGCGGGTTGCCGGACCATTCGGGTTACCCACCGCAGGCCGTGTAACGGGCCCGACTGACTCGAATCAATTAACGGTTCTAAAACTCTGATGCCCGATTAAGCGCGACGAATGCAGAGGCGTGCAAGAAGATCATACCCTGGGCCCATTTTGGCCAGCCGTTCGCCTTTCGTGTGGTCGGCCCAATGAAGTGGGAAGCAAATGCCCCTCGGGATACCATTTCTCGAGGGGCATTCTACCATTCTGATTATTTTCGTCGTATTTTATGGCGCTATTACTCGATATCTTGTATCCCACCAAGTTGGTTAGTTGCGGTAGGGACCCTCGTGCCCAAAATGGGCACCAGGGTGGTGACCCGGGGCGCTCCGTTATCCAAAGTATAGGTTACGTGAATGGCTCAACAACCCCAGAGCTTCAGACAGTCCACCAGCTTCTCCGTCTCTTCACGGTGCCCCTTCTCTTTCATCGCCTCTATCCTCTGAAGCCTTACCTTTACCGCTGGTAGGTCGTGAGCACCAGAAAGCCCGAGCAGGCTCCACTCAGGGGTCCTGTTCTGGAGTGACAAGAGAAAGCTCCGCTCCTCGGCCGTCATACCCTTCCGGAGCGTCCGGAGTAAGTTCTTTCGCGCGGTAAGTAGATCGTCGAGGGTCACGTACTCGAGCGCCATTCCTTTAAACGCCGACGTATAGTCAACCTCGATGTTGATGAAATCAGGATCAAGAAGATTCGACATTGGCCGAACCTGGCTGATGACATTGACGATGAAGGACTTTCTCGTCTGGTCGTCGATGCCCTCGTTTTCGAGCAAAAGCTTCGTGTCGAAAAGGTCGCGCGGGTGCTGACGGACAACGGCTGCGCATATCTTACCGCCATATAGTTCGGGGAGCGCCAGCACATTTATCTCGACGTACATCTCGAGAACCGACTGCGCGGTGTCGCATAGCTCTCTCCGATCGGTAGGAAACAGGTTGCCGGTGAGAACGAAGTTTGTTTCGATCTTGATTCCGATACCATCCTTCTCGGCAGTAATGCCCCTTGCCGCATCCTCGCTGGGCATGATTGTCGCATTGATCCCCGCGTTTAGTAAACGCTTGCGGAGCCTGAGCATCATCGCGGTGGTTTCGTTGTCAACGGTGTCCCAGTCGGCGATATGGAGATAGGTGAGATCGATGTCCACCGAAAAGCGGGGCATTTCCCTCACAAAAAAGTTTATGGCTGTTCCCCCGTACAGAGCGAAATCTTTCTCCTCATCGAGAAACGGCAGCACTTTCAGGACGAGTTGTGCCTTCTTGAAGCAGATCGAGTCTCTATCTATGGGTGGGGTCATCGTGGGGTACCGTTATCAAGTATTTCGTGTCGAGGACGCCGCCTTCAACAACGACCCTGTTGCCTGCCCCCAAGGCAACTTTCGCCGTATCCAGCTTGCGAAACCACGGGTAGTTGTTCTTCTCCGCCATCCATAGGAATATTCTCTTTACTTTTATCGATGTGCACGCCTCGAGGAGACTCTGGACGAGCTGCGGCCGGAGTGCGGTCAGACTCTCAAAGATGAGGGTGGCCTCGGAGAAGGACTGTTTCTTCGGGACAAAGTTAAGCATCTCCATGATCGCCCTTTCCGGGCTCGCCATGGCGACTGAAAGGCCGTTCTTCTCATGTGTCGTGAGCGATCCTTCTACAGGGGAGGAGAATAACGATGCCCGGGAATATTGGACACCGATACCCCAGTGGTACTTCGTGAACCAGAGCGGTAATTTCTCCTGGTTCTCCCCGAAGAGAAACAGATTGCGCATGCTGGGGCCCACGAAATGCCCATACCCCTGCAGCTCCAGCGCCGACTTCCCGCCGATGTGGATGTGTAGTTTCAACTGCTCACGCATCGCGCAGAGCGCTCCCACCCACCCGACCTGGTCGTTGTGGAGCTTGTAGGCACCGTAACCGAGGGAGTCCAGCCACGCCGTTTTTTCGTAGAAGCGTATGAGCTCGTAGCTTAGTCCCAGACCCCGTAGGTAGGTGGTTGTCAAAACGGCCCCCCGACTGCTGCCGGTGACGAGGTTATTTATCTTAGAGCGTGAATATGAAGTCATGCTACACATTTTGCACTCTATCCAAATGCGATGTCAAGAAAGAAGAATAGCCCAGAACTGAAGTATTACTACGAATTTAAGCAACGAGATAAATTGACACGGGACATACTACGTGAACTCCCTATGTTCGACACTCTCTATTCGCCGACTTTCTTGAGCATCACCCGTGATCGAGATCGCAAAATGGACCTTCGCTTTTTAAGGATCGCTGTAGAGGCGAATCTTCTCTGCTATTCCACACCTGTGTGTACCAGATCGCCGAGTCGTACATCTGGGCATCGCCAACACTTTAAGCTACCGGCTTGCCAAATTGGGCACCAGGGTGCCTCCTCCTCACCGCCAAGACAAGCGCGGCACATCTGTCCAACTTGGTGGGATACCAGAAATCATGCAATAATGCCACAAAAGCGATGAAATGAGTCGAGATAGTAAACGCCCCCCTAAAAATCGTATTTAGAGGGGCGTTTGTTTCCCACTTCATTGGGCCGACCACACGAAAGGCGAACGGCTGGCCGGGAAGACAGCCCTTTTACTTCAAACATTGCTACTCGAAGCATAGGCCATTAATTCAAGCGTGCAAATCTTGATGTCGAGGGCCATGGTATATCCCCACTTTAGGGCCATCGGGGCCAAGGTAATTCCCCAGTAGCAGGGCCAAGGTAATTCCCCACTTTGTTCCTCGAAGACAAGGAGATGACGGCGAAACAGGTGTGGCGGCTCCTGAGAGAGAATCACGGGATCGACGTGGGCTATACGACCATCAAGCGGTATCTCCGCACGGAGTTCTCCTACGGGAGAACCAAGGCGACCGTCCGCATCGAGACGCCTCCCGGAGAGGAAGCCCAGGTTGACTTCGGCTATGCCGGTCTCATGTACGATCCGGACGCGCAGAGGATGCGCCGGGCGTGGGCCTTCATCATGACCCTCTCCTGCAGTCGTCACAAGTTCGTCCGCTTCGTGTTCCATCAGGATGCAGGCATGTGGCTCGACTGCCATGAACGGGCGTTCGCCTTCTTCGGGGGAGTGCCGAAGAGGATCATCCCCGATCAACCTCAAATCGGGCGTGTTCAAGCCCGACATCTACGACCCCACGATGAACAGGGCCTACGCCGACGCGGAACGGTTCTTCGGCTTTGTCGCCGATCCGGCCAAGGTAGGCATGGCCCAGCACAAGGATCATGCTTCATACTGCACCTCGTTCGGTAGGTTGGGCGTATTCTCGGTAAGGCGGCGGTCTCGGTAGCGTTTGCCTCTCTGGGGCATGGGCAGCGGTCTCCTGATCGGCTCAAAGAGAAAGTCTCCCTTGTCGTTGACCGGGAGCCCCCGGAGGAGTCCTTCTCTGGCAAACCGCCGGGCCGTCGGCAAGGTCTTTTTCGTGAGGAAGACGAAGATTCTTTTTGACTCTCCACAACAAATCGGCTCCTGTGGCGCACGCCTTGTTCCACAATTCAAATCCGTAGAAATTGCGATCAGCCAGACACAGCATGCCTGGCTTCAGACACGTCAGCGTCCCTTCCGCCAATGCCGGTTCCCCTGTCCGATACGCTCCTATGCGGGTTCCGAACAGTACATGTGTTCCGTTCTCCACCAGCGACACGAATCTCATTTGCGGATAGGCGCTTTTACCCCGTTTCGACGGCGGACGTCCGAAGACCCGATCATTATCCTTCTCATCGGCAATATCCATAGTGCTCCCGTCCAGGCTCACCAGGCGCCAACGCCTGTACCAAGCCCCTTTCGTCGATTCAGTGGCAATGGGCTTCACCACTTCGTCGTGCAGTCGTTGCACCGCCTCGAAGCCAAGCCTGGTGCGGGCCTGAGAAATACACCGATTTAATCGTCGTTAAAGGGAAAGTCTTCGCCACTACTCCCAGACTGATAAAATCCGTAATACGATTCCCCTTCGGAAGCTCTGCAATAGTTCGTGCCATCTTCCCACCTCCTTGGACAGATAGCACTTTTACCACACTAAGGATGTTAAGTGAACAGTATTAAGCTTAAACAGCAATCGGCTGCAAGTCGGATCCTCGGGTTGACAAGCAATAGAATCGGTACAACTCTTTAAGTTGTCGGAGGTCGCTATCTCGAGAGCGCTCGCGACCGCGTGTCGCGGGTTATACCGGGCCCTCAGTATGGAGGGTAGCATGAACGCCGCCGAGTTAATTTTGGTCATGCTGATTGCCGTTGCCGCACTCGTTACCATTGCACGGCACCTCCGAATCATCTATCCGATCTTTCTTCTCATTGGGGGTCTCGCGCTCGGGCTTGTGCCCCATCTTCCTCGTGTGGAGATTGATCCCGACGTTATCTTTCTCATCGTGTTGCCCCCGCTTCTCTATATTGCAGGCTTCTTCACGACACCGCGGAGCTTGCGCACGAATCTCGGGACCATCAGCTCTCTCGCCGTCGCGCTGGTTATTACGACAGCCGTTGCCGTGGCTGTGGTCGCCCGGGCGCTCATCCCCGGCATCACATGGCCGCTTGCGTTCGTCCTCGGCGCGATTGTTGCGCCACCCGACGCGATCGCGGCTACAGCTATTGCCTCCCGGCTCACCGTACCCAGGCGCATCCTTGCGATTCTCGAGGGCGAGAGCCTCCTGAATGATGCCACTGCCCTCACCATTTACAGCATCGCGCTCGCAACAGCAATGGGCGGCCAGTTCTCAGGGACAACAGCCGTAATCACCTTTGCCGGCGCACTGCTTGGCGGCGGCGCGATCGGTGCTGTGGTAGGCTGGCTCATTGTACAGATCCGTATGCGGCTCAATGATACGCCTGTGGAAATCACCATCTCGCTTTTGACACCGTACGCTGCCTATCTTTCAGCCAACCGACTGGGGGTATCCGGTGTAATCGCAACGGTTGTCGCCGGTTTGTACCTGGGGCAATATAGCTCGCGCATTATGAGCGCGGACGCGCGGCTGACCGGTCGCGCCGTGTGGGACATACTCACCTTTCTTCTGAACGGATTCGTGTTCATTGTGATGGGTCTCGAAGTGCCCGTGCTCCTTGGTTCCGTTGCATCATCTCTGGCGATTCGACTGGTGGGCATAGGGCTCGTTGTGTGCCTTGTCCTGGTTCTGGTTCGCGCGCTCTTCATCGCCGGCACCGTGTTCGCGCCGTGGCTCATACGACGAGGGCAAAACATGCGGAGCCTGTTCGTTTCCTGGCTTGTCCTGTCCTGGGCAGGAATGCGGGGTGTTGTCTCGCTGGCGGCGGCGCTCGCGTTGCCTGTCGCAATGCCGGGCTCCTTTCATGGACGCGAAGCCCTGCTCATTGTGACGCTGACAGTTATCGTCTTCACGTTGCTGGCTCAAGGCCTGACGCTGCCGAGGCTTATCCGGCATCTGCGGGTAGGCGCGGATGTGGAGACGCATGATGACGAAACGAGAGCCAGACAGCGGCTGGTCGAAGCCGCAACAAAGCGTTTGGATCAACTCTATCCCGTATGGCCGCAGCATCAGCCGCTCCTTGACCAACTGCGCGAGATGTACCGGCACCGGTCCGAGCACGTCGACCATCAGAGCCGTCAAGCATCAGCCACGAGCGAAGACCGTGACCTCATCGAGCATCGCGAGATCAGGCGGACGGTGATAGGCTCCGAGAGAGAAGCACTTGTTCGGCTTCACCTAGAGGGTGAGATCAGCGATGAGGTGCTCCGGAATCTCGAGCGTGAGCTTGATCTCGAGGAACAGCGTATGGACGCATGATTTCTCTTTCCTTGGCCCCGGTGCTGCCTCTCACACTTGGCAGAGTGCGATTCTTCCCGCAATTTCCGCCTCGATGTATAATTCATTTGAAATAATAATGAATGACTACTCGGCTGTTTATGCGCCGGATCTGCAAAAGAGTGCGTGCCTTTCTGTGATGCTTTTTTTGAT
>MVRP01000193.1 GCA_002067405.1 Syntrophorhabdaceae bacterium PtaU1.Bin034 | reverse complement strand
CGCATTTCAGGATTACGGGAGACACGTCCGTTCACTACGGACCGTTTCATTGCAGCCCGGCAGCAGCAGATATCCCCGGCAGCAGCGCCTGCTGCGCCGGGCCCTGCTGTTGATCGTGCGTGATAAATGATGCTGCTAAGGCGAACAAAGACAAAAAACTTTTATTTAGCCGCAGATAAAAGCGGATAAGGACGGATACGATACGCATATCTTGATGGTCCCGGCCGACAGTGGCTGGCGGAGGCCGGAATCCGAGGGACGGCACTGTCGCCGTCACTCAGTCTTCTCTCTTTCTGGCCTTTATCCGCATTTATCCGTCTTTATCGAGCGAAGCGGGCGGCAAAAAGGGCTTGGCTTTTTGACAAAACCTAGCCCGCTCATGGGAGGAACTTATGAAATTGTCACATGATTTTGTCGGGGAGTTTGTCGGGACATTCCTGCTGGTATTCTTCGGCTGCGGTTCCGTGGCTGTCACGGTACTCTATTCGGCCCATTCCGGGTTGTTCCAGATAGCCATCATATGGGGGCTGGCAGTGACGATCGCCATCTATGCGACCCGGTATCTCTCCTGCGCCCACTTCAATCCGGCGGTGAGCCTCGCCATGGTCCTGGGGAGGAGAATGGCCCTGTCCAAGCTGCCCGTTTATCTATGCGCCCAGTTTATCGGCGCTTTCGCCGCCGCCGCGACGCTCTACCTGCTGTTCGGAGACTCCATCGCCCGGTACGAGAGCGTCAACCATATCCTGCGCGGGTCCCCCGCCTCCATCAAGACCGCCCAGATGTTCGGCGAGTACTATCCCAATCCCGGGGCCGGCCTTGCCGCGGCAGTAACGCCCCTGACGGCGTTCCTGGCCGAAGCCATCGGCACCTTCGCCCTCGTCTCCCTCATATTCTCTCTCACCGAGGGGTGCAACCTCGGCCGGCCGAACGATGCCCTTGCCCCGCTGTTCATCGGCCTCACGGTGACCATCATCATCTCCATCGTGGCCCCCCTTACCCAGGCGGGACTCAACCCGGCCCGGGACCTGTCCCCACGGCTCTTTGCCCTCCTCGCCGGATGGGGAAGCGCCGCCCTGCCTGATCGCTCCTTCGGCCTCATCACCATATACGTTCTCGGGCCCCTGTGCGGGGGTGCCCTCGCGGCCGGGGTATTTGCTTTTGTGATCGAGCCCCTGGCAAAGAGAAAGGAAAGGGATCAGGATCCCTGTGGATGCTCGTAATCAAAAACATCAGGCTTTACGGATAGCCCTTATTACGCCAGCATTCTCACGGATTTTTCCCGGTCCCATTGCCGGGTCTTTGCCGCAGCAATGAATGCGCCCGTATTACCGGCGTCGACAACACCCGCGTCGCGTCCTACATTGGCTGTTTTCAGAAGCGCCTGGCCGCCTTTGTCCACGGCGATTGCCTTCAAATGGCCGAAGGCATCATGCACAAAATCCATTGCAGCACTTTCCGTCGATAATGCCTTTGCTCCCTCGTCGGAGAGGATGACGGCAACTGCATCGAACAGCACAGAAGGCGTACCTGCGAGTTGCCCGTCCGCGGCGAGCATCGAGCCGTCGGCGAGCTTTGCACCGCCTACCCTGGGAGCGACGATCTTCACGGTCGCCCCTGCCCCGGTCACAGCCTTTCTGATGCCCTCGACCGCCTTGCCGTCCGAGCCGTCCGCGATCAGGATTCCGATGGTGCGTCCCGCAAGGGTATCTTTCATTTTGCCGATGATCTGCAATGCGGGGGAAGGAGGCATTTTTTGCACGGGCGCCGCTGCCGAAGGCGCGTCGGGCATCTTGTCCAGGGCGAGACCCGCTGCGACCCGTTTTGCGAGGTCTTCATCTATGTGTCGCAGATGGCCGACCATTGCCTCACGGATATACATTGCCTCGACCTTGGAGAGCTCGAAGACCAGGGCTGAGGCGATATGGGCCTGTTCATAGGCGGCCTGGCTGATATAGAACTGCCGGGCCTGGCTGTAGTGGTCCGCGAAGCTTTCAGCGCGAATACGGCCTTTTTCACCGGTTTCAACCGAGGGGAAACTGCGAAAGCCCTTGTCGGGCGTCTCCCGCGGTGAGCTATCCGACAGGGAGCTGGGATCGTAAGCCACACGGCCGGCCGGCTGCGTCATTTGCATGTGCCCGTCGCGTTGCTGGTTGGTAACCGGACATTTTGGCGCATTGATCGGGATCTGGTGGAAATTGACCGAGCCGAGGCGTGAAAGCTGCGTGTCGAGATAGGAAAACAGGCGGCCCTGGAGCAGCGGATCGTTCGAGAAATCGATGCCCGGCACAATGTTGGCCGGACAGAAAGCGACCTGCTCGGTCTCGGCAAAGAAATTCTCCGGCCAGCGGTCGAGCACCATGCGGCCGATCACTTTCAGGGGCACCAGCTCTTCGGGAATCAGCTTGGTGGCGTCCAGGTGATCGAAGGGGAATTTCTCAGCCTCTTCCCGGGTAAAGATCTGGACGGCGAATTCCCACTCGGGGAAATTCCCGGCTGTTATGGCTTCGTACATGTCGCGCCGGTGGAAATCAGGGTCGGCGCCTGCAATCTTCATGGCCTCATCCCAGACCGTAGACTGGAGGCCGAGCTTGGGGCGCCAGTGGAACTTGGCAAAGATTGATTCACCTCCATCGTTGACTAGCAGAAAACTGTGCACGCCGAAACCCTCGATCATCCGCAGCGAACGGGGTATGGTACGGTCGGACATGATCCACATCACCATGTGCATCGATTCGGGGTTAAGGGAAATGAAATCCCAGAACGTATCGTGGGCGGTCGCCGATTGTGGAAAGCCCCTGTCCGGCTCCATCTTCACCGCATGGATGACGTCGGGGAACTTGATGGCGTCCTGAATGAAAAAGACGGGGATGTTGTTGCTCACCAGGTCCCAATTGCCTTCCTTTGTATAAAATTTGACCGCGAATCCCCGTACGTCACGGGGGGTATCCACCGAGCCGGCCCCGCCGGCCACCGTGGAGAAACGGACAAAGACGGGGGTCTTCTCGCCTACCTCGGTAAGTACCCTGGCCCGGGTATACTGCTGCAAGGAGGTTGTCAGCTCGAAGAACCCGTGCGCCCCCGTCCCTCGCGCATGGACGATACGCTCCGGGATTCTCTCGTGGTCGAAGTGCATGATCTTTTCACGAAAGGCGAAATCCTCCAGGAGCGTCGGGCCCCGGGTGTTGGCCCTGAGCGAGTTCTGATTATCGGAAAGAGGGGTGCCCTGGTTCGTGGTGAGGGGCGGGTGCTTTCCGCCGGCGACCTGGTGCATTTCGCCGCTACGGGCGAGCGCTTTTTCGTGTTTTTCCTTTTCGGGATTATTTGTTGTCTTGTGTTTCGTCATTGTTGATCTCCTTCTAAAAATACCGCAAATTGCGGGCCGATTTGCTCCGGCTGATAACCCCGGTAGTTACCGGCATCCGATGTGCCGATAGTCCTATTCATTCGTACACGACCATTAGCCTTTGTGCTCCGGAATGAAACAACATAGTCAACGGGCAAAGAGTCCTTCAGGCAATGCGGTGAAAAAGCCTATTTGCCGCCGCTATGGTGCTCGCGCTCGGCCGCCATCGCCTCCTCTTTCGTCTTGTGGATCGTACCCTCGGGATGCTCGGGCGGCGAATAGATCGTGTAAAGTTTCATCGGTTCGCTGCCCGTATTGATGATGTTGTGAGTGGTGCCGGCAGGGATCACGACCGCCCAGTCATCCTCGATGGCATGCTCCACGCCGTCGAGAACCGCTCGTCCGTTCCCTTCTTCGATCCTGATGAACTGGTCGAGTTCATGAACTTCCGTGCCGATTTCTTCGCCGGGTTTCAGACTCATCACGACGAGCTGACTGTTCGGTGCGGTAAACAGGACCTTTCTGAAGAAGGTATTTTCTTCCGTTGCCTTTTCGATGTCGATCACATAACCCTTGGCCATGGTTAATCCTCCGTATCAGGGGCCTGGCGTTCGAACGTTTTTTTGTTATTAACGTCCTTATATTATTAACTTAGGTCGACATGAAGCTTTGTCAACGGAGGATAATGAGATAAAACAGCGGTTTCCTCCAAAAGTACTTGACTTCGGCCCCAATCAGGTCTAATGATATCTAATCTTCGAGAGGCCTCATAAGGCCGTAACAGGGAAGACGGTGAGAATCCGTCGCGGACCCGCCGCCGTAACCGGGGATGAAAGCCGCAGCCATGTCACTGTTTCCGCTTAAAGCGGGATGGGAAGACGCGGCAAGTAAGATGATCCGGAAGCCGGAAGACCTTCTCGCAGGCTTGCAGAGACTCGTCCCCCGCGGTAAAGGGACGGTCGCGTTTTTATTTCGGAGGATGGAAAACGGCATCCCCGGACGTGGGTCAACCCAGGTCCGGGGATTTTTTGTGGGATAGACGAATGGAGGCGCAAGGTGCGCTGCCGGCGACGCGCCACGACAGGGTGTCTTGCGTCCGATGCAGTCCATGGGTTGAGTGAGGGATAGCTGAACGTGCAGTTTTTCATCCATAGTGACGAGGCGTGACAAAGAAACGGGAAGGAGGTGAAAAAAGAGCAGATACCCAGGAAATCCAGACAATTGTGCCGCGAAGAGACGCCAGGGAAGAGGAGTGCGAATCTCCCGCTGTCCCGCAGCCGTAATTAGGGAACGAAAGTCCACGCAAACAAGCCACTGCCCCGCGCCACAGCGGGATGGGAAGGCGGACGAGTAGATAATCGCCGAAGCAGAATGCCCTAAAAGCCGGAAGACCTGTCTCATTCGCATCCATCAGATCATTTTCCCGAAGGAGGAGAAAGATGACGAAAGGTCTAGTTCTACCGTTCAAATGTATGGCAGGAGCCGTTATGGCGGCTCTTTTATCTCTCGCCACACCCGCATGGGCTGAAGATCCGCCTGAAGGCCGCGAGAAGGATGTGTCCCGCATGGAAGAAATGGTGATAACAGCCACGAAGATAGACAAGAAAGCGAGCCAGGTCACCGATTCTGTGGTGGTCATAGACGAGCAGGAGATCACGCAGAGCGCCGTGACCGACACCACGGATATCCTCCGCTACGAACCCGGGATCCAGTTCAAACGCTCGGGAGGCCCCGGCCAGTACGTTTACACGAAGCTGCGCGGCTACGGGGACGGCAACTTCCTCGTCCTCATCGACGGCATGAAGATCAACGAGAGCATGTCCGCCGGCACAGGGAATTTATTGAGCAAGCTTGATCCTTTTCTCATAGGGAGGATCGAAGTGCTCAAAGGTCCCCAGTCTGCCCTTTATGGCGCCGATTCCCTGGAGTTCAACTGGAGCGAAAGGCTGTTTCTCGCTGCTTGCTGTTTTTATGGGGGTCCGAGGCTCAGATGGAAGGGCGATTTCGACCAGGCCGGCTATACCCGTCTCGATCTGACAGGTCGGTACAGAATAGGAAAAGAATGGACCGTCTATATGAGAGTGAACAATGCTCTCGACCATAAAATCTATGAGGACCCTTATCTGCAGCCGGGAGCATACGCGATCGCCGGCCTGAGCTGGGAGTTCGGTTCCGGACGATAGGGGGCGGGATTTTTACGGGGAAGCCCAGCGGGATAAATCCATATGAAGATAAACAAGAACGACAGAGTTAACGGAACCGACCAACAGATGACGAAAATCAAGACCATTGCCAGGGCCGGCGCGAGCCTCTTCGGTGCGAAGGGCTACCCGGAGACCAGCATGGATGACATCGCAAAAGCCTCACGCATGACAAAGGGGGGTGTCTATCACTACTTTCACAGCAAAGAGGAGATTCTCCATTTCATCTGCTCTGCCTGCATAGATCTCAAGCTCCGGGACCTCGAAGAAATCCTGGAGAATGTTGCAGACCCTACCGAAAGGGTCAGGCTTGTTATCGTCTGTCTCGTAAATCACTCCACAAGGAACGCCCGGACAGCGAGAATCATGCTCAACGAGTCTCGCAATTTGTCCCAGAAACGGCTGAAAATTATCAGGGAAAAGGAGAGACGCTGTCTTGAGATCGTCACGGGTGTAATCGCCGATTTTCTCGCCCAACATCCCCGCGGCAAGATCGTGACGGCCCTCTGCTATGCCCTGTTCGGCATGCTGGACGGGATGTGCCTCCGGTTCGACCCCAAACACGATCCGGCGCCTGAAGAGCTGTCTCAGTTGATCTTCGTGTTATTTGTCGACGGTACACGCAATATGGTCTCTGCACTGTCCCCCGCAGGGAGAGGGGGTCGGGTTTCAAACGCCTAATGCTCCGCAAACTTCTTTTTATTCAATGGGCTTGACTCCCGATGGATGGTTTGGTATTAATAGTCATTCGAGAGGCCTCATAAGGCCGTAACAGGGAAGACGGTGAGAATCCGTCGCGGACCCGCCGCCGTAACCGGGGATGAAAGCCGCAGCCATGTCACTGTTTCCGCTTAAAGCGGGATGGGAAGACGCGGCAAGTAAGATGATCCGGAAGCCGGAAGACCTTCTCAGACGTATTTCATAGACTTGTTCCCCGTGGTAAAGGGACGGTCGCTTTTTTATTTCGGAGGATGGAAAACGGCATCCCCGGACCTGAAAATCGGGTCCGGGGATTTTTTTTGTGCAGGAAGGAGACGTTACGTGGCATACCGGATAACCCTGACATTTATGTTGATTTCGGCCTTTCTTGCCTACATTTCCATGGCCCTCGGGAAAGAGGCTGACAACAGGGCCTTCATCATGGATACCATGGTGGTCACTGCAGAGAGGCTCTCCGAGTACATCAGGAACCATCCCCAGGACGTGGAGGTGGTCGGACGGAAAGAGATCGTCGAACGAAGCCTTCTCAGCGTGGAAGAGGTGTTGAAGACCATGCCCGGCGTGGAGGTCCATCAATCGACCGGGGTCGGATCGCGGATATCCATAAGGGGTTCGGGGAAATCGAGCGGCATTCTTGTCCTTCTCAACGGCAGGCCCCTCAACACGAACCAGTACGGTGGCGTCGACCTGAGCACCATCCCGGTGGAGATGATCGAGTCGGTCACCGTGTTCAAGCCGCCTGTCCCCGTCTGGCTGGGTCCCGGCGCAACGGACGGGGCGATCAATATCGTCACCCGCGACCTTGCGGGCGGCCAACCGGGAAAAAAGGGCAGACCTACCACCATCATGGCGGGTGGCGGTTCTTACGGCCTGGCCGAGGCCAGTGCGAGCAGGGTCGTGCCCTTGGCAGGCGGCAACATGCTGCTCACCGGGGCCGGAACGCACCGGGACGGAAAGCGCCACAACAGCGACAAGGACGACGGGAGCTTCAGCGCCTACTGGAACAGGGAGCAAAAGGACGGGACCAGGTACGAGGTGAACGGCCGGTATTATTTTTCCGAATTCGGCTCCCCCGGCCCTCTCGACAACCTCACGCCCAATGCCCGCCAGAGGTATCAAAAAGGCTCCCTGGACGCAAGGCTCGCGGGCCTTTTGGGGGAAACCGGCACCTATTCGGTCAATCCCTACGGGGACCTGGTGACCCTTAAGGACCGGTCCCAGTCGGGTCTTACCTCCACCCTGGACGACCTGAAGGTGGGCGTCAAATCGGAGACGACATGGTCGGAGAAGAGTGGCCTGTGGGATCTGCGGATAGGCGGCCTCCTGGAGCGGGACGACCTCGACCACACCCTGACCGGAAGGCACCACCGCACCATGGCGGACCTGAGCAGCCAGTACGACCGCCGCTTCGGTCCAATGACCGGCACCGCCGGTGTCCGCGGCACCTACACCGATGATTTCGACTTCAGCCCCGGGTTTACCGGCGGGCTCGGGTATGCCCTTTCGGAGAAGACCCTCCTCAAGGGAAAGGCCGGTTATTCGGTGAACCTGCCCACCTTCGGCCAGCTCTACCAGACGAGCCACGGCTCCATCGACCAGGTGAGGGGCAACCCGGACCT
>MVRP01000192.1 GCA_002067405.1 Syntrophorhabdaceae bacterium PtaU1.Bin034 | reverse complement strand
TATTTCGTTGCCGAACCCGTGCCGACGCTCATAGACGTGCCACCGAATGAGAGTGCCGCGACACTTTACTTGGAAGGGGCGCTTGAGAAAATTGGTTATTCCATAGAAGATGTGGCAAGAATAATAGTAACTCATCCTCATTTTGACCATTTTGGCTCAGCTGAGTGGATTGTGACCAAAAG
Source organism: Syntrophorhabdaceae bacterium PtaU1.Bin034 (assembly GCA_002067405.1). Next base: position 7,757 of record MVRP01000192.1, on the reverse strand, counting down.
CCAAGCTGAGGTATGGATTTTCAAAGATGCAGTGAAGTATCTCGAAAACCCCCAAGAGGAGTTGGAGAAGGATTTGCTTTATTACCGCCATTTTTTAGAATGGGCAGGAACACCTAAAGATGGAGGGGAATACTTGCACGAATTCTACCGTAATGCCCAAAGGTTGGGGTGCACAGTGCAGGTGTCTAAGCGCATCGAAGATGGAGAGCGAATCGAGATCGGTGATTCTTTCTTGACCGCCATCAATGTTCCGGGCCACACACCCTGGTGCACGATACTTTATGATCCCCAAAACGACTTCGCCTTTACAGGTGATTTCTTGATAAAAAATGTCTCATCCAATGCGGTGGTGCAAAGGCCGTCTCACACGGACAAGGGATACAAGAGCTTGAAGGCTTATATATCGTCTCTTAACCACATTAAGGATACAGGACTCCGAAGAGCTTTTCCCGGACATGGAGAGGAAATAGAGGACGCGCAAGGGCGCATAACTGAAATTCTGAGCCTGATTCGTGATCGCCAGAGGAACATAATAGACATCCTGACTAAAAAACCTTCCACGCCGTACGAGATAATGGATCAACTTTTACCTCATCTTTCCGACTTTCATGTAATGCTGGGTATTTCGGAGGTTGTCGGCCATCTCGAACTCTTAGAGGAGGATGGTGTTGTGGAAAGAGATAAAAGTAATAAGGCGTGCCTTTTTTACCTGATGAGATAGATTGATGTTGGGATAGCGGCAAGTCGGCCATGATCAAGTATTGACTTGCCTATGCCTCTGACTTTGAAGGGCAGCGAGTACCTTCTCCGGCGTCATGGGATAGCCGTGCATTTGTATGCCGAGGGCATTTGATACTGCCATCAGTATTGCCGACGGCCCGGGGGATGTGGCGATCTCACCGACCCCTATCGCATGAAAACGTGTGCTCTCCACCGGCGTTTCGACGATCACGTTATCGATTCGCGGCAGTTCGGGGAACGTCCGCCACTTGTAGTCAATCATATTCGCATTCAACATGTGGCCCGTCGAGCGGTCGAGAACCATCTCCTCGAAGAGTGCACTGTCGATGCCGGCGGAGCCCAGGCAGCCGTAAAGCTGACCTTGCATGCCTGGAGGGTCAATGACTTGCCCCACGTCCGTGGCATTGACGACACGGAGAAGGTCAACTTTTCCCGTTTCCGTGTCCACTTCCACTTCAACAAAAGACATCATGATATTGCTCAGGGTATAATCCGCATCAAAACGGCCGTAACCGGTAACAGTCCGGTCGACGCCCATTACCTTCCAGGGCAGCTTCTTTTCCTGATTATCCTTTACAAACACCACCCCATCAATCGTGTCGAGGTCTTCGGGCTGCGTTTTTAACATTGGCGCAATAATTTCAAGGAGTTTCCTACGGGCATCCTCCGCTGCTCTGATCACGGCATTCCCGATCGTAAAGGTTCCCCGGGAACCTGCGGGTCCCAATTCATAAGGGCTCGTGTCTGAATCGGAAGGGGTCAGGGTGAAACGCTCCATAGGAATTTGAAGCACCTCTGCCGCCATCTTTACAATATTGCTCCTCTGGCCCGTACCATGTTCCGAAAAACATGAAGAGAGCCAGACGGTACCGTCCGGATGGAGACGGACATACGCTTCCGACGAGTCCTCGCCGACATCGGCGTTCCCATGGACGCCAACGCCAACACCGATCCTCTTCGTGCCGTTTACCGCGGTAGGCGTGAGCCAACCCTTCCACTTGTCCTTCCATCCGAATCGCCGGGCACCTTCCTCCATGGCCCTTGTGTAGTCCGCCCCGCGGTACGTGTACCAGATGCCGTCGCGCCAGTAGTAGCCGTCGCCCGGTTTGACGAAATTCTTCTTCAGGAACTCGAAAGGGTCAATATCGAGGTTTTGCATGGCAAGGCTCAAAAGCGGAATAAGCACGCACTTCAGTTCCTGACCTCCGAAACCTCTCACGATGCCGGAGGCGTTCCGGTTCGTGTAGACGACTATTGGTCTAAGGTCCCAATTCGGGCACTTGACCATAATCTGCGCTTCCCCGGCGCCGACCGCAACCTGCGCCTGCGTGGTAAGGGAATAGTAGCCCGTGTCGATAATCCATTGACCCGCTACCGCGGTGACCGTGCCGTCTTTTTTCATCCCCACCCTGCCTGTCATCCTGCAGGCAGGCCTCAAGGTGTAGGCGGCGAGGTGCTCTTCCTTGGTCAAAACCACTTTTACGGGCTTGCCTGTGGCCCTGCTGAGGAGCCCTGCATAGCAGAAGATTTGCCAGGACATCGTCTTCGTCCCGTAGCTGCCTCCGCAAGCCCCTCCGATAGTCCTCACCTTAACTTTCCGGCCCATCACATGGTGAAGGATAACGGAATCCATGTACGGGGACTGGTTCGACACCCAGAGGGTAAGCAGATTGGGGTCGGTCCATAACGCAATAGCCCCCGGAGGCTCCGGCGGCATGGGGTTCGGCATGTTCTCGTAGGCGAATGTCCCTTCAGTAATGACATCGGCCTCTTGGAATCCTTTTGCGACGTCCCCCATGATGATCTCCTGAAGGGCCTTGGGGCCGAACATGCCAACACCGGGCTTTGCGATGTTGCCCGGAGACTCATCGTATAATTGCGGAGCACCAGGCTTCAGCGCCTCTTCCGGGTCCATGACTGCAGGCAGGGCCTCATATTCCACGTTTATGAGCCCGAGAGCTTTTTCAGCGACAGCGGGACTTGTTGCGGCCACGAGGGCCACCACATCCCCTACATAGCGGACTTTACGTCCAAGTATGGGCGTAGACCGGGGCGTCCCACCTCTCCAATCAGGAACGTCTTTCCAGGTCAGGACAGCCTTCACCCCGGGAAGGGTCAGAGCTTTGGTCTTGTCGATGCTTTTGATGAGCGCGTGGGCATGAGGGCTCCTCAGGGGCCGCCCGTAAAGCAGATCGTGGACCTTGAGATCATCAAGGAATTTCGATTTCCCCGTCACAATGTCAACGCCATCCATCCGTGGCGTCGTCTTGCCGATGAACCTGTATGTGTTGGCCATATCTCTCACCTTGCTTTTTCCGATGCTTCCAGAACAGCCCTTATCACCTGATAGTGGCTGATACACCGGCAGAAATTACCCGAAAGACCTTCCTTCACCTCTTCCTCGGTAGGCCTGGGAATCTCTTTGAGGAGGGCTTTGGCACTCATTATAATCCCGGGTGTGCAAAACCCGCACTGAAAGGCCGTATGGTCGATAAACGCTTGTTGAATGGGATCCAGAGCCCCTGTCCTGGGATCGCTCAAACCCTCGATGGTCTCTATTGCCTTCCCGCCACACTCAATAGTGAGGACCATGCAGGAAGAGACTGCTTTACCGTCGATCAGCACGGTGCAGCATCCGCACGCCCCGTGGTCGCACGATATCTTCGTGCCGGTGAGGCCCAGAGTCTCTCTCAGCGTATAGGCAAGTGTATGGGCAGGACTGACCTGTCCAATAGTGCTTCCCACTTCCAGATCGCAGGCTTGTCCGTTCACGGTAAAGGCAACGCCGTTTTTCGTCACGGTTTTCGCGGTCCTTTTCGTCCGCTTCGCTGTCATATCTCCCCCAACCTCTTTCAGCTTAAGCGCTGATTCCGTTTCTTCGTCTTATGCAGACAACTCCCAAATATTCCAGGAATCAGGTCACGACAAATTCTTGTCATGCACCCCGCTTCCTTCCTCAAGCGTTTTCTTGACCAAAGCCCGCCCAATCTGAACTTTGTAGCCGTTTTTACTCAAGGGCCTGGATTCCGCAACCGCTGCTTCAGCGGCTTCTTCTATCAATTCGGCAGTGATCGGTTTGCCAATTATGATCTCCTCGGCCTTTTTCGCCCGGATTGGCCCTGGAGCAACAGCACCGAGGACAATCCTTGCATCTTTGCAGGTGCCGTTTGCCATCTGCAGCACAGAGGCAACGCTCACGAGCGCAAAATCGATCGGTTTTCGTAACGTGAACTTCAGGTATTTCTGCCTCGCTCCTTTCGGTAACGAAGGGATTCTGATTTCCGTTATCATCTCGTCTGCTTCGAGGACGGTTGACGCAGTAGCGTTTGGAGCAAAGAACGTTTCCGCACCGATGCTCCTTTTTGTCGTGACAATCGTGCCTCTTAAGGCCACGAGGGCGTTTCCTACATCGGACGGGTTAATTGCGAGACAACCGCAATCGAAACAGCGACGCGCTTCCTTTTCGGCCTCAAGAAGGCTCGCACCGCGGCAATCTTCAAGATCGACGTCTTTTACCCGTTCAGCGACGGCAGCTTCGCCGATAGCGAGCCGTGAAGACCGTTCGTAAACAGGAGAGGTAAAACGTGGAAGAGATGAAACGGTCTTTTGGGATGGCTCTTTTGCACCGATCCGGCTATTTATTACCCGGGCGGCCTCCCGGCCCGAAGTCATGGCTTCTATGACGGTCGTTGACCCATTCTTGAAATCTCCTGCTATGTAAAGGTTATCTCCGAGCAAATAGCCAGAGTCCTTATTGATCTTCCCAGAGAGCAGACTCCGGTCAGGTTCTTCCCCTGTGGCCGTGATTACCGCATCATAAGAAGCGGTAAAATCGGAACCTTCCTTCGGTACGGGCCGGCGCCGCCTCGACGCGTCGGCCGAACCGAGTTTTGTTTTGACACAGGTCAAAAGGACTTTCTCTCCGGACTTTTCCGATCGTACGGGCAGTGTCAGGTACTGAAAGACGGTTCCTTCTTCCCGCGCTTTTTCTATTTCATCCTTGAAAGCCGGCATTTCTTTTTGGGTTCGCCGGTAGATGACGACCGGTTTCGCTCCCAGTCTCGCCAGTGTTCTTGCCACATCAACGGCTACGTTGCCCCCTCCGATCACGGCGACCTTTTTCCCCGGCACGGTTCTATCACCTTCACTCACCTTTTTCAGGAATGTCAGACCGGAAATGGCGCTGCCGTCTCCTTTTAAGGTTTGTGCCCTTTCTTTCCAGGCCCCCGTCGCGACGAGCACTGCATCAAAACGATCGCGCAGCTCATCTATCTTGCCGGCCTCGGTGCCGCACGTGAAGGTTATTCCCATGTCCGCCAGCGCCTGCACCTGCTTTTTTAGAACATCTTTCGGAAGCCGGTAGCCGGGTATGCTGTAGCGCAACATTCCCCCTGCTTCGGGAAGCTTTTCGTACACGGTCACCGCATGGCCCGCTCTTCTCAAATAGTAGGCCGCAGCAAGACCTGCCGGCCCTGACCCGACGATTGCCACGCGCTTTCCCGATTCGGCTTCCGGACCTTTATAAATCTCTTTTGCGTGATCGAGCGTGTAGTCACCAAGAGACCTTTCCACACACTTGATAGCCACGGGCTCATCGTGGTCCGTCCTGTTGCAGTTGGGTTCACAGAAGACCGGACAGACCCGACCCGTTATGGCAGGCATGGGATTGAACTCGACAAAGATACGTGCTGCACCGTTAAAGTCGGCGTTCTTGATCTTTTCGAGATAAGAGGGTATGGCGGTGTTGGCGGGGCAGTGCGCGGCACACGGGTGCGAGGCAAGAGGCGCAGCTCCGAATATGGAATGATACCTGTTTTCGCCCGCGAGGGCGTTGCACACGGTTCCCCCTTTTCTCAGGCACTTGATGGTGCCGCCGATCTGATCGGGATACCGGTAGTACCAACATCGAACATCCTGTGCAAGGTTCCCGCCGATCGTTGCCATATTCCGAATCTGCGGACCGGCCACTGATTTTGCCGCCTCCGCGAGGAGGCGGTATCCCTCTCTTACCACGGGTGAATCCACGAGGTGCTTCAGCTTCGTGAGTGCCCCGATCCGCAGGCCTTCTTTGTCCTCCCGGATATAATCAAGCCCGGCGATATCCTTAACGTTGATAAGCGTTTCGGGATAGTCCGGCAACACCATATCCTTGAGAAGCCCAAGGAGATCTGTGCCGCCTGCATTCAATTTCGTTTTCCCCTTGTTTTTCTTGAGAAGTCTTACCGCTTCATCCACGGACGTCGCGTTGCGGTGCGCAAAATCCTTCATCCGGGCCTTCCTTTTTCGATACTTTGTCTTAATTTTTGCGCTCAATGATCGATGCTAAGCCATAGATGCCGGTACCCCTGAGAGTTCCTTGACGATTTTCCTTAAATAAAATCCTTCTTCTAAATCACTTCTTTAAGACACCGAAAAGCAATATTTTTGTCATCTCGTTTGCTATCTCTTCCTCGTTGAGTGGTCCCCCTTCTTGATACCAACGGTAAAACCAATTGATCATGCCAAAAATCACAAAATTTGTGACGGTCAAATTGATATCATCCACAATATCTGATTCCTTCAATCGTTCCAGCTGCTTCATATAGAGATCATAGATTTCCCGTTGCAGCTTCAGACACACGCTCTTCCCCTGCCCGTGAAGACGGTCGCCTTCTGTTGCGATAAGTTTGGTCTCTTTCCAGGATTCACTTGAAAAGAGGATCTGCCGCGCAATCATCTTCTTCAAACACTCAAGCGGATCCGGTTCCTTTAACTGGATTTCTTTCAGAATAACGAGGAGTTCCCTTGCAGAGTGTTCGATGATGTTGTGAAGTATGGCTTCTTTATCCTGAAAATAGTAATAAATAAGCGCAACATTGGCTTTCGCCGCCTTTCCGATGTCCCTGATGGACGTGTCTGCATATCCTTTTTTCGCAAAAAGATCAATGGCAGTACGAATCAAAAGTTCTTTTTTATCCACATTGTTCTTTCTGTCCATGTTCGTCGATACCCCCTAAAAGACTTGCACGTAAGCTCGGACGAGCCGGTTCCAAAAGCTTCACTCGTAAACCGTCGTTTTCCGGCACCTGTTTTACCGGTTTTGCCCCTAAACATACTTCGAATGTCTCCCGGTCTTCTTCTGAATATAGCACGTTTCCTGGCGCAATCACCTTCATGAGAACCTGTCGCATACCAATTGCTGAGGCAACCAAGCCACCAACTTGGCGCGTCAGTCCAACTTCCCTGTCAATTCCCCTGCAACTCGCATTTTCTCGGTTTCCCGGGAAGCGCCAAAAAACTCCAGGAATTGGATGTCCCGGTAGAAACGCTGGATATCCAATTCCATCATATACCCATATCCGCCATGAATCTGCAGGGCCTCTGCCGTCACAACTCCTGCCGCTTCCCGCGCGAACCAGCTCGCCATAGAAAGCACTTTGCGATCTTTCCGCCCATGATCACATTCCCAGGCCGCCTTGTAACAGAGGTTCCTGGCGGCTTCAATTTTTGTAGCCATCTCTGCTATCTTGAATTGGACCATTTGAAACCACCCGATAGGGTGACCGAACTGGACTCTTTGCCTTGAGTATTTGACCGCTTTTTCCAGGCAGCCCTGAGAAATGCCTATTGCCTGGGCACTGTTATAAATACGGAGTTTATCCAGAAAAGCGTCAAACTGTTCGAGTCCCTGACCTTCCATTCCGATCACGTTTCCCGAGGGAACGATTACGTTGTTTAAAGCGATTTCAGCAATATCGCACGCCCGTACTCCAAGCTTCTCGGAAAACGTCGCTGTATTGATGCCTTTGTAATTTTTGTCAATAGCGAACGTAGTGAATTGTGAGTTCTCGCCCTTCGCGAGGATGACGAGATAGTCCGCCGTTGTGCCGTTGAATACGAATTTACTCGAACCGTTGAGAACGTATTCATCCCTGTTTTTGGTATAATGGAAATCGCTCAGATGGTCCTCGCTGGGAACCGTACCGGTTATTGTTGTCGCTTTGAGATACTTCCTCTTTTGTTCTTCATTGCCGTAA
>MVRP01000191.1 GCA_002067405.1 Syntrophorhabdaceae bacterium PtaU1.Bin034 | reverse complement strand
TGAGAAGAAGGAACTGGAATACGCCCTTTTTGTCCGACGGGCCCTCATCGAGGCCGCAAAGAACAGGGTGGACAGTGCCGAGAGAATGGAGGCTGCACTTAAGGAAAAAGGCATCAAGCTGAAACCTTTCGATCCTAAACAGGTTTTCACAGCCCTCACGAACCACCTCAAGGAAGACCAGATAGATGCGACACCTTCATGTGTCGTTGAAAAGGATGGAAAGAAGAACAAGTACGTCGGGGCAGGCGATATTATCAGCGCCCTCAACCAGTTGAAGGGCGCCGCAAAATAGCGGCCTCGTTTCAACCCCGGCACCCCGGAGACACGACAGAATGGCATTGCATCTTTTGCGCATAAGGCAGATCCTGAGAGAAGGGCTTATTCCCGCGCTCGCGGTTCTGGCCGTTGTTCTCCTGTGTTCCTCATATTCCCGGGGGCAGGACCTTTCATTCGCCGGGCACAACCCCGCGGTGACCCTTCTCACGCCGCAACAGGCCCATGAATTGCTGAGCAGCAGGGCGCGCGACCTTGTCATACTCGATATACGCACCCCCGGAGAATTTGCCGCAGGACATATCAAGGGCGCCATCAACATGGACTACCGTTCAGGAGCGTTCGCCCGGGAGATAGGCAGACTCGACAGGTCCAGGACGTATTTTGTCTATTGCAGGACGGGCAGGCGTACCGCCGGAGCCATAGACATCATGACAGGGCTCGGATTCAGGAGGATCATACAGGTTGCGGGCGACATCGAAGGCTGGAAGGCGGCCGGGTTACCTCTGGTCACGAAGAGATAAAACGCCTTGAACTTTCTATGAATCCATGGGGCATCATCCGGAAAAGACGGGTTTACGCCAAATCCATCTCGCCGTGTTCATCCCTTAGCTTTTTGAAGTTGTATCTCGACCGACCCTTGACAATCAGACCGTATACAACTATTATATATCAATATTAGTTTATATGAAGCGAGGTACAATATGCTTGGCGATTTTTCAAAATACATTGTATATGACCTTTTCAGACTGACTCAGGGCGAACGGCTTTGGGAGCATTAGAATTCTTTATTTATGACACGATAAGGGTTTTTATGCTTCTCGTCGTCATTATATTCGCAATCTCTTTCATAAGGAGCTTTTTCCCACCGGAAAAGACTCGGAAGGTGTTATCACATAAAAAAGACTTTATTGGTAATATTTTAGCCGCTTTTCTGGGAATCGTTACGCCCTTCTGTTCATGCTCCGCAGTACCCCTTTTTACAGGATTCATTGAAGGCGGCGTTCCTCTTGGCGTGACCTTTTCGTTTCTCATATCCTCTCCCATGGTTAATGAAGTGGCCATTGTGTTGCTCTGGGCCCTTTTCGGGTGGCAGGTCACGGCTGTTTATATCGGGACAGGTCTATTTGTAGCTATCATAGCAGGGTACATCATAGGGAAGCTTAAGCTCGAACAATGGGCGGAAGAATATGTCTATAACATGCATGTGGGAGAGAATCAACAGATCCGCACGCAGACTTTCAGGGAAAGGATCGGGTACGCGCGATGCAACACGAAAGATATCCTGGGCACGGTCTTGGCGTTCATGATGGCTGTAACTGCGCTTTCGCTCCCGGAAATGATCATACTGAGAAAGGTTCTGAAAGTTAAGCTGCTGGTGGTATTTATGGGGATTATGGCGGTTACGATTGTTGCCGTAGGATATCTCTTCAACGCCATCATGTGAGCGATGGAAAGAGGTGTGCATTATGGAAGCAGGATATACGACAGTCTGTCTAAGGAAATACTCACAGAGAAGCCTCTGCGGCGGGCTTTCTTGAGCATCGGACACGTGGAGGAGATCACATGGATGATACGGCCAGAATATTTAAGGCCCTTTCTGATCGGACGAGGCTGCGAATTGTCAAGTTACTCCAACACGGAGAACTCTGTGTATGCGACATCGGAGCCGCACTCGGGATGGCTCAGCCAAAGATTTCCTTTCACCTCCGTGCATTAAAGGATTCCGGGCTGCTTAAGGACAGAAAGCGCGGTAAGTGGATTCATTACAGCCTCAACGAATCCGATATGTTCAAACGGTTTCTGCTCCTGTCCGTCAATGATAGGATTTCGGGAGAAGAGGTCAAAGCAGACAGGGAACGGCTCGAACGGTTTCAGCTGGGAAAACCAGAATCGGAGCGGACTGTTTCCATAACAGGCAAAAGAACCGGTTGCTGCGAGGACAACCCCGTGTATGTAGAAAACAACGGAACGCATGAAGGACGTTCACAATGAAAAAACAGGGAAGCGCAAAGGCGGTAGCGTACCGCAAAATTCGAGGAAAGGAGGTATGAAACATGTTTAGGCTACCCGAATGGACATGGGAGTTTCACGGACACCGCTGTCCCTTTATGCCCATCGGTTTCAGGATGGGAGTATTGATGCTCAAGACATTAGGCGTCGAGCGGGCTCAGGATCACCAGTATTTTATTGAAAGCGAACTGGGTGTCGGCCATCCGCAAACATGTTTGATGGACGGCCTTCAGGCTGCCACGGGCTGCACTTATGGCAAGCTCATGATGGAACGCATGAATTACGGGAAACTAGCGGCCACTCTCTGGACGCCGGACAACGGCTCGGTCCGGGTGGCCATCAAACCTGAGTTCTCCGATGGGCTTGGGAAGTACGAATTTTTTGCATATCGGAAAAAAGGCGTGGAACCATCACAGATTCCGGAACCCGTCAGGCTTGAGGTCATTGACATAGTTCTCGGTGCGACTGACGAGGAGATGTTCAATGTCCGGAAGATCCCCGACCATAAGCACGACAAGATCAAGGGGTCTTTCAACAAGGCAAAATGCGAAGGTTGCGGCGAGTATGTCTTTGAGCGTTACGTGCGGACAAAAGATGGTAAACAGTATTGCATTCCCTGTTCAGGCTACAAAACATGATGACTTCGGCCATTGCCTCGATACTGGTCTTTCTGTTTACCACGGTGCTCACAGTCGCCGGAGTGGGAGCGGCTTTCATCATCATCCCCACCTTTTACTGGCTTGGTATTCCCCTTACCGAGGCAATGGCCATAGCTCTTCTCTTGAATGCGGTCAGCATGAGTTTCGCCTCCGTCAACTACATCCGGTATAAGCTGGTCAATTTCAGGACAGCCATACCGATTATCATTCTTGCCGTTATTTTCTCTCCAATCGGGGCATATTCCACCAAGTATTTTTCCAGGAACGTGCTCATCGTGGTCTTTTCCCTCTTTCTCGTCTTCGCGGGCTCAATGATGCTCTTTTATTCACCAAAGAAGAGAAAGGAGGAAGCCGGTTCGCCAGGCAGGGAGCTGAAAACCGGCATCAGCCTCGGCATCGGCGCGGGCTACCTCGGGGGTCTCCTTGGAGTGGGAGGAGGGAATTTTATAGTGCCCGCCCTGGTGTGGCTGGGATTGGACCCTAAGAACGCATCGGCTACGACCGCGTTTGTAGTTGTTTTCGCATCGCTGAGCGGGTTCTTCGGTCACGCGGCCTTCGGCAGCATAAACTGGCCTCTTCTTGCCTTCTCCGCTGTTGCCTCGATAGCAGGGGCCCTCGTCGGTTCGTGGCTCATGCATAGGAAGCTCGAAGGTAAACAGGTAAAAAAGATAATCGGCGTTGTGCTCTTTGCAATTGCCGTAAAAATGTTGTGGAGTCTACTATGAGCCTAACCGGAGAAAAGCGCCTTGCCATTACCCTTGCTGTGACTATCTTTATCCTGGCCGGCGAGGTGATTGGCGGTTATTTGAGCAACAGTCTCGCCCTCCTGAGCGATGCCGGACACATGGTGACCGACGCTTTAGCCATTGCGCTGGGGCTTGTGGCGGCCCGCATCAGCAGAAGGCCGGCGGATAGGAACGCCACCTTCGGCTACCAGCGGGTCGGGGTTCTTGCTGCGCTCATAAATGGTCTGAGCCTTCTCGTCATTGCCATACTTATCTTTTACGAATCATATGAGAGGTTCCTGTCTCCCCCCGCAGTGGACATCCCTGTCATGATCGGTATCGCTGTTCTTGGCCTTGCGGGCAATCTCGCCATGGCCTTCATTCTCGGCCACAGCCATGAAGATCTCAACGTCAAGAGCGTCTGGCTGCATGTCCTCGGCGACACCCTTTCTTCCCTGGGCGTCATCATCTCAGGTACTATTATATATTTCACGGGATGGACATATGCGGACCCCGTTGCCAGTGTTCTCATTGGAGGCATTATCATATGGGGCGGCATCCGTTTGGTGCGTGACACGACCTCTATCTTTCTCAACCTCACCCCAAAGGGTTTCGACGTGGAAACGCTGGCAAAGAAGATCACTGGCATGGCCGACGTCGTGGATATCCATGATATCCATCTCTGGCCTATAGCGCACAACAACGTAGCATTTTCTGCCCACATCCTTGTTGACGACAAAACCTTGAAGGAGATGGAAACAACGAAGAAGAAGATCGAAGAGATGCTGAAGGAGTATGGAGTGGACCACAGCACCCTCCAGATCGAGTGCAGCTGTGTGAACTGCGACAACAGCCTTTACTGTCAGGTGAAGCATGGAGACAAGGAGGAACAGAACAATCATCTGCATAAGCACTAAGGTGATGTCGGCATGAGGTGTCGTCTGGTCTTTGCGGAGGTGACCCGGCATGGCGATTAAAGAGATAGTGATAAAGCTTTCCGCTGAAGAGGTACTTCGTGTGATGAGGATCCTTATCGACGAGGATTGCGAAGAGGCGATGCTTTTTCTGAAAGAATGTCTGAAGTCGCGTTTGGAGAACGCGACCAGAGATCGCTGAGTACCGGTCTTTGAGGCTTCGTATAAGCCTTCTCAAAAGGATGGTTGGATAAAAAAGTAGCGAATATCCTGGAAGGAGCGTGCTATGGAAGATGTGTTCGAGGCTCTTGCCAATCTGAGGAAAGCCGGTGAGACGGCCGCCCTCGCCATCGTAATCAGAACGGAAGGATCTGCGCCAAGGAGGGCCGGTGCCAAGATGGTAATACTAAAGGACGGAAAAACCATCGGGTCGCTCGGAGGAGGTGATCTGGAGAACAAGATCATTGAGGAGGCCATAGCGGCAATGCAACATGGCAAACCCAGAATCACCACTTCTACACTTGATCTGGAAAAAGGTAAGCTCGACATGATGTGCGGCGGGACGGTAGAGGTGTACATTGAGCCCTTGCTTCCTTCCGAGAAGCTCGTCATCTTCGGGGCAGGTCATATCACCAGAGCACTGGCACCAATGATGAAGAGGATGGGCTTTCAGGTATCCGTGGTTGATGATAGCCGCGACTTGCTTAAAAAAGAGTATTTTCCCGATATAGATGATGTTTGTATTGATGATATGGGGGCCTATGCCGACAGGCTCTCGTCGGACTTAAGAACATATATCGTGCTTTTGTCACGGGGATATTCGCGAGACAAAGCGGTTCTCAGCCAGCTCTTGGTGAAGGAGTTCAAATATATCGGAATGATCGGGAGTCAACGAAAGATGGGTGCTATGCTCATGGAGTTGAAGAAGAAGGGAATACCGGAAAAATCCTTTTCGACCCTGAAAAGCCCTGTCGGACTTGATATCGGTGCCGAGACGCCCGAAGAAATCGCTATAAGTATAGCGGGAGAGATAATTGCCGTAAAGAAAGGCAAACTCGTTATATCTCAATGACGAGAATTCAACACAAGGGAGGCATTGTCATGGAAGAAAAACCAAAGAGCGTTGAAGACATTTTGAAGATGATGGAACAAGGATTAGGAAAAGAGCCAAGGCCCATGGTGCTCATGTAGCAACTCATCCCCGAATGGATTCCCAAACAGGCACAGGAACGAAAATTCGTCATGGATCTTCCCAACATCCCGCCGAAATACAAGCATCTTATCATGATCGCAGCCTCAGCCGCCGTCGGGTGTCATCTATGCACGGAAACTTTCATCAAGCTTGCCCATCGCGCCGGAGTTACAAAAGAAGAGATCGCCGAGACCATTCCTGCCACGCGCTTTGCAATTGCCTCTACAGCCTTTGCCACAGCAATAGAAGGGATGGAGTGTCTCGTCGAAAAGACCAGGACGTAAAGAGAGGTGCGATGAATGAGCCTGGATGATACCTTGGTCCAGATAAGACGGTCAGGTGAAGAGATGATAAGGATCCTCGGTCTGGATTCTTCTCCTGTGGGGGTACGCTTCCTCAGGGAGGGCACAGGCTATCCCGAGGGCAGCCGGATCCTCAAGCAGCATCGTTACTGTCAGTCATTGATGAGGGCACGCCATGGGAAGAGCGTGGTCCTCGATGCCGGAGGGATAGCCTGCCCGGCGGCAGCTGCAGCCTTTGGTTTCAAGCCCTTGCCAGATGGACTCAGGTCAGGAAAGGGACTTATGGGTTTCGGAATCGTACAGGATTCAGCGGTGGGGAAAAAGATGTTTAAACGCATGCCTCGCCTTACGCCCATGGGAATAAACGCACTTCACCTCTATCCCCTTGAAAAGGCCCTTTACGTCTCTGACGTTGTGGTGGTCGAGGACCGGGTGGAAAGGCTCATGTGGGTTGCACTTGCCTGCCTTCACGCAAAGGGCGGTGAACGAATCACCAGCTCAACCGCCATCCTTCAGGCGACCTGCGTGGATTCAACAATTGTTCCCTATCTCGATCAAAGGCTCAATTTGTCCTATGGGTGTTATGGCTGCAGGGATGCGACAGACATCGGTGCAGATGAGGCAGTCCTCGGGTTTCCAGGTGTTATGCATGAAAAGATCGTCCAGCACCTGACCTTTCTGGCACGAAAGGCAATTCCCGTTTCAAGAAAAAAAGGTGCGCTGGCCTCACTCCGGGGAAGACTCTACGATAGCAGAGGTCAGGTTGCCGGTGGAGAGGAGTAGACAGCCATGTCAGGGGCGGGTTGTGCCGGAGGTCCTTGAGGGCCCGATCATGAACGGCATACATGCATCCGCAATCGCCCAGCCTGTGCTGAGCCCTGGACAGGCAGGGCGGACAGCGTACGGGTCTCCCGGCCTGGAGGCAATGCACGAAATTCAATGAAACACAAGCCCTGCAAGGGTCCCGCTTCGTCTCCCGACGTTTGATGTCGATGGATTTCGCTTAGTTTCTTTTCGCCGCTTCGCTATCCTTGGTCAGGTGCACGCACAGTTTCCAGCATTCCTGCTTGTTGCCTCTTTCCATGGGACAGCGGACCGTCTGCTGGGTTTTCAGGAAATCCACTTGACAAGGGCTAACGATCATTATTATAATGGTGATTATTATAATGATAGTGATTATAAAAAGGAGAATTCTAATGCGACGTACATTCCCTGACGATCTTGCCGACCCGGAATACTGGAAGTCATTGATCAATATGGGTCTTACGAAGGTCCTCGTTCTGAAGGTTCTATCGAGGGGTCCCAACCATGGCTACGGGGTGTTGAGGGAGCTTGAATCCATGACCGCTGGGTGCTGTGTCCCCACATTCGGGACCATATATCCCATCCTGAAGGAACTCACGAGGGGGGGCTATGCGGAGGTCAGTACGGACAAGCAACTCAAGGGTGCGCAGAGAAGGCGGGTCTATACCCTCACTCCGTCGGGTATCGATGCCTGCAAGGTGGCACTCGAGGCGTGGAGGTCCACGATTCCGTACATATACAGGGCGGTCGAGGATAACGGCCTTGTCTTCCTGGATGATATCAGAGCCCGCCTTTCCGGGATATAGAACTGCTTGTCAAGCTAACAGGAGGTATTCAGCATGTTTGCCATCAACAATCTTGTCACCGCCGCAAAGTTCTTCACGATCATAACGGCGGAACTCATCCTGATCTTTGTGGCTGTCGCCTTTATCATCGGGGTTCTCATGGAGTACCTGCCGCCGTCCCGTGTGCGGACCTTTCTTTCCAACAAACTGACGTGGGTACAGTACATGCTTGGCTCCGGTCTCGGCGCTGTAACCCCTTTCTGCTCCTGCTCCACGGTACCC
>MVRP01000190.1 GCA_002067405.1 Syntrophorhabdaceae bacterium PtaU1.Bin034 | reverse complement strand
GCGAAGAGCGTCATCAGGTTAATGGTGAAACCGAGGGCGATCATGGCCCCGAAAGCACCGATGATGGTAACGGGGACAGTGGTGGCGGGCACGAGGAGTGCCCGGAAATTCTGAAGAAATACCATGATGACAATAAGCACGAGTATGGCTGCTTCGATAAGGGTCTCATATACCTTCGAGACAGCTTCGCGGACGAACCGGGTCGTATCAAAATGGATCTTGTACTGCAAGCCTTGCGGAAAATCCTTGCTCATTGCCGCTACAGCTTCATAGACGCTGTTCGCAACAGCAATAGCGTTTGCCTCGGGAAGGGAGAAGACAACGATCTGGGCCGATCTCAGTCCGCCGGTATTGGCGTAGTTGGAGTAAGTCTGCTGACCGAGGTCTACCCGTCCGACATCGCGCAACCGCACTATTTGGGCAGCCTGATCCATACCGCTCTTTACGACGATGTTCTCGAACTGGTCGCTGTCGGACAGCCTGCCGAGACTGCTGATGGTAAACTGAAAGGCCTGACCCTCGGGCACCGGAGGCGCCCCGAGCTGACCCGCGACAACCTGTACGTTCTGATCACGAACAACATTCAGCACATCGGCTGTGGTGAGGCCGAATTGTTTTAATCTGTCGGGGTCCAGCCAGACGCGCATGCTGTACTGACCGGCGCCGAACACCCGTACCTGTCCGATCCCGGGAAGACGGGCCAGGGGGTATTGCATGTTGATAATTCCGTAATTCGACAGAAAGGCCTCGTCGAACCGGTCATCTTCCGAGAACAGGCTGACCACGAGGAGGATATTCGTCGATACCTTCCTCACCACAATACCCTGTAACTGCACCTCGCTCGGGAGCTGGGCGAGGGCACCGTTAACCTGGTTCTGGACCAGGGTGAGGGATGTGTCCAGGTCTGTCCCCACATCAAAAGTAACGGTCAGGGTGTACGAGCCGTCGCTGCTGCTCGTCGAGGACATGTAAATAGAACGTTCCACCCCGTTGACCGCCTGTTCGATGGGCACGCCGATCGTTTCGGCGACCACGGAAGCACTCGCTCCGGGATATCGTGCCGTTACCTGGATGGTAGGAGGCGTGATAGGCGGATACTCTTCGACAGGCAGCCTGATATAGCTTATCAGACCGATGATGATGGTCACCACGGCAAGGACATTCGCAAGAATGGGGCGTTCAATAAAAAAACGGGAGATCATGGGTGAGCCCCGGACGAAAAACCTTCGGGCTGCGGGGAGGTCCTTCGCGCTCCCTGGTCTGCCTGCCTTTGAGGGGTAACCCGTTGCCCCGGGATGCCCTTCTGGACACCTTTGACGATTACCCATTCTTGTGCTGCAAGACCTTCATCGATTGCCCGGAAACCGTCCAAAAGCACGGATGGCTTCACATTTCGCCGTTCCACAATGTTTTGTGCGTTGACCACAAGCACGAACGAGCCCTGCTGATCAGATCCGATTGCTTCCTGCTGCACGAGCAAAGCCGGTCTTTCCCTGACCGGCACCCGGATCCTGGCGTATACCCCCGGGAGGATTTTTCCCCTGGGGTTTGAAAAGATGCCCCGCATGAGCAAGGTGCCGGTCGTAGGTGTGAGGCTGATCGAGGCAAAATCGAGGACACCTTTGTTCGGGTAACCCTTCTCCTCGAGAAGTCCCATAAAAACGGGCCATTTCTTTGCAAGTCCCCGTTCTGCCGCCCATTGTCCCTCACCTCTCAGACGGGCCAGGTCCGTATCGCTGATATTGAAGTAAACATAGATGGGATCGATCTGATTGACGGCAGCGAGAACCGTGGCTTCCCCGGAACCGACAAGGTTGCCCGGGTCTACCAGCCGGCGGTCTATGCGGCCGTCAAAAGGGGCTCTGACTTCCGTATAGCCGAGATCGAGCTTTGCGAGATCCCGTCGCGCCTCGGCTGAAATCAGGTTCGCCCGGGCCGAATCTCTCTGAAAGCGCCAGTTGTCGACATCGGTTTGAGCGGCTGCCTTCTGCAAAAGCAGTTTGGAGTAGCGGGTGAGCTCTGTTGTTGCATACTCTAGCTGAGCCTTTTGCAGCAGGATCGTGCCCTCAGCCTGCTGGATGTTTGCCTGATACGTGTTCTGCTGAATGAGGAAAAGCAGTTGTCCTGCTTTTACCAGTTGGCCGTCCTGAAACAGGACCTTTTCCAGGTATCCGCCGACGCGTGCCCTGAGCTGGACGGTCTTTACGGCTTGTGTATTTCCCGTGACTTCAATGAAATCGGTGACGCGCTGCTCCACGGGCCGGGCCACTGTCACGGCAGGCGGCGGAGGGGGCTCCTGCTTCGGCTTCTGGCGGCAACCGGGAGCGGACAACCCGAGGAGCACCAGGAAGGTGAGACATAATACCGCCCATCGTCTTATGTTTGTCTTCCTTATTGCCATGGATTCGTCACCCTACATTTTCATTTCAATATATTGGGGCTCGCGTCGTCCCCTCATAAAGAGGAAGAGGCGTTAAGTCACTGGCTCACCGTACCGGGGCCGGCAGGGATGTGGCTACCAGTCGGGCAGGCGGACGGCAGAGCCCCGTTCCCTGTATGTAGGTGCCATATACGTTGCCTGATTGAGCAAATCTCCCCAGTCGGTCCTGTTCGCCATGGTCCTTTTCACCTCTTCAGGTATGAGATCCATTCCTTCCCTGATCTGCCAGCCGCCGCCCAACGCCCGATAGACCGCAACCAGATTGGCCGATACGTTCCCTAGAGTAGCGACCAGATTGTCCTGTGTGCTGAGAAGGGCCTGCTCGGCAGTCAAAACAGTGGTAAAATCCGTTGTTCCTCCCTGGTACTGAAGGGCCGAAAGTGAAAGCGAGTCCTTTCCCGCCGTTGCGCTCCTGACGAGGAATCGGGCGGCCTCCTGAGCACGCAGGAATCCGACGAGTGCATTCTCAACTTCCTGTTGCGCGGCAAGAACCCTGTTTTGATAGGTGATGAGAAGCTCTTGAAACCGCGCGTCCTGGAGCCTCACGTTATTTGCGATCCTGCCGTAATTAAAAATGTTCCATTGGGCTGCCGGTCCCAACGCATATTCCCTGCTTGACCACCGGAACATGTCGCTGAGCCTCGCCCCCCCGATGTTAACAGCGGAGAAATCGAACGTGCCGTTGAGCGAGAAAGCGGGGAACAAATCGGCCTTGGCTACGCCGATCTGCGCTCCCTGCGCAATTGCCTGGTATTCGGCGCTCCTGATGTCCGGACGGCGGCGCAGGAGGTCGGCCGGAATGCCCACTGCTATTTGGGGAGGCGCCACGGGGATGCCCTTTGCGTCTTTTAAGATATCGGTCAGATTGCCGGGAGGAAGGCCAAGGAGCACGCAAAGGGCATTCTTGGCCTGCTGCAACTGTGTTTCGAGTACGGGGATCGTGGCCTCCGTGTTGCTCAGTACGGTTATCGCCTGTTCAAGGTCTCTCTGCGTGGTAGTCCCTCCCTGAAGCCGTGCTTCCACGATCTTCAGATTTTCCTGCTGCGCCTCCAGGTTCTGTCTCGCAATATCTACCCTTTTTTGCAGCGTCATTATTGAGATATAAGAGCTCGCCACGTCGGCGGTGAGACTCACCAGCATAGCGTCGTAATCGGCAACAGTCGCGATTAAAAGAGCATCGGCAGATTCTATGTTTCGCCTGAATTTTCCCCAGAAATCGATTTCCCAGCTCGCCGTGATCCCTATCTGATCCTGTGCGTATGTGGTGAGGGTACTCCCGAACGAAGAAAAAGTGGAATATTCACTGACCCTGTTGTACTGGAGTGAGCCAAAGGCCTGCTGGGTTTGCGGATAAAGCTGCCCCCCTGCGATGCCCAATTGTGCGCGGGCTTCAAGAACCCTTACGCCGGCGGCTCTCAATGAGAGGTTCTGCCGGTACGCCGTGTCAATGAGGCGATCCAGGACCGGGTCATTGAAGATACGCCACCAATTTCGATACTCCACCGCGTCGTTCCTGATACGCGTATCGTCCGCCTCCAACCAGTTCTGCGAGACCGCTACTTCCGGGCGGACAAAATCCGGACCGACTTTTACGCAGGCAGAAGAGATGAGCGCAAGGGCCGCCAGGAGTAGCTTCGCCATCATATCGTTCAGCCCCTTGTGCAGGTCGGTCAAACGTACTTCTTCCTTCTGTAACGAGGAGAATGTCTGTTCCTGACGACTTACCTCGCCCCATACCTTTCGCATGGGGCGCACGTCGGAAGAGTAGCTCAAAGATACGAACGCTCTTGTAGATATTCTGGTGTCCGGCTTTGTCAATTTTCAAGGCTTTGCGGCTGCATTCGGTTACCTTTACGATTCTCTGCCTTTTGCCGGCTGTGGTTTAATACGGCACAGGTTAAGAAAGTATTCTTTTTCTATAAAATTAGCTTGCCTGAAATTACTAAATGAGGTATGTATTTTGAAACTGTTATGTTGAACAGCACGGCTGCCTTTCTTTACAAGTACCAGTAGCAAACCATTAAAAAAACTACCCAGGAGTAGAGATGAGAAGAGCAATCGTAGATAGAGTGCTTATCGGTCTGTGCCTCGCGCTCCTCGTTTTTGACGGCATTCTTGTGCTTGACCGGGTACTTTCGAAAGGGACACCTCCTGCTTTTGAGGCTGTCAGGGCCCGATATGGCTTGACGGAAACCGTTTCCGTTGCGAACAGAGGGTCTGTTCTGGAAAAGATAAAAACCTCCGCCAACAAAACCAACTGGGTCGAACTGCGGGAGATATCCCCCATTTTGGTAAAGACAATAGTTGCGGCGGAAGACATACGATTCTGGCGTCATAGCGGTATTGACCTTCTCGCCCTCTTGCATGCAGGGGTGCTTGGTGCTGTCGGCAAAAGTGACAGGGACGGGAATACCGTTACCATGCAATTGGCGGACACGTTAGAGGAAAGCGCGGAGAAGGGAAGAGTTTCCAAAAACTTTCGCAAGAAGTGGGAACAGATATGCAGCGCCCGGGCCATAGAGAGGCGATGGACAAAAGAGGAAATTCTTGAAGCTTACCTCAATTTGACAGTCTTCCACGGCTATCTCCGAGGGGTGGGGGCAGCATCGGCGAGGGTCTTTCACAAGAGTTGTTCGAGACTGGACGAAAACGAATCATTACTCCTCGCCGCTCTTATCCGATCACCTTTTTCATCCGCTGAGACCGTAGCACAGAAGGCCGTCAGGCTGAAACATCGCATGAAGCTCACGGGAGACGATGACATTATCAACAGGCTGGCGGACGAAACGCTTAACCGGATGTGAAGCCGCGTTTAAGGCCGCCGCTCTTCCTGGCTCCGGCAGCAGGACGAAAGAGCTTTACCCCGGGCAAATTCTGAAGGCCACTTTGCCAATCCTTCTTCATATTGTATATTCTTATGAAGATACTTTGTGGAGATCGTCCATGAGAGAGATAAAACCAGGCAAGGCATTCACGAAATTTGCACCGGCGGAACGACAATCGCAGGACGCGGTCCGCGCCAGTTTTTTTGATATATCGAGCAAAACACTCCTTCCCCGGATACTCGACGCCATTCCAAACATTTGCCTCATCATCAATAAAGAAAGGCAAATAGTCTTCGCAAACAAAGCCCTCCTGGAATTCCTTGGCGTAGAGGACAGGCTCGCGGTCTGCGGGTTGCGACCCGGGGAAATCTTGAATTGTATTCATGCCGACGAAACCGAGCACGGATGCGGCACAACCGAGTTTTGCAGCACCTGCGGAGCAGTCAATGCAATCCTCGCGAGCAACAATGGCGCCCAGGACGTACGGGAATGCAGGATATTAAGCAGGGATAAAGGGGCGGTAATGGACTTCAGGGTATGGGCAGCGCCCGTCGAGATAGAAGGTCAATCATACTGCGTTTTCACTATTAACGATATTAGCCACGAGAAAAGGAGAAGGGTACTCGAGCGTGTATTCTTCCACGATATCCTGAATACGGCCGGGGCCATTCGAGGCTTTTCCGAACTGCTGCAGTTGAAGCGCACCGAGGATGTCGAGAAGGTCAAAGAGAGAATCCATACCCTTTCCAAGAGGTTGATCGAAGAGATTGATGGCCACAAGCAACTGACTGCAGCAGAAAGCGGCGAACTTTCGGTAAACCCGGCTCAGACCGTCAGCACCGGCATCCTTCAGGATGCGGTTCTGCAGTACGGTGAGCACGGGGATGCAAAAGGTCGTCTGATCCTAATCGATCCGCAGTCCGAGGCTGTCAGGTTTACGACGGACCCCACACTACTTAGAAGGGTCATAGGCAACCTGCTTAAAAATGCCCTGGAGGCATCGCAGGAAGGTGAGGTCGTAACCCTGGGTTGCCGCAGAACTGCCGATGGCGTCGAATTTAGGGTGCACAATCCTGCATGTATGCCCCGAGAGGCCCAACTCCAGGTGTTTCATCGCTCTTTTTCTACCAAAGGGCCGGGAAGGGGGCTCGGAACCTACAGCGTGAGGCTGCTCACCAGGCGATACCTGAATGGAGAAGTGACGTTCACGAGCTTTCCCGAATCAGGGACTACATTCATAGCGAAGTATCCGCTCAATCTTGAAGAAAAGGCTGCATTTCAACCGGAATAATGTCTGTTCTAATTATTATAATAATATCTAATGCTTTTAGCGTATAAACAAAGTAGTTTATCACTATTATGACGCAACTATCTACTTCACAAGTCATTTTGAATACCATGTACCCGAAGTCACCCGGAGAGCATGCGGTCTTTTGTGCGGTATTAGGTTGAGTTAATATGAAAACCGGGCTATGATCCAGAAGCTACCACAGATCGAGGAGGAACAATGGAGATCGTAGCCCTTATTGTGTGGATCATTATGGGAATTGCGCTGATACTCTGGCGAATACAAAAGAAGAGGGGCAAATAGAGGCGCCTCCCGATACGCCGGTAAGTCATTTTTCCGGTCAGGTCGATATGGCTTGTCTGAGCGAGCGTCCGGCAAGGATTACGGCTACCATCACCCCGGCGACTATCATGAGGCCCCGGAAGATCGTGCCTGCGGAAGGCGAGACGGCAACTGTCAGAAAACCTCCCGCATCGTACAAACCATGGAGCAGGGCAGGGACGATCAGGTTTCCACCGGAGAAATAATAGGTAAAACACATGGCCATGCCAAAGGCCATCAGGTCGCAGAAGACGACGAGGGATGCAAGCCCATAGGCAAATGCGTAATAGATGTGCGCTATGGCAAAGAAGAGAGACGAGAGCAGTGCAAGGCCTAACCAGTGCTGCTTGTGATATAGGCTGAGGAGACCGCCGTAGACAAAACCGCGGAACAGATACTCCTCGGCGGGTCCGATCACTATCATTGAAACCCACATCATTACCCACCCGAACCTTGATGGAGCGTCAAAAAGAGGACTCTGCCTATCCTGGTTCTGCGACTCCGGGGAGAAGTACACAAGCAGGTAATAGATGACAACACCCACGAGGCTCCCAAGCAATTCGAACATGCTGAAGGCACTGATACCCAATTTGAACGCGGGTCCCGTGTGACTGAATGCTGTTTTGAGGATGGTCTTCCCGTAGATGAGACTGACCGCTACAAAGGGTACACCGTACACCAGGAGCATTCCCGGCACCTGACCAAGCCCTTCGAGCAGGTACTGAGAATAAAAGGCGACAAACATTATGAACAGGCCCGTGAGGAACCGGACACCGCTCAGTCTTTCATTTTCCCGTTCCGCACCGACTCCGGACTCCTGCTGCATGAGGTTAATTTAGTGCAGTAATCTTTTTCCGCAACATTTCATGTTAGCTCGTAGCGAGATGGCGGGAAGCGCGCCGGAAAAGAAGTTTTCTCGGCGTTCATCGGGTCCTTGTAGGGGACAGTTTGACTTTTGACGTTTAACCGGGTATTTTTTGGGCCGATATGACGAATGATTTCATACCGGGCTTCAAAGAGAGCCGGCCCCCGATTGGTCCGGCGTGGTGGTTTACCTTTGCAGGACACAGGCTGCTGGTTACCCTCACCGACGGCGCCGCACA
>MVRP01000189.1 GCA_002067405.1 Syntrophorhabdaceae bacterium PtaU1.Bin034 | reverse complement strand
GAGGGCAGAGGAGAAAAAGAGCGGAGGAGCGGAGGAATAAAAGAGCAAAAAGCGGAGGGGCGGAGGGGCAGGGGAAGGTAGGGAAAGAGGAAGCGGTGTGGGCGTTTGTGTTATTTCCTGCCGAGTTTGAAATGTTTGACGATGAAATCAGCTATTCTTTCGATGTCGTCTCTCAGAAAGACCGGTACGGATGCCGTGACGGACCTGTCGGAGACGATGGCAAGGAGGTCGCTGTCGTTTGTCGCCAGGGGAGGTTTGGCCTCACTATAATTGTAAACCTCGATCTTCGGCACTTTCTCTTCTTTGAATCCCTCTGCGATGAAAAGATCCACGTCTCTTACATATCTGGCACGTATCTCGTGAAGGCCGAGATCGCGCTCCACATCCTCGACCAGGGCGATTTTCTTCGCTGATGCGATCATGGCAATCCGGGCGCCCGCCTTTTTATGCCTGTAGCTGTCCTTCCCTTCCTGATCGATCTCGAAATCCTCCAGGTGATGATGCTTTATAGTGGCGATCCTTATCCCCCTCGATACGAGCAGGGGTATCAATCGCTCTACGAGGGTGGTCTTCCCGGTATTCGATCTGCCGATAAAAGAGACCACCGGCAGCCTTATGTTGTCGATTCGTTCATCCGCTTCCCTTTTGAAGGCCCGTCCTGACAGTCTGAAAAGGGTCCTCTTCACGAAGAGATCGTAGAGCGTCTCTATTACTGTCGGGTTGCCCGGAAGAATATGGAAAAATGCCCCGTCCTTCTTGCCGAATGCCATTGTTTTACCGGGAGTAATGGGTGGCGATTCAAGGTAGAACCGCCCACCGCATCGCTTGATAGCCTGTTTTGTCAGATCCTTCCTTCCTCTGGAGGTGCCTCCTGTCAGGATAAGGAGATCGGCCGAAGAGCTGAAACGATCAACCAGCCCTCTTATCTCTTCCTCCTCATCGTCGGCCAGTTCAAAACCCATGAGTTCACCCCCGTCCCTTTGAACCAGACCTGCAAGGAGAAATGTGTTGGAATTGGCTATCCGCCCTTCTTTTACCTCGTTGCCTGTGGTGATAATTGCGACTGCGGGCCGTCGAAATACGTGGAGCGCGTCATGTCCTGCCATGGCGAGCAATGCCATGGCGGATGGAGAAATAACCTCTCCCCGGTCCACAAGGAGTGTTCCCTTCCGGAGCCAATCGCCCTTTTTTGTCGCCTTTCTTTCGTCTGCCTCTGTCTGGAGAACGATCTCATTCGTCTTTTCCAGCACGTGCTCCCGCATGACAAATCTCGTGTGTGAAGGTACGCGACCTCCCGTCGGCACAAAGACCGCTTCTCCCCGGCCAGGGCTTGTGCTTCGCCCGAAAGGCTCCAGAACAGCCGTGATCCTGAATGTACTACCTTCTCCTTTTACCGCGTATCCGTCAAGGGCCGATACATCGAAAGGGGGCAGGTCCCGGGGTGCATTTATGGCCCGAGCCGATACCCTGCCGGGGCAGGCAATGAGAGGAATGACCTCAGTGCCCAAAGGACGGACGCGCCTGTCGATAAGGCCGAAGATGTCCGTGACACTCATAGTTGTCCTGGAAAGCCGGATTTTTGAAAATAGAGGTAAAAGGCAACGATGACGAGGGCGTGATCGATCTGGCCCGAGACAATGATTGAGGGAATACGGGTGAGCGGGATAAGTTCGACCTCGATATCCTCGTTAAGATCGAGCGACACCGCACGGGTCTTCTGCGCATTTTCCACAAGATACGTGTAACAGAGGTTGTTGAAGATCGCAGGGTTGGGGTTGACCGAGCCGAGGAGACTCACCGGGTCGCCCTCGTACCCCGTCTCTTCGGCCAGTTCTCTTACTGCGGCCTGACACGGGTCGGTTTCGTCAATAAGGCCGCCCGGTATTTCAAGCGTGACCCTGCGGGAGCCGTGCCGGTACTGCCGTATCATCACTACGTCATTCGAAGGGGTAAGACAAATGACATTTACCCAGTTACCCGACTCCAATCGGTAGAATTCGTTCGTGTGGTGTGTCCTCGGCGAGACCGCCTGATCGACACTGATTTTGAAAATGCGGTAATCCTTATCTAACCGAGAGCTAAGGATGTCCCATTCTTTGATCATGAAATTGGCTGGGCAAGTTTGAGTAAACAGAACAGGTTGAACAAGGAATCCATCCCCGTTCAACCCACTCAATTGTCTTTCCTTGTAGTTTAATCCTACTGCGTCATTACTGTTTCGCTGAAAGCCCTCGTATAGGAATTGATGTTCTTCTTGGCGATGGCGCCGAAACGATCCTTCACCGGCTCTTCCAGCGCTTCCAGGGGAAGAATATTCGTCGCCTTGATGAGGCTCCCCATCATTGTAGTGTTGGTTATGGTGATCCCCATCTCTTCCCTGGCGATTTTCGTCGCGTCGACCACGCCTACCTCAAAGCCGGGGAAAAGCGCCTTTATTTCATCTACGGGCTTATTGCTGTTGATCACGACCTTGCCGTCTTTTTTGAGTCCGCTCGCCGGGTTTGACCCGGACAGAAGCAGTGTGGGATCAAGTATTACAATCGCATCGGGCTTATATACCTTGGACCGTATCCTGATCGGCTCTTTCGATACCCTCAAAAATGCGAGCACCGGCGCGCCCCTTCTTTCCGGACCGAAGTTGGGGAAGGCTTGGGCATAGAGTCCTTGTCTGATGGCTGCCTGGGCGAGAATCTCGGCTGCTGTTACCGCGCCCTGCCCGCCTCTCCCGTGAAACCGCACTTCTATCATTTCTTTATCCTCCATTTCGTTCCCTGTGCCGTGTCGAGTAACGTAATACCTTTTTCAAGAAGCATATTTCTGATGTCATCCGCCCGCCTGTAGTCCTTGCTCGCGCGGGCGTCCGCCCTGCTCTTTATCGCGTCTTCGATCTGCGCCTCGTCGAACCCTACTTTCGCCAGGTGGCGATCCGCCTGAGCTTTGTTGAAAGCAGCGACGTCATGGGTGAGAAGACCCAACAGATTGGCTAATGAAAGGAGAAGCTGCTTTCCGCGCAGGATAAAAGGCAGGGACTTACCTACTCCCTCGTCGATCATCCGGTTGATCACGGTTGCCAGATCAAAGATAGAAGAGAGGGCAAGCGCGGTATTGAAATCATCATCCATGGCCGTGTAAAACTTCTTTTCCAAGGCATCCAGCTCTTCATTGCTTTCGGGTGACGAGGCTTCCAGCCCCTGCACCTCGGAGATCCTCTCCAGCGTCGCGTATAATCTTTGGAGGGCGTTGTCCGCATTCTCGATCGATTTCTCCGTGTAATCCACCGGATTGCGATAATGGGCGGAGAGAAAAAAGAGCCTGAGGACTTCGGGATCGTAAGTCTTTACGAAATCCTTTATGAGGAGAATGTTGCCGATGGACTTCGACATCTTTTCGCGGTCCATGGTAACAAAACCGTTATGAACCCAGTAATTGACGAATTTCCGCCCGGTGGCGCACTCCGCCTGGGCCCGCTCGTTCTCGTGGTGCGGGAAGACGAGGTCCTTGCCTCCTCCGTGCATATCAAAGGGGCTTCCGAGATACTTGATGCTCATGGTTGAGCATTCGATATGCCAGCCCGGTCTTCCCTTTCCGAAAGGGCTGTCCCATGATGGTTCGCCGGGCTTCGACTCTTTCCATAAAGCGAAGTCGAGGGGGTCCTTCTTGCGCTCGTCGATCTCTATGCGCACCCCTGCCAGCATTTCATCGGGCGTCCTGCCGGACAGCATTCCGTATCCCTTGTCTTTATTTACCGAAAAATAAACGCTTCCGCCTGCCTGATAGGCAACTCCCTTTTGTACGAGCTGTTCTATCAGGGCGATCATATCGCCTATGTGTTCCGTGGCC
This sequence comes from Syntrophorhabdaceae bacterium PtaU1.Bin034, assembly GCA_002067405.1. The sequence continues at coordinate 4,277 of MVRP01000189.1, read as the reverse complement.
TTAGGCTCCACGTTGGGAGGAAGAATACCGAGGCTTGCCATGTCTTCGCGGTAGGAATCGATATACGTCTCGGCTATCTCCCTCCAGTCCCGTCCTTCGGAATTTGCCCTGTTGATGATCTTGTCGTCGATGTCCGTAAAATTCCGCACATAGGTGACATCATAGCCCACGGACCGAAGATACCGGGATACGACGTCGAACACGATGGCGGCCCGGGCATGACCGATATGAGAATGATCGTAAACGGTAACGCCGCACACGTAGAGCCCGACGTGACCGCTCTTTACAGGCACGAAATCGTGCTTTTCGTGCGTCATGGAGTCGTAGATTTTCAAAGCCATGAGAGCATATTTTTATCACAGTAGGCGTTCCTTGTCAAAGCTTATGTTTTATGACAAATTCTTACTTTGACATCATTGCTGAGATGAATTATGCTAGTTCAGTGGCAGAATTCAGAAAGGACCCCTTATCCGGCAACTGGGTCGTGGTCGGCTTCAGGAAGACCAAGATCAATGAAGTGGGTGCATGCCCATTCTGCCCGGGCAACGAACACGAGACTCCTCCCTCGATAAGAGAGACGAAGGACAGCTTCGGCGCCTGGCTCACCAGGTGTTTTTCCGCCTCCAATCCGGTTTTCAAGATAGAAGAAAGCGAGAACAAGAGGGCCGAGGGTTTCTATGACAAGATGGGGACCTTAGGCGCCCACGAGATAGTGGTGGAGAGCCGGTCTCATGCGAAGACCTTCTCGACCTTCGAACCCGGGGAGCTTTCGCTGGTGGTCGACATGTATGCAGACCGCCTCATCGATCTCAAAAGGGACAGGCGGTTCCGGTACGTTCAGATTTTCAAGAACCATGGAGAGATAACAGGTTCGTACATTTTTCACCCCCATTCGCACGTGCTGGCCACGCCCATTGTGCCGCAGAGGATGGCCGTGGAGATAGCCAATTCCAAAAGCCATTATCTGCAAAAAGAGAGATGCCTCCTGTGTGATGTGATAAGTCAGGAGATACGGCAGAACAAGAGGATCGTGACCCTCACCGATCATTTCGTGGTCCTCTGTCCCTTCGCAACGCGGCTGGCATTCGAAGTATGGATACTGCCCCGTTCCCACTGTGCCGACTTTGAATTATGGGCTGACGAGCGGGTCAAGAGGGATTTTGTTGAGGTTTACCTCGACACCATGAAGCGGATTGAGAAGGTAGCCACCTCCTACTCGATAGTGATTCATACTTCGCCGAATTTGGCGAGAGAAGGGTTTATCGAGGAGGAGGTACGGGTCAGCGATTATTTTCACTGGCATGTAGAGATTCTTCCAAGAGATGCAGCTTCCTCCCGTTACAAACTCGAAGAGGAGTTTTATACTGTATCTATAATGCCGGAGGAGACTGCGGAGCTTCTAAAGACACTACAACTATAGGAGATCTCATGAAATCTGCCCTGCACTGGTTCGTATCCGGAATTCTTGCACTAGTGGGTTTAGCTATGGTGTTCTTCGGTGTCCTTTTCTTCAAGGGGGCTTACCTGTCGTTTTGTCATTCAGCGGGCGGAGAGACGGCCTTCTGCTCGCTCCTTCTTGGTGTTATCCTCCTCGTGGCCGGAGGAGGACTTTTCCTTTCGACGGTCACCCGCTCGACAAGGAAGAAGGCTTATCCGTACTGATCAGAGAGCGGGTTTTTAAGACTGGATAGATCTTGCGGGCGCTTTCGACACGCGTGCTCTTTTGCGGTCAGCGCTTCCCCCGGTTGTCTCGCCGGCAGAGGAAAGGATCTACATAGCCCAATTCTGTACCCTCTCTTTATAAACGACTTCTTTTGAAGCGTTTCCGCGAGAGTGTAATGCACTCCCCCGGTGACCGGGGTCAACGGGTCTCTGAGTACCTATTTGTTACTATTGGAGAATCGAAAAAAATCAAAAAATGTCTTGACAAAGAGGTTACCGAAAGATAACAATGTACACCATATATAGTATCGAAAGTTATCGTAGACACAACATATAGTATACATAGTATTTATAACATATAGGGGTGAGCATGGAGACAACCGATCTCAATCTGTTTGTCCGTACTTCTGAAGAGACGATTTCCGACTGGGACCGATCGAAGATAGTCGATGCACTCATACGAGAGACCATGGTTGATCGGGACACAGCCATGTCTATCAGCAGAGGTGTGGAAGACCTGATCATGAAGTCGGGCATCAAGGTAGTGACCGCACCGCTGATAAGAGAACTCGTCAACGCCAAGCTTATCGAGAAAGGGTTGGAGACGGCCAGGAAGATGCATACCAGGCTTGGTATGCCGATCTATGACGTAGACAGCCTGATCCTCCATCCGAATAAGGAAAATGCAAATGTGCCGCACGGACCGGAGGCCACAAACCTCACTCTGGCGGAGAGAATCAAGAAGGAGTTTGCGCTCCTCTCCGTTTTTTCCCAGGACGTGGCGGATGCCCACATGAACGGCGACATTCATCTCCATGACCTGGGTTTCATAGACCGTCCTTACTGCAGCGGCCAATCGCTTGAATACATAAAGAAATTCGGCCTGAACCTGCCCCATTCGCTCTCTATGGCAAAGCCGGCGAAGCATGCGGACGTGCTCCTCGCTCACCTCGTCAAGTTTGCCGCAGCCCTCCAGAGCAATTTTGCAGGGGCTATAGGGTGGGACGCCGTCAATATTTTCTTCGCGCCCTACCTTGAAGGGATGAGCGACCGCGATGTGAAGCAGCTTGCGCAGATGCTCATATTCGAGTTTTCCCAGCAGGCGGTGGCGAGGGGCGGACAGGCTATTTTTACGGACATCAATCTGTATTGGGAGATACCGAAGCATTTCGTCGATGTGCCTGCAATCGGACCTAACGGGGCGTTTACGGGCAAGACGTATGGAGAATATGAGAAAGACGCACAGCGGTTTGTGTGGAAGCTTTTCGAGGTCTTCAAAGAGGGCGACGGCTCCGGACGTCCCTTCTTCTTCCCGAAACCGCTCGTTCACATTACGGAGAAGTTCTTCAAAACGGAAGGACACAAGGAATTCCTCGATCATATCTGCGATGTGGCGGCCGATAAAGGGAATACCTACTATATCTTCGACAGGGGTGAAACGGCAAAAATATCGGAATGCTGCCGCCTGAGCTTTAAGCTGGACGAATTCGACCTGCTCGATGCCCAGCAGCCGTGGCGTATGCGCTACTCTGCGCTGCAAAACGTATCCATAAATCTCCCCCGCATCGCCTACATGGCAGAAGGTGACGACACGAAGCTTTTTAATCTCATTACCGAACGCTTCATGCTCACCGTCAAGGCACACAAAGAAAAAAGGTCTTTTATCGAACGCCTTCTCTCAACAGGGGAGGACGGGCCTCTTTCCCTGCTTACCATGAACCGGGACGGAATGCCCTATCTGAGGATGAACCGGGCATCCCATCTTGTCGGCATGGTGGGTCTCAACGAGATGGTCCAGATACACAGTGGCGAGGAGATGCACGAATCGAAGAAAGCCCTCAAGCTCGGACTCAAGATCATCGCCCACATGAAGTTGCTCGCTGACAAGATGAAGAGACAGGAGAGCATGAGGCTCGTTCTTGAACAGACCCCCGCAGAAAGCACCAGTTATCGATTCGCGAAACTCGATCTCCATTACTTCTCGCCCGCTTCCGGCCATGCGGTAAAGGGCGATGTAGCCACAGGGGAGGTTTACTATACGAATTCCACCCATCTCAATGTGTCGACGACGATGAATCCGATCGAGAGGGTCATCAATGAAGGACTTTTCCATCCGCTCATAGAAGCGGGCTCCATATCTCATGTATGGATGGGTGAATCGATGCCGTCCAAGGGGGCGATTGCCGACTTCGTCACCAAGACCTTCAGACATAGCCTAAGCGACCAGGTCGCTTTTTCGCCGGAATTCACCATTTGCAACTCATGCAGCCAGACATCACGCGGGCTCGCCGATTCCTGCCCCCGCTGTCATTCTGAAGATGTCGACGGGATCACGAGGATTACCGGTTATTTTACCAAGATATCGAGCTGGAACAAGGGAAAGCTGGGAGAGCTCAAAGACCGTTTTAGAAACGAGGAGTTCTTTTCTGAAGAACAGAAAAGAAAAGTCATCTGATCAATATTTCGCACCTCTTCCTTTTGTTGAGGGGGAGTCTCTGCGGGCTTTGCCCGTAGAGGGGGCGACGCGAGCCCCAATAATTGACCGTTTTAGAAACGAGGAGTTCTTTTCTGAAGAACAGAAAAGAAAAGTCATCTGATCAATATTTCGCACCTCT
>MVRP01000188.1 GCA_002067405.1 Syntrophorhabdaceae bacterium PtaU1.Bin034 | reverse complement strand
GTGCTGCATATCCTGATGCAACGGCCGCACAGGACGCACAGGTTGTAGTCCCGGTCATAGAAAGGGTCGTCCTTTTCCAGCGCGAAATTCCGGTAATGGACCGGGTATGAGGTCTCGGTAAGACCCACCTTTTCCGTTATCTGCTGCAGCTCGCACCGCCCGTCATTGGGGCAATAACGGCAACCTGTGGTCACGCCCGCCTTTCTGATGGTGCCCTGGAACTGCATGCACTCTTCCTTCTCCCCGCAGAAAAGGCAGCTCCCCGGATGCTCGCTTAACACCAGTTTCAGGATCTCCTGTCTCAACCCCTTTATTTCCGCCGAATCCGTCCTGATCACCATGCCTTCCTCGACAGGCGTGGTGCAGGCGGTCGGAAAACCTCTCAGCCCGTCCACTTCCACGATGCACATACGGCATGCACCGTACGAAGGCAGTTTTTCGAGCGCGCACAGGGACGGAATATAAATGTTATGTTCCCTGGCGGCCTCGAGTATGGTAAGGCTTGATTTAACCTCGACCTTCTGGTTGTCTATGGTGACGGTAAAACTCTTTTCTTTTGTCATGATTTCTTCTCCGCTGAACGAATGACAATAGCATCACCGGCAATCGCGTCAAAACGGCAGATCTCATAGCAGGATCGGCACTTGATGCACTTCGAGGTATCGAGGTTATGCGGCTCGGACCTCGGTCCCGATATTGCTCCGGTGGGACAGACCCTCACACACGACTGGCATCCCGTGCATTTTTCCTGGATTACCCTATATTCAATCAGGTTCTTGCAAACAACGGCCCTGCATCGCTGATCTTTGATGTGCTCCAAGTATTCGTTTCTGAAATAGCGCAGGGTTGTCAGCACAGGGTTCGGTGCCGTCTGTCCCAGGCCGCAAAGTGCGCCTTTTCTTATCGTATCCCCAAGGGTCCTCAGCGTGAGAAGGTCTTCGGCGCTGCCTTCCCCCTGGGCGATCTTCTCCAGCAGTTCGACCATATGTCTTGTCCCTATACGGCACGGCGTGCACTTGCCGCACGATTCCTTCTGGGTGAAGTCAAGGAAGTACTTGGCAAGATCGACTATACACGTGTCCTCGTCCATGACAATGAGCCCGCCGGAGCCCATGATGGAGCCTGCTGCGGCAAGGGATTCGTAATCGACTGTCAGATCGAGGAACTCCTCCGACAGACACCCGCCCGAAGGACCTCCCGTCTGTATCGCCTTAAAGGGTTTCTGAAGGCCTCCACCAATGTCGTAGATAATCTCCCTTAATGTCGTGCCAAGCTGTACTTCGATGAGCCCCGGGCGCCGGATTTTCCCCACAAGGGAGAATGTTTTTGTCCCTCTGTTCCCTTCTTTGCCCAGCCGGGTATACCACTCGACCCCATTCCGGAAGATGTTGGGAAGCGTGCCGAGGGTCTCCACGTTGTTGATGATCGTGGGACATCCGAAGAGGCCGGCAATTGCAGGAAAAGGCGGACGGGAACGGGGCATCCCCCTCTTTCCCTCTATCGATGCGATAAGCGCGGTTTCTTCGCCGCACACAAAAGCGCCCGCACCCTCCTTGATCTTGATATCGAAGTTGAAATCGGAACCCAGTATGGACTTACCCAGCAGACCGTATTCTCTCATCTGCTGGAGCGCATTCTTCAGCCTTTCTATGGCCAGAGGGTACTCGGCCCGGATGTAGATTATCCCTTTGCTCGCCCCTATCGCATATCCGGCGATAAGCATGCCTTCGAGCACCGCGTGGGGGTCCGATTCGACGAGAGACCGGTTCATGAATGCGCCCGGGTCACCTTCATCAGCGTTGCAGATGAGGTACTTCTGTTCGCCGGCGGCGCTTCTGCAGAACGTCCATTTCTTGAAAGTAGGGAAACCTGCCCCACCGCGACCCCGCAAACCCGCCATCCGCACGGTGGCAATCACCTCTTCGGGCGTCATTGCGAGGGCCTTCATTAATCCCTGGTAGCCGTCCACCGCAAGATAGTGGTCGATCTCCTCCGGGTCGATCAGTCCGCAATTCCTGAGCACCACCCTCACCTGGGGCTTCAGCATGGGAAGATCGAAGAAGCGGGGTATGCCATCAAGAGGATTCTTCCCGAAATGGCCGATTGCACCCTTCGTATATACTTTCTTTTCTATAAAGCTTGACTGGAGGATTGGGGTGAGCGATTTAGGGGTCACGTTGTTGTAGCTCACCCGGGGCTGACCCGGCAGCCGGATGTCGACAAGCGGCTCCAGATAGCAGGGGCCTATACAACCGACCTGGACGATCCGGGCCGAGACATTGTTTTCCTTCAGGAAGCGCTCAGTCTGTGCAACGAGCTGGACGGCACCGGCAGCCTTTCCGCAAGATGCTGCGCCTATATACACTACCGGCTCATCGGTTGTCTGAAGCTCTTCCCATTTCTGCTTGGCCGATTCTATTCTTTCTCTTAGTCTATTCATAGTACTTGAGAAGCTCCGATAATTTGTTTACGGTGATTTTGCTGAAGATCTTATCGTCAATCTGGACGACTGGAGAGAGGGCGCAGCATCCGAGGCAGGCGACGCGGTCGAGATCAAATCGCCTGTCCGGGGTTGTGTCTCCGCACCCGACACCGAGGCCGGTCTCCAGGCTGTCGAGCAAGGTCGCTCCACCTTTTACATGACAGGCCGTTCCGAGACATACTTTTACTGAATGGCGACCGGGAGGCGTGAACCTGAACTGTGCGTAAAATGAAGATACGCCGAAAATCTCATTCTCGGAAATTCTTAAGTACCGGGAAATCGAGGCAACTGATTCGGGAGAAATATATCCCAATTCCTTCTGAACGTCCTGCAAAATAGGGATAAGCGCATCTCTTCCCCTTTCATGCCTGCTGAGTACCGCTGTTATTGTCTCTGACATGGGTCCTCCGTCCCTGCAAATAATGGCATGGCCCTCAAAAAAACGCCCAGTTTATGGGACATTTTTACCGCCTCCAACGCCGTCTCAACAGGGGAATCTTACGATTTTTTGCTAATTGACCGGAGATGGCCGGTCTCTCATTACAAACCATCTTATAACTCCCCCTTTCCAATTTTTATAGATCGCTAATTTTATGTCAAGGAAAATTTTTGACCTGATCGTGCGACGGCGAATCAAGAAGTATACGAAATAACACGATAAACAATATTCCTAAAATGGGCTGTTCGTGCGTTCAAGGCTTGCTGCCGCCCAGATAGTGTATTCTTTCACACGCATGGCATGACACGGTGAGTCGGTCAAAACCTGCTCAAACAGAGGACCTGCCAGGTTTCAGGCAAGAGGAGCATCGCCTGCGTCGTGTAACATAAAAAGGACACGCATGGGCAATGATACCCCTTTCCTCGTCCGGCTGAGGAAATTAATCACATGATTTTTCTCGAAGAAATCGCCGCAAAAACAGACTTTCCGGCGAGTATGAGGCGACAGTCTGCTCGCGCTTCGTACTGCTCGTGCCTAACCTTGGCCCTCGATCGGGTTTGGCGATCCTATCCTGTTTTTGCTTTGCTGATGGTGTTGTAGACCGCAGAGAAATCGAGAGAAGCGTTTTCTGCCATAGAGCGGTCAAACACGTTCCGGACTGCGGAGAGGAGAGCAGAAGAGATGTTCAGTCCGTTCACCAGGTCCTGAAGATATGCCAGGTCCTTGTCAATGAGCGCAACCGAAAAGTGCGGTTCCCAGTCCTCTCGCAGGAGCTTCTCTTTTTTGGCGCTCAGGACGCCTGAATTGCCTGCCCCTGCCGCGAGTATATCGAGCACTTTGGCCTTGTTCAGGCCTGCGGCTTCCCCGTACGCAAGCGCTTCAGCGATGGTGGCCATGAAGGAGCCGAGAACAAGGTTATTGATCAGCTTCATCTTGGTGGCAAGCCCTTGTTCCTCAAAATAGAAGATGTACCTGGCCAGCTTTTGGACGTAGGGAATGATCCTGCTTATCGCCTCTTTCTCACCCCCGATGAGAAGCGTGAGGCTGCCCTGCCCTGCCGGCACGACACTTCCGAGGACGGGACATTCGAGGTAACGGCCGGCCCGCTCAGCCACTTCCCGGTAAAAGCGCCGGACCTGCTCGAAATGATTGGTGGTCATATCCACAATGATCTTGTTCCGGCAATCGGCCCTCAAGAGTCCATCCGGTCCGAGAAGAACGGTATCAACAGCCGCGCTGTCGAAAAGGCTCAGGAAGACGATCTCCGTTTCGGCCAGCAGCTCGGCAGGAGTTTCGACAACCGGGACCCCGAGATCCAATGCCTTCTCCGGAGTCCTGTTCCAGACAATCAGATCAACATCTTCGACTATCAGCCTTCGAGCAATTGCCTTCCCCAACACTCCCAATCCAATAAAACCGGCTCTCATACAATCCCTCCCTTGATCGTTATTGCCCCGCCTCTTTGTCGCCTGTCTTCCGTATTCTTACATAAAACGAACACGGCTTCACTGATAATCTTAGACTACCGGGGTCAGCCTGCACGTCAAATCCTGATCCCCTTTCATCCTTTCAGCTTCTGATCTTTCCGCGGGCCAGCGATGCAATCACACCAAAGGAACAGAGGATGCCAAAAAAGGCAAAAAGCATCTTGGCGGACTTCAAGAAGAGCGGGTAGGAGGCTGCATCAATCCGGACCCTGCCGATGTAAAGGGCAAATACCAGCACGGTAAAGCCCATGCTGAACATTTGGCCCATCACCCTGGCAGTGGCAATGCTCCCCGAAGCAACCCCGTAGAACCGCTTTTCCACCGAGCTCATGATCGCGTTTGCATTGGGCGACGCAAACAGGGCAAACCCAAGCCCGAGCAGGGCCAGATCGCTCACGATCACCGGAAGACCGGTAGTCCTGTCCAGAAGGGAGAGGAGAAGCAGGCCCGCTACTGTCAGGCCCATCCCTGCGGATGAAACGATGCGGGGCTCGATCCTGTCCGACAATTTGCCTGCCAGTGGGGAAAAGACTGTTTGCACCAAGGGTTGACAAACGAGAATGATGCCTGCGTGTTTGGGCGTCATACCGCGAATATACTGCAGGTAGAGGCTGAGGAGGAAGGTCACCGCAAAGGTAGCCGAATAATGGATGAGAGCGGCCAGGTTGGAGAGCGCAAAAACCCTGTTCGACCGGATCAAACCAATATTGAGTATGGGACTTTCGACGCGGCTTTCCCATATGACAAAAATGACCCCCAGACAAGCGCCGCTGCAAATGCTTACAAAACCGTGAGGACCGGGAAGCAACGAGAATCCATACATTGTAAAAAGAAGGCTGAGGCTGAATACGATCGATCCGACAAAATCGAATCTCTCACCTTTCGCTTCTGCCCACTCCTGCTTCAATCCTAACCGGACGGCAGCGATGATCGCGACGCCAAAAGGCACATTCGCAAGGAAGATACTCCGCCATCCGAGATGCTCTGTGAGAAAGCCGCCGAAGAAGGGGCCCAGAGAGAGCCCGAGGTAAACGGCTGCTACGGCTATCCCCAATACCCTGCCCCTCTCCTCGATGGAGTAAACAGAGGTGAGAATTGCCATGCTTGTCCCGAACATCATGGCTGCGCCAATCCCCTGGACGAAGCGTAGGGCGATCAATGCGCCAGCGGAGCCGGAAAACCCGCAAAGAAGGGAAGAGGCCGTAAAGGTAATGACGCCGTACAGGAAAATCCTCTTTCGTCCGTAAATGTCCGCAACGCGCCCGAAGGGAACGAGGAACATGGCGGAGGATAGCAACACGGATATGGCGACCCAGCTGAGAAGAACGGCGTGCATTTGAAATTCCCGCCCAATGGAAGGAAGGGCTATATTGACTGACGATGCAATGAAGGTGGCAAGAAATGAGGACAGGGCAGCAACAAATAAGGCTGAACGTCGAGATCTTCTGCTGCCTATCTCCGCCGTTCTCTCCAACGCCGGACCCCCCTCTTCGTAAACGCCTTTTCCTGTGGCAATCTAACATTTTCGAGATGGTGAATTCAAGATCGCACAGGCAGATAGTGCGAACCTATCTGTATGTCTATCGTTACTCTGTATAAAAAAGAAGCCCCTTCGGGTCCCTACGCTTTGTCTTTTTGGCAGCGCGACATTATATATACAGTATAAGCTCCCTGAAAAGCGGAGTATGAGAGTCGATCCGGCTGGCAAAAGGTACGGATCGAAGAAATGGAGGAAATAATGTTCGGTCATCAGATAACGCTCTTCAGGCTCCTTGGCTTCACGGTTCGTGTAGATGCGAGTTGGGTTATCATAGCCTTTCTTGTAGTATGGTCTTTGGCGGCGGGGCTCTTTCCTGCTTATTACCCGGGGCTTGCCTCAAGCACGTACTGGTGGATGGGCGCTGCCGGCGCTCTTGGTCTCTTCTTTTCGATCATTTTTCACGAATTCTGGCATTCCCTGATCGCCCGCCGGTATGGCTTGCCCATCACCGGCATAACACTATTTATTTTCGGCGGCGTGTCCGAAATGGGAGATGAGCCGCAGAGTCCCGGAGTCGAATTCGGCATGGCCATCGCAGGGCCGATTTCCAGTTTCTTTCTCGCTGTCTTCTTCTATGTGGTTCTGGCGACCACGCAGACATACTGGACGGTCCCCGTGAACGCCGTCCTTCTTTACCTGTCATCCATCAACGTGCTTCTGGGCATCTTTAATCTTCTTCCCGCTTTTCCTCTCGATGGAGGCCGCGTACTCCGATCCCTTTTGTGGCGGGCAAAAGGTAACCTGCGCTGGGCGACAAGGATCGCTTCAAAGATCGGCGGCGGCTTCGGACTGGGGATGATTTTCCTGGCGATCATAAGCCTGCTAAGCGGGAATATCATCGGAGGAATATGGTGGTTCCTGATCGGGCTGTTCCTCAGAAATGCATCGCAGATGTCCTACCGCCAGTTGCTTATTCGAAAAGCGCTCGAAGGCGAGCATGTCAACAGGTTCATGAAACCAGACCTGGTGACCGTGAACCCAGGGGTCACCCTGTCGCAACTCATGGACAACTACGTCTACAAGTACCATTACAAAATGTTTCCGGTGGTGGAATCAGACTCGCTTTTAGGGGTGGTCACCCTCGACCAGATGAAGGAGGTTCCCAGGGAAGATTGGGACAAACACACCGTCAAGGAAATAGTGGAAACCTGCACCGAGCGCAATACAATAGATCCTAAAGCAGACGCAACAAAAGCCCTCGAAAAGATGAGCAAAACCGGCATCAGCCGGCTCATGGTGGTCGAACGGGGTAAGCTTGTCGGAATCCTGGCCCTTCGGGACCTGCTGAAGTTTCTCTCTATAAAGCTTGACTTCGAGCCTGCCGAGGCGTGATCTCAGCCAAAAGAGGGAGCTCCTTTCATATCGATAGTTTGGGGAAATCATTGGAATTCCGGCCGGTGTTCTTCGGCCTATGCACGTTCTCAATGTCGTCTTTGAGGATGCGATACCCTGGCACAAGGTCCGCGAGTCGATGTCAAACTTTTGCGCGAGGGGCAACAAAGTCTATATGTACTAGCTCAAAGCCACGACCGCATCTACAAAAGAATGGTAGATGCGAAAACGACAACTGAAGTTGCTATGAAGAGGCTTGTGCTGCTTGTAACCTCTGAAGTATTATCAAGACATTTCGTCCTATATTACTGCTCTGTCCCGCCCTGAATCCCCGTCATCCTGCAATCCGAGAGATCTCACTTGCTTGCCGCAAACGCCACCGGTCTCGTTTCCATCGCCTGTCCATCGCTTATATAGCGAGTGGTCAATATCAAAGGCATCGAGTATTTTTCCGACAATATGGTCAATCAAATCGTTGATAGTTTTTGGTTGATGGTAAAAAGCGGGAACGGGTGGAAGAATCATCGCTCCTAGATCGTTTGCTTTGCTCATGAGCGTAAGGTGCCCTCCGTGAAGTGGTGTCTCTCTTACCACCAGGACTAATCTTCTCCTTTCCTTAAGAACAACATCAGCGGCTCGAACTATAAGATTATCATTGAACGAATTCGCAATGCTTGAAAGTGTTTTGACTGTACAAGGAATGACGACCATTCCATCCGTCCTAAACGATCCACTTGCAATGCTTGCCCCGATATCTTTAATATCATGGGTGTAGGAGGATAGTCGTTCTACGTACTCAATGCTCCAGCTTGTTTCGATCAGAATGTTTTTTTTGGCCGAATCGGACATAACCAGGTGCGTCTCCGCCCTCGCATCGCGCAAAAC
>MVRP01000187.1 GCA_002067405.1 Syntrophorhabdaceae bacterium PtaU1.Bin034 | reverse complement strand
CCGCCTGCGTTCAAAGGCGGGACCCGCCGCAGGTTGCACTACCTTCTCCACCCTGACCAGACTGGTATACCCGCGCTGTCCCGCAGGGCCAGAACGCTATCTCCCTTTTTCACCTCTGCGGCGATAATGGCCGGTTTATCCGCGAAGGTCACCCGGGAGCCTTTTACCTCGATGGCGTCACCTTTGGCGATCTTTGTGTCCAGTCGCCCGATGTACCATTCGGGACCGAGATGTACCGCAATGGTCTCCTTGTCGGTCTTTACGGTCAGAGTCGCCGCCGCATACATCCCTTTCATGGGAACTGCCGTACCCACGCTTTCAACGGTGCCGGAGATCGTCTCCACCTTTGCGGGGTCGTACATCCTGTTGTAGGGTGTTCCCGGACCCCATCCGCCGCTTCCCTTCCATTTCATGGCACCCCTCTGTGCGAAAGATTGCGCCGTAAGACCGAGGGTGACTATGGAAAGAACTACAAGAACGATTACGGTTTTCTTCATGGCTGTTTCCTCCTTTTATTTTTGACAGCTCACCGAGCCCTTCATAATCAATTATACCTTTTTCTCGCTTGCCACAGAAAAGGACATGGTGTGGCACCTGGGGCCCTCAATATGCTCTTGCCCGATTCCCCGTTAAGAACGCGCGGGAATCCGTTTCTTTAAGAATAACTGGATTGCGCTGCAAGAAAACTAACAGCGAAGGACTGGAGATCGCAGGACGGACGTTGAAACCGCCACAGCCTCCTGATCCGCTGAATGCCTGAGGATGGCGGCTGATACTTGAACGTCGCCCACAGTCGACATGGATACCGCTACAGCGTGATCGCCTGTTTCGGTCAGCGAGACCACGGTGTGATATATGCAGGGACCGCACTTCGGGATTGACTTGCCCTGATTCAACGGACAGCCTGCCGAAAGCTTCTGAACGAACTTCATGGAGGGAAGCCCAATCAGCACCGCCACCAGCAACATTGTGACGACAAGTATCAGTGTTCCCCGTTTCCTGTTCATCTGATGTCTTCCACGGGTTGACTTTAAGCAATATTCATGCCGTTAAGGACGAGAGATCCCTCTGCCCTGGACCACATTGCAGTGAATTGTCACCAGAAGGTACGGACAAGCCTCTGTGATGGATCAAGGTGTCGTAAGTTATGGTCGAGGAAGGATTTGTACGGCATCAATACCCCTGCATTCTTACAGGGCGTAGCAGGTCAAAGGTGGAATGCCATTCGACAACTTTTACCGGGGTGCGGTGAGTACCTCGACAAAAGTGTCGGACCATATAAGAACAGCGGATAGCTGGTTAGGCGTCCGGCAATCTTGAACGCAACAACTCTATCCAGGTTGCATGCGAAAACGATTTATATAGCTTCTGTGTTCAGGTATAATGGGGTAGGCCTTTTATCCCTAGCAGGTGCTCTGGTGAAAACATCCAAATACCGGGATCAGGAGACTCCGACAGATTCAATTGTTTCTGCGGCTCCTCCCTGCCAAACCGCGTTTGACCCGGCAAATCCCTGCTGTACCATCCTGAGGAGTCTCAGCGAGGGGGTTTTCACCATTGACCTCGAAAAAAAGGTCACCTTTTTTAACCGTGCCGCTGAGTCAATAACCGGTTTTAACAAACAGGAGGCACTGGGACAATACTGCTTTGATGTTTTCCGCTCCAGTGTTTGCCAGGTCAATTGCCCGCTGGACGCGGCTATTGGGTCGGGCGAGCCTGTTTACGAATGCGCCGCAGTTATTATCAATAAGCAGGGTCAGCAGGTGTCCATCAGCCTTTCCGCGGACTTGTTGAAAGACCAGAACGGAAACGTGGTGGGGGCGGTTGAGGTATTCAGAGACCAGTCCGTCATCGAATCCCTGCGGCAGACTATTGCAAACCGGTACAGCCTTGGCGACATTATAAGCAAGAACCATGCAATGCAGGAAATCTTTGAGATCCTCCCTGATGTGGCGGAGAGCGAAAGCACCGTGTTAATCACGGGGCCGAGCGGGTCAGGAAAGGAGATTCTGGCCAACACCATCCATGAGCTAAGCCCGAGAAAAGAGGGGCCCCTGATAAAGATCAACTGCAGCGCGATTCCCGACACTCTTCTGGAATCGGAACTTTTCGGATATGCAAGAGGGGCTTTTACGGGTGCGAATAGGGATAAAAAGGGAAGATTTGCGCTTGCAGACAAAGGTACGCTTTTTCTTGATGAGGTGGGCGACACATCACCTGCCATGCAGGCAAAGCTTTTGCGCGTTCTCGAAGAGCAGCAGTTCATACCCCTAGGGGGGACGGTTCCCGTAAAAGTGGATGTGCGCGTCATCTCAGCCAGTAACCGGGAACTGAAGGCTTTGATCAAAGAAGGAAGATTCAGGGAGGATCTTTATTACCGTATCAATGTTATAGGGATAAGCCTTCCCTCGTTGCAGGAAAGGCATGAGGATATTCCCCTCCTTGTCGAGCACTTCATCAGGAGATTCAATTCGTTGAGAGGAAAGAACATCTCCGGGGTGTCGGAAGGCACGATGGGTATTCTGATGAATTACCATTATCCAGGAAACGTCAGGGAACTGGAGAATATTGTTGAACATGCTTATGTGCTTTGCCGGGGCAGTTTGATCGAACCAGGGCACCTGCCCCGTGATCTCCTCAGGGAAACGGGAAACACCGCAAGGATTCCGTCGGGCCTCAAGGCTCTTGACCGGTCTGAGGCGACAATTATTCGTCAGACGCTGGAAAAACACAAGGGCAACAAGGTTCTGGCGGCCCGGGAACTGGAAATGGGACGCTCCACCCTCTGGCGTAAAATGAAGAAGCATGGCCTGAAGTAACCTCTCCAACCGGTTTTCTATAGTGTCATATATGGAACAGGCAGTATTCACTTGTTTCATATATGAAACAGTTTACCTGGCAGGCGTTAGCTCCCCTATCCACAAGATATTAGTATCATTAGCATATGTGCAATTAAGTTTTTGGCACAGGCATTGCTTTGGGAAATCATCGTAACTTGTGAAGAGGTTGCGCACAGTGAAGATAGGTGTCCCGTTGTTCAAAGACCGTGTTTCACCCCATTTTTCGACGGCTCCTGAGTTCCTTGTTTGTCTCACGCAAGGACGTGATGTTCGTTCCGCATCAAAGTTCCCCTTTTCCCGTCTTTCGCTGAGCGGAAGAAGGGGGAAGATTCTCAGGATGGGAATCGAGGTTCTGATCTGCGGGGGCATCGACGGGATCAACAAGGCGTTTTTCGAGGAAAGGGGCATTCTCGTCATCGACAATGCAATGGGAGATGCGATGGATATTCTTGGACGTTTTCTCAGCGAGACCCGGGAGGGGAATGAGGATGTTACGGGGAAATGTCGGGGGCCAGGATACCGGTCGAGGAATGAAGGAAATAAAATATAAAGGAGAATCACCATGATCTATATTGTTTATCTCATCACAGGTTTTCTTGCCGGAATAGTCGGAGGGCTACTGGGGACAGGGGGTTGTGCTTTGATGATGCCGGTGATCCGCTTTGGTTTCCATTTCGATCCCGCCATTGCCGTTGGTACCACGCTTACGGCTGTTGTTTTCACCGCTGCATCCGGGGCCATCCAGCACTTCAGGATGAAGAACGTCGACAGGGAAACGGCTTTTATCACCGGTTACAGCGGTATTCTGGGTGTCATCATCGGATCCATCATCTTCGGGTACATCAAGGGCCACGGTCCGCTGATCGACCTCATCATCGGGATCGCCTTTATTATCGTCTCCCTCAGGATGTTGTATGAAGGGATCTTCGGGTCGAAGCAGCCGGAACAGGCACAGGCAATCCCGGGCAAGCCTTTGTCGAAAAGTTTTTTGGGTTCCGTGATCGGTACTCTGACCGGTATCATCGGTCTGGGCGGCGGCTATGCCCTCGTGCCTGCATACATATATTTTCTCAAAGCGCCCGTAAAACTTGCAATAGGCACCTCAATGGCCGCCTTTGTCTGGATGGCCCTGATAGGAGCAATTTTTAAACTTTACCAGGGGGTCGTGGACATCCCTGCCGCGGTTGCCCTGGGAATCGGCGCCTTGATAGGGGCTGTATTCGGGGCCAAGCTTGTGGCAAAGTTCAAACCTGCCGTATTGAAGACGTTGTTCGGCTTGCTTTTCCTCTACGTTTCCGTAAAGTACATACTGATCTATTTTGGCGTAACGATATAAGGAGTGACCTCGTGGGAGGTGGGTGAAATGAAGATCAGAATTGTTGGACAGGAAGACATGATGCAGAGGAGACTCGTGAGGAACGTTCTGGATGCCCTGAAGGAATTGCACTGCAACTGCGAACTGGACGTGATCCACGAACTCCGGGAAATCCTTGAAATGGAGAAGAGCCAGTTTCTGATAACGCCAGCGTTGATCGTCGATGATCACATCTTGTGCGAAGGGCACATATGGGATAAGGAGCATATAAAACACTTTCTGGAGAGGGCTCAAGAGAAGAAGATGGATTGACAGAGTGCCGGGGATTCACGGTCAATGACGGTACTCTGGCTCCATGTCGACAGAGAATAGTATGTCCCACAGTTGTTCCGCGGCAGATACCTGAGGATATCGAGGAGTTCTATTCCCATTCAGCATTGACAATTCCGGCCATTATGCTAAAATAACGAGGCTGCAGTTGTCTATGCGGATACAGAGATTCAACATCGTATTATCGAAGTGCCGGGTTACAATAGGAGACGCTGCATTAGCGGAAGTGAAGTGCAGACTTTTTGGAGAAGACGGATGGCGACGCAGCATTCGTGGAACTGCCGGAGAGGGGCTATCGCCTGTTGATTGACGGAAGACAGGCGTAGTGGAAACCGGAAAGATAGGTTTGACGATCACCTGGCCCCTCTCCGGTGAAGTGCGGGAGACTGACGCGCTCCCTGGCGAGGAACCAAAGCTTCCGAACATAGATCCCTTTGGCACCGGTCGGCCGTTCAGACTGGTCCCAGTGGGTGGAGCGAGGATGGTGCACAACTTAGGAGCGCGGACTATGGGGGAGAACGGTCGCCCGGCGGAGAAGGCCACTAACCTCATTGTTTCCTGGCCAGTTCGTTGTGAGAGAATACGTGGATTAGGGTGCAACAGGATTCACAACAAGGAGGATACCATGTTTACGGTTACTGAGAGGGCTATCGATGCGATCAAGGGCTTTGTGGAGAAACAGCAGGGATCGCATGTCATCAGGATACTCTCGCAACCGGGTTGTTGCGGCGGAGCGACGCTGGGCATGGCCCTGGATCAGCCGGGAGCAAACGACATGACGTTCACCGATCAGGGACTGACCTTCGTGATCGACAGGGATCTGCTGGAAAAGGCCAGGCCGATCAGCGTTGATTACGTTGAGGGACCGGGCAGATCAGGATTTCAGCTCACATCGAACCTCTCCGGCGGCGGGGGATGCTGTTCATAAGCCCGCCCGCTACGCTTTCCCGGGCGCAGCGTTCGGGAGATGGAAGCGGGTATGATGGGTGACGATCTTTACGCGATGCAGATTGATGGTCAAAGATGCAAGGGTTGCGGCAGGTGCATCGAGGGATGCCCGGTGAACGCGATCCAGCTGCAGTCTGGTAAAGCGCAGATTTTGAGAAGAAGGTGCGTCGATTGCGGCGACTGTATCCGAATGTGCCCGAATCAGGCCAGGGCCTTTAATGCCGACACGCTGGCGACACTGTCCCTGTATCCCTACAGTATCGCTCTTCTGCCACCCTCCCTGGAGGTGTTCCTCGACACCGAATGTTTTTCGGATGAGATTTCTTTCGAAGACCTTCAGGATGTGTTTTCGAACATGGGTTTCAGCGAGGTTTTCAGGGTTGCCGAGGCCGCCGAGGTGGTTGGGTTCATTATCGAACAGCATGTCCTGCGAAAACTCTGCGCAAGACCCCTGTTCTCCTCTTCCTGCCCCGCTGTTCTGAAACTCATCCGGATGAGATTCCCAGGTCTTTTGAAGCACGTCGCCCCGGTTTTGAGCCCCATGGAGGTGGCGGCGAGACTGGCAAAAGAAAGGGCGGCAGAGAAAACAGGCCTTTCCCCCGAGAAGATAGGCGCCTTCTTCGTTTCTCCCTGTCCCGCGAAAGCTGCGGAAGCGAGAGACCCTATCATGACGACACGGTCCGCGGTGGACAGAGTAATTGGAGTCAACCTGGTCTACAGGGATATCATCACCGGGCTCTCAAGAAAGGCCGTAGTGAATAGACGAAACGAAGCAGAAGGAACGGTTGCGACGGGCACAGGAACAGGTTGTTCTGCCGGAGATAGACCGCTGACAACCAGCATGACCGTGAGCGGCATACACAACGTGATCCGCCTCCTCGGGGAGATGGAAGGGGGGAGGTTTGTTCGCACAGATTTTGTTGAGCTTCTGGCGTGCCCCGGGGGATGTCCGGAGGGGCCCCTGAATTCACGCAAGCCCTTTGCAAGTATATCAGACCTCGGTGGCCTTATCCAAAAATACCGGGTGAAGCAACGCTTCCACGATCACGAACACCTTCTGGACATTTACCGCCGGGGATGCTTTGCGTCAGCGGCACCGATCCTGCCCGCACCTGCCGAGGTAGCGGACCCGGACCAGAGCGTCCATGCCGGTGTGGGAACATAAAACGATCGGCGGAGCTTCCGCCGGCAGGAGGAAAAGGAGTTTCCATGAAAATCAATCTCACCGCCAATTATCTCCTTCTCGGGGACAGGAACATCGACAGCATTGACCTCGACACAGCCGAGGTCACGCTCAAGGACCTCGTCAGGATCATATCGGACCGTTCAACGACATCGGAGAACCTTGAATACCTGAATAGCGAAGGCACGGCCCTGCAACCCATTTTCGAGGTGTTGATAAACGGTTGTCCCCTCGGCCTGTGTGAGAAAGGCATACACACCGTTCTGAAAGACGGTGATAGAGTCAATCTGTATCTTGATCTGCCCTATGGCGGATGAGAAATCATCCATTCTCAACCGGATCCGCATTCTTTTCCTGATGGAAGACTTGATTTTATGCTGAATCCCGGTCCTGAGAGCCACTCGACAAAATCGATATGGACCGGCCCGGCGATAGCGAGAAGATTCTTTTCGATGGAAAACGCGATACCGCCATGCACAAAGGTTGCGTTACCCCGTTGCGGCTCATCCAGAGCCATCCCCAGTCTTGATGCACCTCATTCTGACTGCATGACCAGTCTCACTGAGCGCGGTCTTCCGAACAGATCGTTTATCATGTCGAGAGCTTTTTCAGTGACTGTCAACACGCATATACTCCTCCGATCATCACGGTAAATGTCCCTCGCCGAGGGACCTTCTTTACCGCTCAAACGCCCCCGAAGATAGGGGTGCCTCCACGCAGCGATACGTCACCCGCGAAACCGATCGCCGCCCTGTCCCCATCGACGATAACCGGGACCTGTTCCCTGCCTCCGGAAAGGGCAAGCATCTCGTCGAACAGGTCCGGGTCGTCCTCCACGTTGATGAAAACAGCTCTGTCACCATAGGCTTCCCGAGCCTGTCTGCAGAAAGGTCAACCTTCGGTGCCGTAGATAATGATTTTGCCTGTTACGGGTTTTTTCCTTCGGGAGTATTTGGAGATGCCTTCCCCTTCCTCTCTCCCTCTCTGTCATGTGTCTCAACAAATTCTTCATATTCCTTAAGCAGAACATTCCTGTACTCCCTGCGGACCAGTTCTGAGTCGGATATATAATTACCCATGGCCTCCAGCCCGGCAATGATCTCCTCGACCGTTTCCCTGTTTGGCTTCTTACCGACAGAGTAAAGCTCCACCATTATTTCATGGAGATTAGTGAGCGCGATCTGCGTTCCGTCAATAAATCTGAGTGTGCGCCGGCTAACTGTCGGCGCGTTCGGATCCACTCAGGTAACTCATCCCATCACTTGAAAAATGGACATAATGGATCCTCCTGATCTTTCTAGCCTGTCGCCGGCACCTGTCCTGGACTCAACCGGCACCTGCCATCAGTATACCAGCCAATCCACAAGATATCCAGCCGCGATAGCAACCAGAAAGACGTTCACCATGAACGCGAGCACCAGCTTTTTCCTGAACATGGAGCCGAGAATTATCATCTCCGGAATGCTCGCCCCGGCACCGGCCACGATAAGGGCAAGGACAGTGCCCACCCCCATTCCCTTCCCCACAAGGGCGGCGCTTATGGGAATCACCGTTTCTGCCCGGATGTACATGGGC
>MVRP01000186.1 GCA_002067405.1 Syntrophorhabdaceae bacterium PtaU1.Bin034 | reverse complement strand
AATAGATCCGAGACCTTTCGTGACCGCATTGGAACAGGCGGAAGCCGGGTTGGCCGAAGCGCGGAGCAGGTGGGAGAATGCCAAAACCCACCTCGATCGTGTGAGGCCCCTTGCCGAACAGCATGCGGTAAGCACGAGGGACGTCGATGAGGCGACGAGTTCCGAAGGCGCGCTACGCGCGTTGCTTGAGGGGGCAAAGGCGGCAAAGAGAAAAGCGGAGATCGATCTCGGCTTTACGAGAATCGTCAGCCCTATCAACGGCATAGCGGGCATGGCGAAAGTGCAGGTGGGCAATCTTGTGGGACCCGGTTCGGCAGAGGCCCTGACCACCGTTTCTACCGTCGATCCCATTAAGGTGAACGTGCCCATGTCCGAGCAGGAATATCTCCGTGATATGCGTAATGGCAAAAACGGGAAAGCCGTCCTCGAATTGATTCTCGCAGACGGAAGCATTCACCCTCACAAAGGCAGATTCGCCTTCGTCGACCGTCAGGTGGAGGCGGGTACGGGTACCATTAACGTTGCCGCCCTGTTCCCCAACCCGGGCAATTTCCTGCGGCCCGGCCAGTTCGCCCGGGTTCGCGCCCGGACCTCGGTGCTGAGAAATGTTCCCCTTGTCCCTCAACGGGCGGTTATGGAAGTACAGGGAAGCTACGAAGTGGCGGTTGTCACTGCGGACAACAAGATAGACGTGGCGCCGGTGAAAGTTGACCGTCGCGTCGACGACCTGTGGGCTATAAGGGAAGGAGTAAAAGCCGGACAGAAGGTCGTCGTCGAAGGGCTGCAAAAGGTCCGGCAGGGCTCTCCGGTCGCCGTCCGGCCTTATCGGCAGCCACCTCGCGATGAAAAACCGCAAGGATAGAACATACCATGTCACGGTTCTTCATAAATAGGCCTATCGTTGCCATTGTCATATCAGTTATCATTGTCACGGTCGGCGTCCTCGCTATTTTCACCCTGCCGGTCGAACAATTCCCGAATATTGTTCCGCCCGAGATCAGGGTAGAAACCGTCTATACCGGCGCCGACGCCGAGACGCTTGAGAAATCCGTCGCAAACCCCATCGAACAGCAAATGAACGGCGTGGATAACATGATCTACATGTACTCGATGAATTCGTCGAGCGGCATGTTGAGGCTTTTTGTCATCTTTGATGCAAAGAGCAACCCGGATACGGATCAGATTCTCGCCCAACTGCGTCAGGGCCAGGCCCAATCCCAGCTTCCTGAAGACGTGCGCAACTATGGAGTGACGGTAAAAAAAGGCAGCACCGCACCTTTTTTGATGCTTGCGCTTCATTCGCCGAAAGGAACGAGGGACTCGGTCTTCCTGGCAAACTACGCCAACATTAGCCTTGTCGACCAGATTCTCAGGGTACCGGGGATCGCACAGGCCAACGTGCTGGGAGTCGGCCAATACGCGATTCGCGTCTGGGTGAAGCCCGATGCCCTCGCCAAGCTGGGCATTACCGTGCCGGAAATAGCAAGCGCCATAAGGAAACAGAATGCCGTCAATCCTGCCGGCAAGATCGGGGGTGAGCCGGCGCTCCCGGGACAGCAGTTTACCTATACGCTAAGGACAAAAGGGCGTCTTGTCTCGGAAGAAGAATTCGGTTCAATCGTCATTCGGGCGAATAGGGATGGTTCCATAGTCCGCCTGAAGGACGTGGCACGCATTGAGCTCGGCCCACAGGACTACAACATGAAGAGCAGGCTGAACGGCAAGTCCTCGGCCCTTATCGCGCTCTATCAGACCCCGGGCACCAACGCGGTAACGGCGGCAGAGGGCGTAAAAAAGGTGATGGAAGAGGCCAAAACCCGCTTTCCTTCCGATCTCGACTATGTTGTCTCCCTCGATACCACAAAGAGCGTCACGGAAGGGATCAGGGAGATCGTCAAAACTCTTATCGAGGCCATTGTCCTCGTCGTCATCGTGGTCTTCATCTTTCTTCAGGGCTGGCGGGCTATCCTCATCCCCGCCCTCGCCATCCCCGTCTCCCTTCTCGGCACCTTTATCTTTTTCCCTCTCCTCGGATTCTCCGTCAACACTTTGTCCCTTTTCGGGCTGGTTCTCGCCGTAGGGCTCGTCGTCGATGACGCCATTATCGTGGTGGAAGCGGTGGAGAGGCATATAGAGGAAGGCATGACCCCGCGAGAGGCGACGATCAAGACCATGGATGAGGTATCAGGGCCTATCGTGGCCATTACCTTGATTCTGATGGTTGTTTTTATCCCCACCGTCTTTATTCCGGGGATCACGGGCAGACTTTATCAGCAGTTTGCAGCCACTATCGCCATCTCCGTACTTCTCTCCACGGTAAATGCCCTTACCTTGAGCCCCGCCCTCGCTGCCCTCATCCTGAAACCGCAACAAGGGAGACGGGGCTTGCTCGACCGTTTCTACCGCCGCTTCAACATCGTTTTCGAGAAAACAACCAGCAGGTATGTCAATTTCTGCGGCTATCTCATAGGAAAGAGTGCAATAGGTCTCGTGTTCATCGCTTTAACCCTCGTCGTCGTCGCCCTTCTGGGGAAGACAATACCCAGCGGCTTTCTCCCGGAGGAGGACCAGGGATACTTATTTATCAATGTTTCCCTTCCGGGAGCGGCTTCGTTTCAGCGGACGGATGCGGTGTGCAGGGAGATCGAATCGATCCTTGCCCGTACGCCGGGCATTGGGTATTACTCCACTGTCGTAGGTCTTAGTGTGCTTGAGTCGTCGTACACTCCCTCGGCGGGGTTCTACTTCGTCTCGCTTAAGGACTGGTCAGAAAGAAAGAAGCCGGAGGAAAAGATCGACGCCATTCTCGAATCTCTTAACCGCCAGCTCGGGGCTCTCCCGCAGGCAATCGCCTTTGCGCTGCCGCCCCCGGCCGTGCCCGGCATAGGCAACGCCGGAGGTGTCTCGTTTATCCTTGAAGACCGGGCAGGGAAAGACATCGGGTTCCTCAGTGAAAACACGACGAAATTCATCACGGCGGCGAAAAAGCGCCCCGAGCTGGCCCGCGTCACCACTTCTTTTCAGGCCGGCGTCCCCCAGGCACTCCTCACCGTAGATCGCGATAAGGTGCTGAGACAGGGAGTCGATATAGATCAGGTCTATCAGACAGTACAAGCCTTTATGGGCGGGACCTTTATCAACTATTTCAACCGCTTCGGACGGCAGTGGCAGGTGTATGTCCAGGCCGACAGGAACTATCGGGGGAATGCGGAAGAAATAGGCATGTTTTCCGTTCTCAACGATAAGCACGAAAAAGTTCCCTTGTCCTCGGTCGTGAGCATTGAGCCCACATCAGGTCCCGAGACGACCATGCGCTACAACCTGTACCGATCCGCCCGGATAGACGTCATGGCCAAGCCGGGCTACAGCTCCGCCCAGGCGATGTCTGCCCTCGAAACGGTCTTCCGTGAAACCATGCCCCGGGAAATGGGGTTCGACTATCTGGGCATGAGCTTTCAGGAAAAAAAGGCCCAGGAAGGTGTTCCTGCCTGGGCAATCTTCGCTTTCTCTCTCTTCTGTGTGTTTCTCATTCTTGCCGCTCAGTATGAGAGCTGGTCCCTTCCCGTGAGCGTGCTCGTCACTACGCCGATTGCGGTCTTCGGGGCGCTGTCCGCCATTTGGTTGCGAGGTCAGACGAACAATGTCTACGCTCAGATAGGTCTGATCGTTCTCATCGGCCTTACCGCCAAGAACGCCATCCTCATCGTCGAATTTGCAAAGAGAAGCTACGAGCGCGGCGCACCCCTGCTGGACGCAGCCCTCGAAGGCGCGCGATTAAGACTAAGACCAATTCTCATGACATCCTTCGCCTTTATCCTGGGCGTGGCGCCCCTTGCCGTCTCAACAGGTGCAGGTGCCCAAGGAAGACAGATCATGGGGACGGTCGTCGCGGGCGGGACGATTGCAGCCTCTGTCCTTGCGGTCTTCCTCATCCCGGTAGCTTTCTTTCTGGTGAGCAGACTGGCCGATCGAAAGAAACAGAAGGCGGGCGTCGGGGTCCCGGAGGGGGATCATGAGTAGCAAGAATGCCCTTCCCATTTTAGCCTTTGCCCTTGCCGTATTGTCGAGCTGTGCCATCGGACCCGATTACCGCCGCCCTCCCATCGACATCCCGCTGACATGGCGTTTGCAAGAGGTCAACACAAAAGAGATGGCCAATACCGCGTGGTGGGAACAGTTTGACGATCCCGTCTTGAACGAATTGATTCTAAGCGCTCTCAACCGGAATAAAGACGTGAAGATTGCCGCGGCGAGGATCGAGGAGTTTATGGGGCGGTACGGGGTAGCACGGGCGGATATGTTTCCCCAGGCGGGCGGGGCAGCAGCAGGCGGCCGCACCCGGACATCCGATCGCATAAATTCTCCCTTGCCCGACACCTCTGATAACCCCTACAACGACTATCAAGTGCTCTTGAGCGCGAGCTGGGAGATCGATATCTGGGGGAAAATCAGACGGGCAACTGAGGCGGCCCGTGCAAACCTTCTGAGTACGGAGGAGGGTTACAGGGCTGTCGTCATGTCCCTCGTTTGTGCGCTCGCCAGCTCGTACATCGACTTGCGCAGTTTTGACCGGGAGCTCGAAATAGCCGAGACCACGCTGAGAAGCCGAGACAATACGCTCCGATTATTCAAACTGCGTTACGAGAAGGGGATGATCTCCGAACTGGAACTGAAGCAGGCGCAGCTTGAATACGAAACCGCTCTCGCAATCATTCCTGAAATCGAGAGACTTATCGGCCAGCAGGAAGACCTGATAAGTATTCTCCTTGGCCGAAACCCCGGACCGGTCCCGCGGGGAAAGACCATCGATAAACTCGTGCTTCCCGTTGTACCGTCAGGGCTCCCTTCCGGACTGCTTGAGCGGCGGCCCGACATCCGACAGGCCGAGCAGAACCTGGTAGCGGCAAATGCAATGATCGGCGTCGCCAAGGCGGCGTATTTCCCGAGTATCTCCCTCACCGGCTTATATGGCGTGAAAAGTGCCGACTTGTCCCGTCTCTTCACCGGCCCTGCACAAACATGGAACTTCTCGGCGCCGGTTGCCGCGTCCATCTTTACGGCAGGGGCGATTCGCGGGCAGGTAAAGGAAGCGGAGGCTGTCCAGAAACAGGCTGGCCTTCTCTATCAGAAAGTGATCCAGCAGGCATTTAGGGACGTGAACGACGCGTTAATCGACCAAAACAAAACGCGAAGGACGCTTCAGGCGCAGAGGCAGCGTATAGAGACGGCAAGCAATTACGCTCGCCTTGCGCGGCTCAGGTACGACAGCGGTTACACCAGCTACGTAGAAGTGCTCGACGCGGAGCGGAGCCTATTCGATGTGCAACTGAACTGTGTGCGAACGCAGGCAAGTCTTTTTCGGGCTCTCGTCAACCTTTACAAGTCTATGGGCGGCGGATGGATCGTAGAAGCGGAAAACCTGATAGCGAAGTAGGGAGGATTTTATGAATTTTATTACCTTTTCCAGGAAGATGGGCACCAAAGGAACAGAAGTGGCAAAGATCGTGGCGAAGGAGCTCGGCTACAGGTTCCACGATACGGAGGATATCGAGAGAAAGGCCCAGGAGATGGGATTTCTTGACGACATCAGGACGGTAGACGATAAAGCTCCGCCTCCGTTTAAGAGATTCTTTTCATACCGG
The DNA here is from genome assembly GCA_002067405.1 of Syntrophorhabdaceae bacterium PtaU1.Bin034. Next base: position 2,593 of record MVRP01000186.1, on the reverse strand, counting down.
CCGGAGATTTCCCTGGACCGTCTGCACGTCGTCATATATGAACTCGCACGTCAGGGGAATGCAGTTATTTTGGGACGGGGAGGCAACATGCTTTTCCGGTCCCTCCCGCATACCCTTCACATCCGGGTTATCGCATCGCAGGAGAAACGGGTCCGCAATCTTATAGAAAGGGGCTACACGAGGGAAGCCGCGGTCATGGTTATGGAAAAGAGCGACCACGAAAGAGAAAGTTTTATTAAATTCGCCTTTCGTCGGGATTGGGAAGACCCGGAACTGTATGACATTGTCCTCAATATGAACAGGCTTACTGTCAAGAGCGCGGTTGATATGGTCCTGCGCGCCGCTCAAGCGGAAGAGTTTCAAGGCCGATCGGGTGATGTAACAGGCTCGCTGGATATGATGGAACTTGCGGTAAGAGTGGGGACAGCCCTCGCAGAAGCCGGTCTTCCCTCAACCTACATTTCCCCGTCTGTCCTAGGACAAGGGAAAGTCCGCTTGACAGGTGTGGTGCAGGTCCCCTGGGAAAAATCGGATGCGGAGAGAATCGTACGTGAAGTTGAGGGTGTCGAATCGGTGGAAAACGATATCGAGATAGCGAGTAGATAGAAGCGCGACAAAAGTCAGTCACTTTGGCTCGGGAAAGATCCGATACGGGAAACCGGATGCAGAAACCTTTCCAACTCGTGGACAGGCCCTTGAGATCCTTGGCCAGGGCAGGGATTATTGGGCCTCACATTCACCTGATTGGCATCATTCCGCTGATTGGAATGATGTGGGCGGACGGAGAAGTGCAGCAGAGGGGGATCGCCTTGCTCGATTACAGTACTTGCGAATACATCGAGCAACCGGCTGCGAAGAACAACCGCGTTTATCGCGGATAATTCACCCCCTACCCAGCGGCACGGAGCCACCCTCGGATAGGTGCCACGAAGACCATTTTGGATAATGAAAAGGCTAGGTGAAAAGCAATTCTCACCTAGCCTTTTCATTGGCGTTGGATAAAAAAATCCGGCAACGACTTGCTTTCTTACAAAGTCCCCCTTGCAATATCATCGGCGCAGGAGAGCTTAACTACCGTGTTCGGGATGGGAACGGGTGGAACCTCTCCGCCATAGCCGTGGAAACCGATCCCTTGCGCCACCCCTTCCTTGGCCTTATCCTTCTCTTAACAACCAGATCAAAGGAGCATACGATGGCGATTACTATCCAGAAGATTACCCCTTGTTTGTGGTTCGACACAGAGGCTGAAGAGGCAGCTCGTTTTTACACGGCGGTGTTTAAGAATTCGAAGATTGGAACAATCGCCCGATACGGAAAGGAAGGCTACGAGATCCACGGTATGCCGGAGGGAACCGTAATGACGGTTGAATTTGAAATCGAGGGACAAACATTTACGGCGCTCAATGGCGGCCCCCTCTTCAAATTCAACGAGGCCATATCATTCCAGGTAAACTGCGAGACACAGGAGGAAATCGATTACTACTGGCAAAAGCTGGGCGAAGGCGGGGATGAGAAAGCACGACAGTGCGGCTGGCTCAAAGACAGATACGGTCTGTCATGGCAGATAGTTTCAAGGGCAGCCATTGGACTTCTCATCGAACCCACGTCAGAAAAATCCCAAAGGGCCATGAAAGCCTTCCTTCAAATGAAAAAGATCGACATCGAGGCATTAAAGCGGGCTTACGAAGGACAAAGGTAGATTACCTGTTGTAATATTGTCATTCGACAGTTCTCGTTCGCTTGCTTGACCGGAATTACGCGATTTTGTCAGCGCCATTGGTTCGTCTCTTCCTGGTAAGCTCGGGCATTCTGCAATCCAATATTCGTCTTCTCCGCCATAAACAACCGCCTGTCTCATTAGATCACCTCCATTGATTCCTAATTATTTCAGATTGTGCTAATTGCCGTTACCACGTCTATACGCCATCCTTAAAGCCACCCAAAGATTGCGCATCTGCTCTTCATCTATCCACACCACACATTCACCGCTGACCGTTGTCATCAGCCTCATAAATGGATTTGCCCAGAACCAGCTTCTCGGCTAATTCTGGGCAAAGAAATTCCCGGCAACGACCTACTTTCCCACAGAGTCACCCCTGCAGTATCATCGGCGCGGGAGAGCTTAACTACCGTGTTCGGGATGGGAACGGGTGGAACCTCTCCGCCATGGTCACCGGGAAACTTAACTTTTATTGACAACGAATATGAAGTTTTAAAATATGGCCAAGCCGCTCGATCGATTAGTAGTAGTAGGCTCAATGCATTGCTACACTTACACCACTACCCTATCAACCGGGTGGTCTACCCGGGATCTTAGCCTCGTATTGCTACGAGACGGGATAACTCATCTTGAGGCGCGCTTCCCACTTAGATGCTTTCAGTGGTTATCGCTTCCGGACATAGCTACCCGGCATGTGCCACTGGCGTGACAACCGGTACACCAGAGGTCCGTCCATCCTGGTCCTCTCGTACTAAGGACAGCTCCTCTCAATTATCCTGCGCCCACGGCAGATAGGGACCGAACTGTCTCACGACGTTCTAAACCCAGCTCACGTACCGCTTTAATTGGCGAACAGCCAAACCCTTGGGACCT
>MVRP01000185.1 GCA_002067405.1 Syntrophorhabdaceae bacterium PtaU1.Bin034 | reverse complement strand
TGGTTTCCCCGCCGGTGAAGTTGAGCGTTTCGAAGTTCCTGGCCATGAAGTCCTTCTGCGTCCCGGCGTCGTTGAATTCCAGGATGTCCGCACCGCCACCTCCGTCCACCCATCCCGTTATCATGGTTCCTCTGCGGAAAATGGCCGTATCGTTACCGGCTTCCATTATTACCGCGCTCTCCCCTGTACCGATGATCGTGCCGGAGTTATCGAGGATGTCGTCGTAACTACCCTTATATTGTATACCGGTCTCTCCTCTTATCGTTCCGCTATTCGTGATCGTGGCCGCACCTTTATAAATATAAATACCCTTGCCCCTTTCTTCGCCCCAGATCGTGCCGCTGTTTTCCACGATCCCCCCGTACGTGAGATATACGCCGATGTTATTCGACCCTATCAAACCCTCGTTCGTTACTTTGTTCTTCCCAGTCACTGCTGCTTCGGCCAAAGTGACACCCGTCGCACCTCCATAGATCAGCGAGTCCTTTCCGAGATTCTGAACCGTCCCGGATTTCAGACGGAGACCATTACCGACATATTGAGAAGTGTTAATGGTGCCATAGTTCGTTATCGTCGAATCACCCGGTGATGATAATGCCCCAGACGGTTGCTCAATACCTCCAAAGATTGATGCGCCGGCTTCGTTTGTCACATTCAAAGCGGAACTGGAATTAATCCCATACTCCTGGCCGTAAATAGTGCCTGTGTTGTAGACCGTATTGATTCGATTGGGGTCCTTTCCGACGAAATAGATCGCCCTCTTCTGTTCACTCAATATTGAGCCGGTGTTTGTTACCGTTCCGAACTGCATTTCAATGCCCTGACCGGAATATGTAGAGTACCTATAGGCGGCGATGGTGCCGTCATTGTTTACCGTCCCGGTTTTATCGAAGTGAACGGCTGCGCCGAGCGAACTCTTCGTCTCCACCCTCCCGTTCTTGTCGATCTGCAGCGTCCAGCCATCGGAGCCCGCTGTTATGCCGTAGGCTGTTATGCCCATATTTCTCTCCACAACGTGCACATAGTCTTTAACAATGGCCGTCTTGCCGCCATCCGGGTTCGGCTCGTCGCCCAAAACCACCGTTTCCGTCCGTTCGTTGTCAATCACCACCTGACCGTAAACAGGACTGAAGACGCCCGGCATTGCGACAAGGAAAAACAACGCTCCGCCCATGATCCCGATAAAGGATAATTTGTTTATTTGCATACTCTTTCCTCCTCCCCCCTATTGAATTAACTATCAGCTATTAGCTTTCAGCTCATGGCAAACTCGATACCCGATACTCGTCGCTGGATGCTGGATACTGGTTCAAACCAGCGACAAGCAACGAGTAACGAGGGACAAGGTTTTCACCTTTCATTTTCTTCAATTGCACATTGTATTTCTTCCAAATTAGCCGTTAAACAATAATGTTCCCGGCAAGCCATTTTTAGTGTCGAATCGGACAAAACGAGGAAAACAGGGATTAAGGAAGAGACGAGTTCAACGTTCTATGTTCAACGTTCAAGGTTTGAAAAAACAGATACTGGATACGGAATCAGCATAGCGCAAAGCGCATGGCGCATAGCGGAACAACCGCGAGGAGCTTCATTCTTTATTGTCATCGCGAGGAGCGAAGCGACGTGGCGATCTCATGTAGTTTAATTGAATGAGATTGCCGCGCCCTACGGGCTCGCAATGACACATTTACTTTTCACCTTATTACATGGTTCATCCAATTACGAATTACGATTCACGAATTACGGTTTTTTCGCCTAACGCCTTACGAGATCCTTTTTCACCTTTCACCTTTCACTTTTTCACATTAACTATGAGAAAGAAGCAAAAACAGGTTGCAACTCAGCGGCATAATAGGTAAAATGTCTTCATTATCCTTAACGGAAGTCCAAAGACATTCAGAGGGGTGAAGAGACGGACTTGACGGGAGCAGGTTCTCCACAGAGAAGTAATCCTTTTACGCTTATCTTTCCTGCAACAGGCAGGTGGGCGATCCGCCTTGTCGGCAATCTGGGCGCAATAGCGATCTTCTTTTTCCTTGCCTTCGTAAACATCTTCCAGCGGAAGCAGTTTCACGAGATCGTGAGGCAGGTCTTTTACATCGGCGCCAGGTCGTCCCTGATCGTCATGCTGGTAGGCCTTTTCACCGGCATGGTCCTGGGGCTCCAGCTTTTCTACACGCTGGTGAAATTCGGCTCTGTCGGCGCCCTCGGCTCTGCCGTAGCCCTTTCCCTCGTGAGGGAGCTGGGGCCGGTCCTCACGGCCATCATGATCACCGCGCGGGCCGGGTCCGCCATGACGGCGGAGATCGGGATCCTCCGCATCTCCGAGCAGATCGACGCCCTCTATTCCATGCGGATCGATCCTGTACGTTATCTCATCAGCCCGAGGCTCGCTGCCTCGATTATCAGCTTTCCGTTGCTTACGGCCTTTTTTGATCTTATCGGGATAATCGGCGGATACCTTACCGGGGTGGTCCTGCTGAAGACAAACGCGGGCACATACTTTTACCGGGTGCAGTCCTCCATCGATATGGTTGACATCAGGGGAGGGTTTATAAAATCCTTAGTCTTTGCCGTCATCGTATCGGGCATCTGCTGCTTCCAGGGTTATTTCTGCCATATGCGCTCTGACGGTTACGGCGCAAGGGCCGTCGGCCTTTCCACCATATCGGCCGTCGTGCTCTCGTGCGTACTGATCCTTATCGCCGATTATGTAGTAACGTCTTTTCTTATGTAGGGATGATAATGGGAACGATACCGTTGATAGAATTCCAGAACGTCACGAAACGATTCGGCGACAGGACCGTGCTGGACAACGTGAACGTCAAGATATACGAAAACCAGATCACCACGATCATCGGCAAGAGCGGCACAGGGAAGAGCGTGCTCCTCAAGCACATCATCGGTCTGCTCAAACCCGATGAAGGCACGATCCTTTTCCAGGGAAAACCTATAAACACAATGAAAAAAAAGGAGTGGGACCAGTACAGGAGCACCATCGCCTACCTGTTCCAGAACAACGCACTCCTTGATTCGATGACGGTCTACGAGAATATCGCCTTTCCCCTCCAGCAGACCACGAACCTCGGCAGGAAGGAGATCGAGAAGAAGGTATTGAAAAGGATCGCGGACCTCGAGCTCACCGAGGCCATGGACAAGTACCCGTCGGAGCTCTCCGGCGGGATGCAGAAGAGGGTGGCCCTGGCGAGGGCGCTCGTTGAAGACCCGAAGGTCGTGCTCTTTGACGAGCCGACTACAGGCCAGGACCCCATCCGTAAGAACATGATCCTGAGCATGGTCACCCATTACAGGCGGAAGTTCGGGTTTACTGCCGTGATGATCAGCCACGACATCCCCGACGTCTTCTTCATCTCGGACAGGATCATCGTCCTCTGGGAAGGGAAGATAGGCTTTGAAGGGTCATATGAGGAGACGGCCAGGACGAAGATCCCCTTGATCGACGAATTCCTGCGGAGCCTCGATGGGTTCCAGGACGAGCTGACGGGCCTGCTTTCCCGTGAGGCATTCAGGATGCACTATACAACGATGCTGGGCGGCACGGACAAGCTGATAGCGGTTTCAGCGGCGGTGCTGAACGTCCGGCTCAACATCCTCCATGACGCCCTCGGACCACAGCCGGCCGTCGAGGTGCTGAAGGCGCTCGGCGACTATACGAACAATCACTTCAACAAGGTAGGTGGATTCTCGGCGCGTTACAGCAGGGACGAGATCCTCACCATATTCCCGCACACGTCCGTTGATGAAGCAAAGGAGCTGCTCGCGCAGTTTGCACATGAACTGCAGCAAGGGGTCCTTGACAATATAGAGAGTGTTGCACTGGCAAAGATGGGCAAAGAGGAAAGCTTCGATATCTACATCAGGGCAGGCGTCACGGCTGTCATGCCGAATGACAAGATCGAGCAGATCATCGAGAGGGCCGAGGCGAGCCAGGAGATCATCGCAACTCACCGATGCAATTGTGGAGGGAGCGTATAATGAAAAAGTATTCAATGGAAACAACGGTAGGCGTTTTCGTTCTGATCGGTCTCATATGCGTGGGGTATATGACCGTAAAGCTCGGCAAGGTCTCGTTGTTCGGGGAAGACACGTACCCGCTTTATGCACGGTTCGCCACGGTCTCCGGGTTGAGGGTGGGCAGTTCGGTCGAGATATACGGTATCGAGGTGGGCAGCGTAACAAGCCTCGGCATAGACGCTGAGAGGCAGATGGGGCTTGTTACGATGAAGGTCAATAAAGGGATAAAGATATACGATGATGCGGCTGCGACCATCAAGACCTCGGGGCTTATCGGCGATAAATTTGTAAAGATCGATCCCGGAGGATCCGGGGAACAGCTCAAGTCGGGAGGCACGATCACGCAGACCTCGGTGCCGACGGACATCGAAGACCTGATAGGCAAGTATGCCTTTGGAGACGTGAAGAAAGGGCAGGAGCAATCCGCCAAGTGACAAGGGAGAGTGCTATGAAAAAATGGATGGTTTCAGCAACGCTGCTGATCTTTTTGATGGTTCCGCTGCTCGCTTCCGCCGGCGCACCGCTTGATACGGTGAAGGCGAATGTGAACAGCGTGCTTGACGCGATGCGCGACCCGAAGCTGAAAGGGGAGGCGGGCAAGAAGGCAAAGGAACAGAAGATCATGGCTGCCGCCGAGAAGCTCTTTGACTTCGTGGAGCTTTCGAAGAGGACCCTCGGGCTGAACTGGAACAAGTTCACGCCGGATCAGCGCAAGGAATTCGTCGAGCTTTACAAGACGATCCTCAAGGATGCCTACGTGGACAAGATCACGGCCTATACCGATGAGAAGGTCAATTTTACTAAAGAGGTGTCCCTTTCCGAGACCACCGTAGAGGTACAGAGCACCATCGTCACAAAGACAGCCGAGACCCCTATCTATTACAGGGTAATCAAAAAGGGGAGCGAGTGGAAGGTCTACGATGTGGTGATCGAGGGGGTAAGTCTTATCAGCAACTACCGTACCCAGTTCCGGGAGATCCTCGGGAATAACCCGCCTGCAACGCTGCTCGATACGCTGCGTAAAAAGGTAGGTAAGAAATGAGCCCCCGGAGACCGGTGTGCCGCCGGAAAGGCACGTCGCTTTCAGGATCGGTCATATGCATCGTGTCCATGTTCTCCCTGCTGCTCGTCTTTGCCCCGGCGTACGTGGCTGCCGCAGGCCAGGAGGCTGCCGCAACAGGGCAGGGGGCAGTAGCGGCGCAGGAAAAACCATCCGATGAATATGGAGACGTTACCGAAGAGACGGCCGCTACGGCCGAAGGACCTACCATTGCAGACCCCATCGAGCCGTGGAACAGGGCCATGTATCATTTCAACGACAAATTCTACTTCTGGCTCCTGAAGCCGGTAGGCCAGGGCTACAAGTACGTTATCCCTGAGGCCTTCAGGATAATATTCAGCAACTTCTATAATAACTTAATGATGCCTATCCGCTTCGTGAACAACCTGCTCCAGGGGAAGCCGGATTACGCGGGGCGCGAGCTTGCGCGTTTTGTCATCAATTCCACTGTCGGCGTTGCCGGGTTCAGGGACTGCGCCAAGGACTGCTTCGGCATCGAAGGCCGCAAGGCGGACCTCGGCCAGACGCTCGGCAAATACGGCATTGGCTCCGGGTTCTATATCGTGTGGCCCATCCTCGGCCCTTCAAATCCACGCGACACGATCGGATGGGTAGGGGACCATTTCCTGAAACCCACCACCTATCTCAGTACGGACCTGATAAACGCTGAAACGATAGCCGTCACTGCGCATGAGAAGGTCAACGATTTTTCCTTCCACATCGGGGACTATGAAACGCTGAAAGGGGCTGCCATCGACCCGTACATCGCGATACGCGACGCCTATGTCCAATACCGCAAAAAGCTCATAGAGCAGAACGGGGAACCGCAGGAGAGCGAAAAGGCATCAAAGGACGATAAGAAGAAAGAGTAGAGCAAGGATAAAACCGGTCGATGGTAAGATAGTGATAAAACCGTCGATAGTCGATAGTCGATAGTGAATAGCACAAAAGCGGTCGATAGCCGTCAGCAGTCAGCTATCAGCTAAGATCGTATATCGTATATCGATAAACCCGTAAGTCGTAAACCTGTTCAATGTTCAATGTTAAAACATGACGGATTAAAGACGTCAGGTGTGTGGGGAATGTGTCATTGCGAGCCCGTAGGGCGCGGCAATCTCATTCAATTAAGCTACATGAGATCGCCACGTCGCTTCACTCATCGCGATGACAATAAAGAATGAAGCCCCTCGCAGTTGTTCCGCTATGCGCTTTGCGCTATGCTCCAGCATCCAGTAACGAGTATCACAGTCAGGGACGTTGGTAACTTTTGTAACTTGCCTGTGATCCTCCCCCCCCTTTTTTTACCATCTCTGGAATTTCAACCGGCAATATCAGGAATTGCCGAAGGCACAACGCCTAAAATCCATTAGTCGTGCTATACTTATAATAGAAGACATAAATTCATCGAAAGGAGGCCGCTATGTTTTTTATGAATATCTGTACGTGGGCACCGGAGGATGAAAAGGAAATTGAGAGAAGAAGGGCAAAATGGAAATGGCCGAAGGGCGTCAGGGTGGTCTGTGAGTTTTTTGACCTCCAGGGGTGCAGGGTCATCAATGTCGTGGATACTGACGAGAAAGGGCTTATTCAGAGCAGGGCTGCATGGGTGGACATCATGATATTTGAGACATTTCCCGTGTACCCCTTTGGTGAAAGTAAGGCCCTCTCGAAGAAGAAGTAGCGGGGTATTCGGGGAGGGGGGTCACTGTCGCGGAAGGGTTATCGTGATCTCAAGCCCTCTTTCCCTGTTTGCCGCCTCAATCGCGCCTCCGAGTCTTTCGACCGCCTTCCTGGCGATGGTGAGACCCAATCCCGAACCGGCGGCGGCAGACCGTTGTGACCGGTAAAAGGGGTCGAAGATCCGGGAAAGGTCCTCCCGGGACAATTCCTCAGAGGTGTTCATGATGCGAATCCCGGCCGCATCGGGCTCCCACGCCACGTGGACGGAAATGTCCCCTCCTTCAGGACAGAATTTGGTTGCATTGTCGAGAACGTTCTTGAGTGCAAGGCGCAGCGTCTCTTTGTCGGCAAGACAGGACCCGCCCCGGGGGAGATCGGCAGCGACACGGAGGCCTTTCCGTTCTATGACGGGATGAAATCTCTCCATCAACTCTCCTATCAGATCGGATGGATCGAGGGGTTCCGGTCTGAGCGGGGATTGTCCCATGTTCAGCTTCGACAGGTCCAGGATGCGGCCGATCAGGCCGTCGAGCTCATCTACGTCTTCCCGGATCCCGTCGAGATGCGTTGCCATATCCTCTGCATTTGTAACTCCCCCCGCCGTCTTCTCATGAAGCAGTTCTTCCGCAATGCGAATTCTTGTCAGGGGCGCCCGCAGCTCGTGGGATATGTTCGCGGTAAGCTCTTTCCCGCCCTTTATCATACCTTCGACCTTGTCCGCCATGTCGTTGAACGTCCGGGAAAGATCGCCGATCTCATCCCTGCCGCGCACGACAACCCTGTGGGAGAGGTCCCCTTCCGCAATCAGGGCGGCGGATACGCGGAGCTGCCTGATCCGTCTCGTGATGAGCCGGGAAACGGGGATTGCGGCTAAGGCGACGACAGTGCCTATCATAACGAGGCCTAAGGCAAAAAGGCCCGTGGGAGGAGAGGACGCCGGCCGCCTGAAGAGGACATGGAGGTCTCCCGCAAATTTTCCCGCAGGCGTGAGGGGGATGACGGTGTGCACGTCATAATCCTTGAGGGCGAAGAACCTGAAAAACCTGTTCCTCCGGGGGCGGTCTTTTCCTGAGGCCCCGGACAGGTCGGGGGGTTCACCGGAAAAAGACTTCAGCGCCGGCCTGCCGTCAGGTCCTGTCAGCCAAACCTGCGCCCCCGAGACTGTGCCGAAATCCGCAATGAATTCCTTGAGACGGGTATTTTCAGACAACCCGGCACCAGGAGAGGACAGGATCTTATCCTCTGCAATCCCCTTGACCGACTGGACTTTTGATCTGAAGAATTCCTCGAACCTGACTGCAAAATGCCGCGCAGGGATCAGGATGAAGAGGAAGAAGACGAGGATTTCCGTAATAAAGAGGACCACAAGAAAGGACAGGAATATCTTTGTATAGGTGGACCTGAGCTTCACGGGGAATCCACCAGCATGTAGCCTGCCCCCCATATCGTCTTTATTCGCTTCGGCGCAGTGGGATCAGCCTCTACCTTGGACCTGAGCTTGCTGATGTGTACGTCGATGCTCCTGTCGAAGGCGGTGAAATCGCGCCCGCGGGCAAGGGTCATGAGCTGGTCGCGGCTCATTACCGTGTTCGGGTTCTTCATGAGCACTTCGAGGATCCTGAACTCCGCGGTGGACAGCTCCATTTCCCTGCCTTCC
>MVRP01000184.1 GCA_002067405.1 Syntrophorhabdaceae bacterium PtaU1.Bin034 | reverse complement strand
CTGAAGGGACTGAGAAACGGCTGGAACTTCCGGTCCTCGGAAGTGTGCAGAATAAAGGGTAGGGAAGAGATGCAGTTTGAGCGGAGGTGCGGAGGAGCCGAGGAGCAAGGGTGAAAAAGACCTTTCTTTTCTCCTCCGCTCCTCCGCACCTCCGCACCTCCGCTCAAACTGCTCAACTCACTTAATACACCCAATTAATCACCTGTTTTAAAAAGAGGAGGGGTGAACCATGAGCAAGATCTATGAAGCACTGGAACAGGCGGAACGAGAAAAGAAGGGTACGGAACAGATTCCGGAGATTGTTGAGGTCCCCCAACCGAGACCCGAAGCGGTCCATGCCCAGGAGAGCGAGATTTACTCGTTTGAACTGGAGATGGAGGAAGAGATGTTCAACCTCTATCATACCGTTGAGTCTTTGATGCCGAACACGAAACAGAAGGTGATCCAGTTCATCGCATCAGGGGAAGGGGAGGGGACGTCGACCATCGCCAGGGAATTTGCGCGTGTTGCAATGATGACCAGCGGGCAATCAGTGCTCCTTCTGGACGCAGACCGCCATAATCCGACCCAGCACTTCTTCTGCAATGTTTCTCCCGAGTATTGTCTCGAGGACGTCCTGCAAAACGGAGAAAGCCCGGACAAGGCGCTTTATGCCGTAGGGGCATCGCGTCTGTTTGTGTCCCTCATTTCACGCAACTCCAGTTCCGCCGCAAGTGTCTTCGATTCCGTTAATTTCGACAACGTATGGCAGCGGCTTAAAGAGCGGTTCGGCCTGATCCTCATCGATTCGCCGCCTGCCACGACTTCTCCCGACGGATTCTCAGCCTTTAGAAGGGCAGACGGAGTGATCATCGTGGTGGAGGCTGACAAGACGAGATGGCCGGTCGTGCAGAGCGTGAAGGACAAAATCCTTCAGCATGGAGGCAGGGTCCTTGGCGTAGTCCTCAACAAGCGCAAGTACTATATTCCTGAGTTCCTCTACAGAAGACTCTGATAGGAGTTAGAACCTCCCGCCGGTACACTATCAGGGGCTTCCAAAAATAGGCTGAAAGTGACCAGATGGTCCTGATGCGACGCCTCGGCAGACCGTTGCCTCTTAGGATCGCCGTTGTCCGGATGCTCCGCGGCTTGGGCGATATGCTTTGCATCGTCCCTGCCCTGAGGGCACTTCGGGTAGCCCTCCCAAAAGCCCACATCACCCTGGTCGGTTTCCCCTCGGCCCATGCTTTTGTAGCGAGATTCAGCCACTATGTCGACGAACTGGCGGAATGTCCGGGATACCCGGGAATTCCGGAAAGGCAGCCGGACATTCAACGCCTTCCGGAATTCTTCAGCTTCATGCACGAGCGCAGTTTCGATCTCGCGATCCAGATGCACGGAAACGGCGTCGTCACAAATCCTTTCACCATAATGCTTAACGCGAGAATGAACGCCGGTTTCTTTAAGCCGGGCCAGTATTGCCCGGACGAAAAGCACTTTCTCCCGTACCCCGAAAACGAACCGGAGATACGGAGGTACGTGAGGCTACTAGAGTTCCTGGGTGTCCCGTCGGCCGGTGAGGCACTCGAATTTCCCTTGTGGAAGAATGACCGGCAAGAGCTTTCGATCATGCCGGAAACGAGGGATTTGTGGCCGAGAGGGTATGTTTGCATACATCCGGGCGCTCATGACCCTTCGCGCTGCTGGCCCGCCGAGCGGTTCGCCCTTGTGGCCGACGCGCTTTCGGATTTTGACCTCCGTGTCGTCCTCACGGGGAGTGCCGGTGAGCGAGGATTGACACGAAGGGTCGCAAAGGCGATGCGTCGCCCGTCAATCGACCTCGCGGGCCGGACAACGATCGGTGCGCTGGCCGTGCTTCTCTCCAACGCCCGGCTGCTGGTATGCAACGACACCGGCATTTCACACATTGCAGCCGCCCTCCACATACCGAGCGTTGTTGTCTTCACCAATTCGGATCCCGGGAGATGGGCGCCTCTGAACATCAGCCTGCATCGGGCCGTGGCCGCATCGAACGGTTCCCTGGCCTCCGGAGGTTTCTCTTTCCGTGGAGGAAAGGGGGCGGACGGCTCGCAAAGCTTGCGGCGGGCGGCGCAGGAGCCGATACCCGGGATAGAACAGGTATTGACTGCGGCAGAGGACCTGTTGGTAAAAGAGAAGTTCTATTGGCAAGGGGAATGACAGACGGGGAAAGGCCGGGACGGAAGGATGAGACAGTTTGAGCATCTTCTCGTCTTTTGCCCTGATACACAGGCCGAATCGATCCTTATCGTTCCCGCTCTCCGGGCCCTTCGTGAGGCTTACCGCTCGTCCCGGATAACCCTTATGGCCCTGCCTGCAACTTATCCGGCTGCGTGCAGCCTGCCGTTCGTCGATACGGTGCACACGAGGCGGGAGGAAAAAGAAGCTGACTACATCAGGACGATAAGCGAACTCGGCTGCGACGGCGCCGTGATCTTTACGAGCCCCGGCCAATCTCCCTATCCCGACGCCTACAGATGTTATTTTGCGGGTATTCCCTTCAGGCTCGGAATGTCCAGTGAATTTGACGGCGGTGTCCTTTCGCACTGGGCCAAACCCCTCCCGAGCATACGCCCGGTCGATCGTTACCTCTCTCTTGTGACATCGGTCGGGCTCCCCGGTGCGGGGCGCCGCCTGCTTTAAAAGCCGTTGATCGGTTAATTGGGTAAAACGGTTGAGTAAGCGGGAGACACCACGTTTGTCTGCCGAACCCACTCAACTGTTTCTCCCCGCTCAACTGCCTTTCACCCGATCTTCTACAAGGAGAGCGAATGAGACCGTTACGCATCCTTACCTGGCATGTCCACGGTAGCTACCTATTTTACCTTGTCCAGTCTGCTCATCAATTCTTTTTACCCATAAAACCGGCAAAACCGGAAGGTTATGGAGGGCGTGCGGCCGGGTTCCCGTGGCCGGACAATGTTCATGACGTTCCCGCGGAAGAGGTGAAAGATATCGAGCTCGACTGCATCATTTTCCAGTCCAGGAAGAACTACCTCGAGGACCAGTACGAGATACTCTCGGAAAAACAGCGGAGACTGCCCCGCATCTACCTGGAACACGATCCTCCCCGCGAGCACCCGACGGACACGAAGCATATCGTCGACGATCCCAATGTCCTACTTGTCCACGTGACGCATTTCAACCGGCTCATGTGGGACAACGGGCGTTCGCCCACGCGGGTCATTGAGCATGGAGTCCTGATCCCCAAAGGAGTCAGCTATTCGGGGGAGATCGAACGGGGTCTTGTGGTGGTCAACGGCCTGACGAAGCGGAGCAGGCGCGTGGGAGCGGATGTTTTTCAGGACGTCCGTGAGCGGGTCCCGCTGGAGCTTGTGGGAATGGGCTCGGAGGATGCCGGAGGTATGGGCGAGGTAGGACACGATGCGATTCACGCATTCGCTGCCCGGCACCGCTTCTTCTTCAATCCCATCCGCTATACGAGCCTCGGTCTTGCCGTCTGCGAGGCGATGATGCTGGGAATGCCCGTGGTCGGCCTTGCGACAACGGAAATGGTAAGGACCGTACAGAATGACGTGTCGGGATATGTGGACACGGAGGTGAATACGCTGATCGCGTACATGCAGCAACTGTTGAGGGAACCTGAGAAAGCACGGAAGCTGGGAGAAGGCGCCCGGAGATTTGCGGAAGAGCATTTCAGTATAGAACGCTTTGTCGACGATTGGGACGCAACCCTGCAGCTCGTAACCGGCAACGGATATCAAAGAACAAGAAACGTTCAACCGGTGAGCGCGAGCCTCCAATGAGGCGCATCGCAATAATCAGCGAACACGCGTCTCCGCTCGCCCTGGTGGGAGGCGTCGATGCAGGCGGACAGAACGTGTATGTCGCCCAGACAGCGAGGCACCTTGCGAGGCTCGGCTGGGAGGTCGATGTATTTACCCGTCGGGACAGCGGCCGCGCGCCCGACGTGGTCGAGTGGAAAGAAAGGGTGAGGGTGGTTCACGTGAATGCCGGCCCTCCCCGGTACGTGAGGAAAGAAGAACTTCTTCCCTACATGGACAGGTTCACGGACCAGTGCGTGCAATTCATCGATGGGGGGAATCCTTACGATATCGTGCACGCGAACTTCTGGATGTCGGGACTTGTTGCAGCCGAGATCAAGCAAAAGAGGGCGATCCCTTTTGTCATAACCTTCCATGCCCTCGGCCGGGTGCGGCGCCTCTACCAGCGGGAGGCCGATGGTTTTCCCGACGAGCGATTTTCAATAGAGGAGAGGATCATCGACGAGGCTGGTGCGGTGATCGCCGAATGCCCTCAGGACCGGGAAGATCTTATTTCCCTTTACAATGCGAAGCCTGAGAAAATTACCGTCATCCCTTGCGGCTTCGATCCGGCCGAGTTCTGGCATATAGACAAATTCCTGGCAAGAAGGGAACTGGGACTTCCGAAGGAAGGTTTCATCGTGCTCCAGTTGGGCCGTATCGTGCCGAGGAAAGGGATAGATACGGTAATCCGGGGCTTTGCCCGGTTCCTGCATGAGCATCCTGTCCCGGCTCAGCTTCTCGTCGTGGGAGGGGAGTCGCCTATGCCGAATATTGCGGCGGATCCTGAGATGGCCCGGTTAAGGCAGATCGCGGCCGACGAAGGAATTGCAGCTAACGTCTCTTTTCTCGGTCGTCGCAAAAGAGAGAAGCTTCGTTACTATTACAACGCCGCCGATGTATTCGTGACCACGCCCTGGTACGAGCCGTTCGGCATTACGCCGCTCGAAGCCATGGCGTGCGGCGCGCCGGTAATAGGGTCCGACGTCGGGGGAATAAAATACAGTGTCGTCAACGGCGAAACAGGCTACCTCGTGCCGCCGAAGGATCACGAGCAGCTCGCCCATGTCCTTTCCCGCCTTTACACCCACCCTTCTGTCCGGGAGGATCTCGGAAAGGCCGGGATGAAACGGGTCAACCGGTATTTCACCTGGCAAAAGGTAACGAAGAAGATCGCGGGCCTCTACGAAGAAGTGCTCGAGAGTGTCGAAAGAAGGCCGGTGAGCAGGGAAGGCCGGTTGCAGGTAGTTGACCGTGGTTTCGACGCCATAGTGGGGGTTATCAATGAATCCCGGCGAGTGCTCGATTCATTGATAATCGAGGTCTCCCTGTCGATTGCCGAATGCTTCAGGGGAGGCGGCAAGCTGTTTGTGTGCGGCAACGGGGGAAGCGCCGCAGATGCCCAGCATTTTGTGGGAGAGCTGGTAGGGCGCTTCAAAAGCCGCAACCGCCCGGGCTTGCCCGCACTTGCTCTCACAGCCGATTCGGCCGTTCTCACCGCATGGTCCAACGACATGGGATACGAGAATGTATTTGCAAGGCAGGTGCAAGCGCTTGCCAGGGAAGGGGACATACTCCTTTGCCTGAGTACGACCGGCCAATCCCCAAACCTGATCAAAGCGTGCGATCAGGCGCACGAGGCGGGGCTTTCATGCATCGCCCTCGTGGGCTGCAAGGGCGGGGAACTGGCGCATGTGGCCGATACCGTCATGCTTGTGCCGTCTTCGGATGTGCAGCGCGTGCAGGAAGTGCAGCTTCTCACGCTTCATCTCATATCGGAGCTGGTTGAAGAACAGGTGATCGCGTGGGCACATGCATCGGCTCACGAGAGGAGCGAAACGCAGTTGAGCGGAGTGAGCCGGGTGGTGAGCAAAAGACCGTAAAATAAAGGAGCATCTATGGGTGACCTGAAGGACAGGATAGCCGTTGTCACAGGCGGGGGGCGTGGGCTGGGGGCCGCCATTTGCCGCAATCTGGCCGATGCAGGAGCCATAGTGGTCGCGGCTGAGATGGGATGGACCTACGCGCAGCAGATCGCGCAAGAGCTCAAGGCCAGGGGGAAAATAGTGGAACCGGTAGAAATGGACGTATCGGATGAGGTCCAGGTGGAGCGAACGGTCAACGCCATCAAGGACAAGCACGGAAGGGTGGATGTACTGATTAACAACGCAGGGACGGACGTCACCCTGTCGGTTGAGGAACTGTCGATCGCGCAGTGGGACCGCGTGCTTGCCGTTAACCTGAGGGGTCCTTTCCTTATGGCAAAAACCGTGTTGCCTTTAATGAAGCAACAGGGTTCGGGCTACATCATCAACGTGGCCTCCACCGCTGCAAAGCGTGCCTGGGCAAACGCTTCGGCCTATCACGCCAGCAAGTGGGGACTTCTCGGCTTTACTCATGCGCTTCATGTTGAGGCGAGACCGCATAACATAAAGGTTTCGGCCCTTGTGGTCGGCGGCATGAGAACACCCTTCCTTCTTGAAAGGTTTCCTGATATCGACGTCACGACGCTCCAGGACCCGGCAAACGTTGCGGAAACCGTGCGGTTCATGCTCTGCCAGCCAATCGAGACCGTGATGCCCGAGGTGATGGTGTTGCCGATGAGAGAGACGTCGTGGCCGTGAAATAGTCAAATGGGCATGTTAAGAAAGGCTGTTTTCTTTGATAAGGACGGAACGCTCATCGACAATATCCCGTACAATGTCGATCCAGGGCGTATTACCTTCGCCAAAGGCGCTGTCTTCTGCCTGCGGCTGCTCCATGCTGCGGGATATGCGCTTGTGGTGGTCTCAAACCAATCAGGGGTCGCAAAGGGATATTACGAAGAGAACGCGCTCGGTGCAGTAAAGGAAAAACTTGGCCGCATGTGCGCCGAGGCCGGTGCTCCCCTTGTCGATCTCTACTATTGTCCGCATCATCCCGATGGCGTCATCCCGCATTATTCAATTTCCTGCACATGCCGGAAACCGGGGCCCGGTCTTTTGTTCAAGGCCGCCCGTGAGCACGGAATCGATCTCTCCCGGTCCTGGGTGATCGGCGACATCCTGAATGACGTCGAAGCGGGCCACAAGGCCGGATGCAGAACCATACTCATCAACAACGGCAACGAGACGGAATGGGTGCTGACGGAGGGGAGAAGACCCGGTTTCTTCGTTGACGATCTTGCCCACGCCGCTCTCATCGTTACTTCCCATGACCGTTTCAGCCCATATACCAGCCCTGCGGAGGAAGTGCATGACCAACAGGATGCTTGACGTCATCGACTCATTCAAGGAATTGAAGGTCCTGGTGATCGGTGACGCCATGCTCGATATTTATCTTGACGGCTTTGTGGAAAGGGTGTGCAGGGAAGCCCCGGTATCGATCGTGGATATTACGGGCCAGAAAAAGGCGGCGGGCGGGGCCGCGAATACGGCTGTCAATATCCGCTCCATGGGCGGGGACGTGACGTTCCTCTCCGTCATCGGCAATGACCGGGAAGGTGCGGTTTTGCGGAAGATACTTCAGAATTACGACGTTCGGACGGACGACCTGCTCGTACAGCAGGGACGGTCGACTCTTTTGAAGAACAGGATTACCTCGGGCTGTCAGATCCTTCTTCGCTTCGACCAGGGCACCACCGATCCTATCGATGACGGAGTTGAGAACGACGTGATCAACCGGCTCTCGCGGCTGTTTCCCCGCTTTGACGCAGTAGTCGTATCTGATTACGGCTACGGGCTGATAACACCGGGGGTCATCAAAACGATAGAAAGACTCCAGCAATCCGCCCCCCGCACCCTTGTGGTCGATTCAAAACATCTTCTGGATTACCGGTCTTTGAACGTGACATCGGTAAAGCCCAACTATGACGAGACATTGAGGTTGCTGGGCCTTAGAAAGAGCGTCACACCGGAGCAGATCGCCTGCTACGGCGACGAGATACTGGACATCACCGGGTCGCGGATCGCGGCGGTAACGCTCGATTCCAAAGGCGCACTCTTCTTTGAGCGCGGCAATCCTCCGTACCGGACGTACGCCCATCCTGTTCATCATGCCAGGGCTACCGGAGCAGGGGACACGTTCGTAAGCGCATTCACGCTTTCCCTCGCCTTGAACGCGCCTACTGCGGTGGCAGCCGAAATAGCGTCCGCAGCGTCCGCAGTGGTCGTTGGGAAAGATGGTACGACTGCCTGTTCTTCTCTGGAACTGAGAGAGTATTTCCGTCTGGGTGACAAGCGCATCGACGATCTCGGGCGCCTGGCGGAGCGCGTCAACTTCTACAGGAAACAGGGCAAGAGCATAGTCTTTACGAACGGATGCTTCGACATCCTCCACCGCGGCCACATTACTTACCTTAATCACGCAAAGACAATCGGCGACGTTCTTATCGTGGGAATGAATTCCGATTCCAGCGTTCGGAGGCTCAAAGGACCGGAGAGACCTATCAACAGGCTGGAGGACCGCATCCAGGTGCTGACGGCGCTGAGCTGCGTCGACCACATAATCGCGTTCGATCAGGATACACCGGCGGAGGTGATAAGGGCTGTCCGGCCGGATGTTTTTGTCAAGGGAGGCGACTACTCGTTGGAAACCCTTCCTGAAGCGCCCCTGGTCACGGATCTGGGAGGTCGCATCCAGATACTTCCCTATATTGACAGCTTTTCCACGACCGACATTGTCGACCGGATCCGGCTTGCCCGAGACGGGGAGAGGGCGCGGAAAGCAGTCGAATAGTTGAAAGGAAAAGAGCGGAGG
>MVRP01000183.1 GCA_002067405.1 Syntrophorhabdaceae bacterium PtaU1.Bin034 | reverse complement strand
TGGAATTTCTCGACAAGCTGGTCCTTGAGCATCAGGTTGTCCCGAAGAAGGTTTACCTGGTTCATGGCGTTATTGATAACAAGAAGGAGCTGGTCCTTTTCCAGCGGCTTCTCCAGATAGTGAAATGCCCCGAGCCTCGTCGCCTCAATAGCGGATGGGATGGAGCCGTAGGCAGTCATGATGACCACGTGGCAGATACGCTCCTGTGATTTCACTTCTTTGAGGATGTCGGTACCCTCGATATCCGGGAGGCGCAGGTCGGTCAGCACCACATCGAAGGAGCCGTTCTTCACAAGCTCCAGGGCTTTTTTTCCCGTTTCCACGTCCTCGACATAGAAACCTTCTTTGGAAAGGATGGTCTTTACGATCCTTCTCTGGGGCGTGTCGTCCTCTACGACGAGAATGGTTCCTCTATGAGACTTCATGGTTCGGTACCCTTATGGTGATCACCGTCTTTTGACCGGCGGTACTTTCCGCCGAGATGGTGCCCCCGTGTTCTTCAACCAGGCGCCTCGTTATGGTAAGGCCGAGGCCGATGCCCATCTTTTTGGTCGAAAAGTAGGGCTCGAAGATCCTCTTCAGGTCCTCGCCCTGCACGCCCTTCCCGTTGTCTTCCACGGCTATGCACGACATCCCGTTTTCCGTGCTGAACCCTACCTTTACCACACCGTCTTCCTCTATTGCCTGGGCGGAATTGAGAATGAGGTTTATCAGGCACAACCTCATGTACTCTCTATCGCAGTAGATACGCATGTTTTTTTCGGCGCAGTCCGTGACGATCCGGATGCCGTCTCTTATCTTGTCCTTTACCATGTAGAGGGCGTCCTGAAAGAGATCTTTCGGGGAAATCATCTCTCTGTTCAGGACTATGGGCCTGCCGAGGGACAGGAAGTTATTTATCAGCTCATTCACCCGGTATATCTCCTTCTTGAGGCTCTCAAGAAGATCGTTGATGTCATCGCCCTGGGCGATCTTTTCCTCGGCGAGTCTTTCTTTTATGTGGCCGATCGAGAGGGAAAGGAAGTTAAGGGGGTTGCGAACCTCGTGTGCGATGCCGGAGGCGAGCTGGCCGATCATGGAGAGCTGCTCGGTCTTTTTCAGCTTGTCCTCCAGCTCCTTTCTCTCACTCAGCTTTTCGACCATCTCGTTAAAACTTCGCACAAGGACTCCGATCTCGTCTTTCCGTTCGTTATCACGGATCTTTACGAGCTTTCCTTCGGCGATATCCCTGCTTGCGTCCGCAATCTTCCTTATGGGATCGGTATACTGCTTGGCCAGGACCAACGAGACAAGGATACCGATGCTGAAGGCAAAAACGGTGCTCAGAATCCTCTTGAGGTGGTTTCTTCTCTGGAGATACTTGTAATCGTCCAGTATCATGCTGATATGGATGTAACCCAGGTTCTGCCCCTTTATCGAGACAGGCATGATCACATTATAGAGCCGCTGCCCTTCCTTCCTGCTTTCTTCGCCGAGCCTCGCGGTTATGAGGAGGTCTTTCTTCTGTGCCACCCTCTCCTGCCCTTCAACCCTCTTGGGGTTTTCCACCGTGCCTATTTTCTTGGGGTTTGAGCTTGCGATGACCTGGGCGTCATCTCCTATGATGGATATTTCCCTGATACCCTTACGGTTCAGCATATCGACGTAGCTCTTCAAACGTTGCGTGCTGTCGCCCCTGTAGGTCAGCTCTTCCACGCTTATCTGGATCGCTTTGGTGATGTCGTCCAGGTTGTCGGTCACCTTTTCGATGATCATCTCCTCTGACCTTGCATAAATAATGGAGAGTGAGCTCACGGATATGGCGAGCACAAAAAGCAGGATGAGAAGCAGCTGTGTTCGCAGCGAGAGGCGGCGGAACACATGCTTGATCTTTACTAAGCTATCGATACAGCAGGAAACCTTTTCGCCAAGCATTCGATTCTCTTAAGTATAATATCTTTCGGAATCAGGTGGTAGCGCTCTTTGAGAGGCGGCCCGCTCGTTCTGCCCGTATCTTCGATGCGCAGGATGAACTGACCGTTGTTGTGGCGGGAAAAGAGATAAGTGAGAACCGCGGTCCTGCCGTTTTCCACGTGGAGGTCCCCTGTGGGGCTTGGCGCAAAACGTACCCTAACCATGGGTGTCCCTATTCCAGAAGGCAGACCGCGTAAGACTCAATGCCTTCTTTCCTTCCCGGGAAGCCCATTCCCTCGGTCGTCTTTCCCTTCACGTTGATCCTCGTCGTGACTATCCCCATAACGCGACCGATGTTCTCCCTCATCTGCTCCCGGTATGGCTGGATCTTCGGCACCTGGCATACCACGACCGCATCGACGTTCACTATTTCGTAGCCCTCGCTTCTCACGAGTTCGACGACACGGGCAAGGATCTTCTCGCTCTGTATGCCTTCGATGGATTCGTCCGTGTTCGGGAAATGGAAGCCTATATCCGCAAGCCCCGCAGCGCCCAGCACTGCATCGCTGATCGCATGGAGCAGCACGTCGCCATCAGAGTGGCCAAGCAGGCCTTTGTCGTGAGGTATGAGAAGACCGCCGAGAAAAAGGTCTCTCCCCTCGACAAATGCATGCGCATCATAGCCGAGGCCGATCCTCATGCACTCCCTTTTATCTGCGCAAGGATACCTTTTGCAATAATAAGGTCTTCCGGGGTCGTTATTTTGATGTTGTAGGGGGACCCCTCCACCACCTTCACCTTCTTGCCCAGGTGTTCGATGAATGTGGAGTCGTCATACCCGTAGATCTTCTTTCCCATGCCCTCCCTGTAGGCCCTGATGATGAGATCGTACTTAAATGTCTGCGGCGTTTGGATGTGCCAAAGAGAGTCCCTTTCGAGGGTCTTCTGCACAAAACCCTCCTTCGAGATTACCTTGATCGTGTCCTTGACAGGGATGGCGGGAATGATGGCGTCGAACATCTCCATGAGAAATATCGATTTTTCGACGAAGGCCGGCGACACGAACGGCCGGGCGGCATCGTGGACAATGACGATATCGCACGACTCATCGATCGCTTCGAGACCGTTCCGGACCGAATCCTGCCGAAGGCGACCGCCAATGACGAGCTTAAGGATCTTGTTGAAACGGTAATTCTCGAGGATCTCTTCCTGTATTAAAGGCAAGTCCTTGTGATTGACCACCAGGTAAACACCGTCTACAGCCCGGCATTCTTGAAAGATTTGAAGTGTGTGGACAAGGATGGGCCTGTTGTCGAGCAAAAGGAATTGCTTGTTCGTAGAAGAGCCCATGCGTTTGCCCGCGCCTCCGGCAAGGACTATCGCCAAAGTTCTCATACCTACCTCACATGCTCTTCGTAACTGTATTCTTCTGGGAAGTAAAATTCTTTCTCTGCCTGTTCTTTCAATTTGGCAAAAATCATACGGCCGGAGGTCGTCTGCAGAAGGCTTGTTACTATGACATCGACTGTCTTGCCGAGGAGCTTCCTCGCGTCATCGACGACGACCATTGTGCCGTCATCAAGATACCCGATACCCTGCCCGTATTCTTTGCCTTCCTTGACGATCTTGATGGAGAGCTGTTCACCCGGAAGGATTGCGGGTCTCAAGGCGGTTGCCAGCTCATTCAGGTTAAGCACGCTGATGCCCTGAAGCTCGGCAACCTTGTTGAGGTTATAATCATTCGTCACCACCTTTCCCTGCAGGCTCTTTGCAAGGGCGATCAGTTTCGAGTCGACGTCCTTGAGCTTCGGAAAATCGACATCCACGATCTTGACCTTGACCTGGGTCTGTTTCTGCAGCCGATGGAGTAT
This sequence comes from Syntrophorhabdaceae bacterium PtaU1.Bin034, assembly GCA_002067405.1. The sequence goes on along the minus strand of MVRP01000183.1, from coordinate 4,793 downwards.
ATCGAGGCCCCGCCTGCCCCTCGTCTTCCTCACCGGGTCCTGCAGGTCGGCTATATGCTGAATCTCGTAAAGCACGAACTGGGGGATCACGAAGGTGCCTTCCACAAATCCCGTCTCACACAGGTCTGCAATTCGGCCGTCTATGATCGCACTCGTATCGAGAATCTTGTTGCCCTCGGTGGCCTCACTCTTCCCGAGGAGCGGGAACTTCGACAAATCGATGGTATGGCTTTTCTTCTCCCCGATCCTGAAACCCAAATAACCCATGATGAAGTAGAGGAGTATATAAATAGGCAGGGTGATGGGGACATCTTTCGCGTGGGTCAGGAGGAGCTTTGAAATGAAAAGGTTGGTGATAAAGAGCCCGATGGTGATACCTATCAGCGTTCCTATGATGATCTTGAGAGGTATCTCCTTGAGCTTTTCCTCCACTTTGATAACAAGATAGCCGACTGTGAGGCCGAGAACAGCGCCGATCAGCGCATAGAGAGGAACAGGCGTTATCTCCCTGACTATAAAATAACCGGTAACAGCCGTTACGGTTATCAGAACTAGCTGAGCTATAATGGTCAACGATTTAGCCTTTTGGGTTGTCGGCGAATATACTCTCTATATCCGTAACTATCTCTTCTTCATCTTTGCTTAAGGCGATAGACAACTCTTTCTTGATGAGATTCCGTGCGGTTTCGAACATTTTTCTTTCACCAAAGGAGAGCTCTTTCCACATCCTCAGGTTGTACAACTCTCTCAACACCATGGCAATTTCGAATATGGAACCGCTCTTGATCCGCTCCATATATTCTTTGTATCGCCTGTTCCACGGCGACGTGTCGTGAATGAAATTCTTGTCCTTCAATATCTCGTAAACCTTGAGCACTTGTTCCGAATCGATCACGTACCGAAGGCCGGCGTGCTGGGCACCCTCGACCGGTATCATGATCGTCATGTCAGAATCGAGGATTCGCATGATGTAGAAGGACTGTTTCGTTCCAGAAATCACTTTTTCCTCAATGGACTCAATTCTTCCTACGCCATGACCTGGATACACCGCCACTTCTCCGATCTTTAGCATCTTCCCTCCAATCACGGGGACTACCCCGTATCGCTTACTATTATACCAGTTTCGAGAATGGAATTCAAACCCAGGTCGTATACGATCCCCGCATCGCCTGCCGCCCTTGTTCCACGGGTTCGGGGAAACGGCCGACACGGATCAATCGTGCAGGAGCACTTCGTACACCATGATAAACAGGAAAAATTATGGATTGATGTATGGATCAATATTTCTTATAATCACAAAAACCTCGGAGAACAAAAATCAATGATAAAAACAAGATTTGCACCAAGCCCTACCGGGAACCTCCATATCGGCGGCGCTCGCACCGCCCTTTTCAACTGGCTTTTTGCCCGCCATCACGAAGGCTCATTTATCCTGAGAATCGAAGATACGGACAGAGAGCGGTCGAAGGAGGAGTATACAAAAGACATCCTTGACGGTCTTGCCTGGCTCGGCATCACCCATGACGGCCCGCTCTATTTTCAAAGCCAGAGGATGGAACTTTACAAAGAGAATGCGTACCGATTGCTCGATGAAGGCTACGCCTACAAGTGCTACTGCCCTCCGGCCCTGCTCGAAGAGAAGAGGAAGAAGGCCATGGCGGAGGGAAGAAAGCCATCCTACGACCGCACGTGCAGGGACTGTTCGGAGGAGTATCCCGATCGCCCCTATGTCATCAGGTTCAAGACACCTCTTTCCGGTACCATTACCTTTGACGATATGGTGCGGGGAACCATCTCGTTCCAGGCAGAGGAACTTGACGACCTCATCATATTCCGCAGTGACGATACGCCCACCTACAATTTCACCGTTGTCGTGGACGACGCCCTTCTGGGGGTTACTCACGTTATCCGCGGGGACGACCATATCAACAATACGCCGCGCCAGATCCTGATGTACGAGGCGCTCGGCTTCGATCTCCCTCGCTTCGGCCATGTTCCCCTGATCCACGGAAAGGACAAGTCACGGCTCAGCAAGAGGCATGGCGCTGCATCGCTGCTCGAATACCGGGAAGAAGGTTTTCTCGCCGAAGCGCTCATGAACTACCTCGCGAGACTCGGATGGGCCTATGGCGATCAGGAGATCTTTTCGAGCGCCGAACTCATAGAAAAGTTCGACATCGGGAACGTGGGAAAATCACCGGCCATCTTCGACATGGACAAACTCATGTGGTTGAACGGCCACTACATCAAGACCATCGACGCGGCCGATATTGCCGGACGGGTCGCTCCCTTCATCGAGAAAATGGGATATGCAGTGGGCGACAGGGAGAGGCTGCTGAAGATCGTGACCATTTTGAGGGAGCGGACAAAAACCCTGAAGGAAATGGCCCGGATGGCCGAGTTTTTCTTCAGGGATGAGATTGAGTATGATGCAAAGACCAGAGAGAAACATCTGACCCCTGCCACAAAGCCTGTGCTTGAGCGCTTTCTGAGTGACTTTTCAGGTCTCGCGGTCCTTGGCGAGTCGGAACAGCGAGCGCTCATCGAAGGTATCGCAAAAGATCTGGGCAAAAAGGTAGTCGAGGTCGTCCAGCCTGTCAGGGCAGCCCTGTCCGGCAGGGAGGTAACCCCCGGTATCTTCGAAGTGATCGAAATCCTCGGAAGAGAGACGGTAGAAAAAAGGATCAAAAAGGCCATTTCCTCGATTACATGAAGCTGACCTCGCTCGAGCTCCTGGGCTTCAAGTCCTTCCTGAACAGAACCACTTTCCGGTTCAATGAAGGCGTCACCTGTATTGTGGGCCCGAACGGATGCGGCAAGAGCAATATCGTCGATGCCATAAGCTGGGTGCTGGGCGAGCGAGGCACCAAGTCCCTGCGGGTCAAAGAGATGGGGGATGTCATCTTCCACGGAAGCACCGTGAAAAAACCGGTGAACATGGCGGAAGTGACCATGGGGCTCATGAACGGGGAGAAGGAATATGCCATAAAAAGGCGTATTTACCGGGACGGCACCAATGAGTACTTTATCAACGGCGACATCGTCCGTCTGAAGGATATACAGGACTTTCTTCTCGGAACAGGTATCGGCCTCCACTCATACGCCATAATCGAACAGGGCAACATCGAGTATTTCACCCAGATGAAATCGCACGAGCGGAGGGTTGTCGTCGAGGAGACGAGCGGCATCACCCGATTTGAGGAGAAAAAGAAAGATGCCTTTTTCCGCATGGAAGAGGTAAAAGCGAACCTGGAACGGGTAGAGGACATCTACCGCGAGGTGACAAAGAGCCTGGAGAAGGCCGAAGAAGAGTCGGGGAGGCTCAGGATCTTCAACACGCTCAAGGAGAGGCTCCGCGAGATCGATATTGCCCTTCTTATCGACGGCCATATCAAGTTTGAGAAGAGGGAAGCGAAGCTCCGGGAAAGAGAAGAAGCGCTCCTGAACGAGATGGGGGCAAAGGAGACGCAAAAACACACGATCAGGGAGGCCCTCCGTTCCAAGGAAGAAGAGATTACGCTCATCGATAACGTGGGCAGGCAGATCGAGCTCGATATAAAAGGCAAGGAAAAAGACATGGAAAGCAGGATGCTCGAGCTCAACTACCTGGAGGAGGAGAAAAAACGACTCGAAACAGCAGCCAAAGAGCTGCGCAGAGAGCTTGAGGAGCTTTCGGGAAAAATAGCCCGGAACAGGGGAGAGATCGAACGGCTGACCGGGTCGGCTGAAAGAGAGAAGTCAGACCTGAACATCATCGAGAGGCAGGTGGCTGATCTTGAGGCTGAGCGCGAGGAGTTGAAGCGCATCCGGGAGAGCATGGAAAGGGAGGCCGAGGACGGGAGAAACCGCCTCTTCGGTGTCATGACGCGGCTCACCGAGATCAGGAACAAGATGGTTGCACGGGAACGGGCGCTCAAAGAGCGGCAGGCGCGACAGCAGAGGAGGATGGAGGAACAGAACCGGTTTCGGGACAAATTACGCCTTCTGGAGGAGAAGTCGTCGATTTTGCAACAACGGGCAGAGAATGAAAAGGTCGAGAAGGACCGCCTCGAAGCCGACGAAAGGGAGTTGGCGGCTCGGTACGAGGGTCTGTTGAAGGATGCAGCCGATCTGCGAAATGAGATGGAAGGCCTCAAGGGGGTAAAGAAGGCCAAGGAAGAGATGTTCAGACAACTGAAGAGCTACGGCGAAGGCAGGAAAAAAGATGCCGTTCCTTACAGGCAGCTCATCGACATCCTGAAACCTTCAAAGGAAACAGAGCATTTCATGGAAAAATTCTTCTCCCGGGAAACGGAATACTATGTTCTGACAGAGAACGACCCTTACAGTCTCGCAATCATCGCCAAGGAGTACCCGGGAAACTTCGTCTTCTTTCCGAAAAAAGGCATGTTCGGCTACGAGCGGGGTGAGGCGGATATTAAGCTTCTGCGCGCCGGAAGCCTTTCGGAGGCGTTCCGGAGAATAGAAAACGGGGAGGAAGGTTTGTTTGTGGCGGGAAATGTCCTCGTCGATTCCCGGGGCTTCATCAGAAAAGGGCAGGACCGGAGCACCGTGTCCATTTCTCAATTCCGTGAGAAGATGAAGCTGGAAACGGAACTCGCCGAAATAGAAGAAAAACTGAAGGTAAAGATGGCGAAGCTGAGCGAATTGCAGGCTTCGCAGAAAGAGCTGGAGAAGGCCCGGCAGGCACAGAGAGAGAAAAGGAGATCGAAAGAGGCTGCCTGGATAGCCACCGAACGCGAGATCGTTCAGATTGCGGCAGAGATCAGAACCGTAAAAGAAAGGCTCAACGA
>MVRP01000182.1 GCA_002067405.1 Syntrophorhabdaceae bacterium PtaU1.Bin034 | reverse complement strand
GAGAATATCATCGAACAGGCCTTTGTGCTGTGCCGGGGCGGACTGATCGAGCTGAACCACCTGCCCCCCGAGCTTCGGCCGTTCGGCAAGGCACAAAACGAACCGGAATCGATGACCCTCTGCTCAATGGAGAGACACCTCATCTCCCTGGCCCTCGAACAACATAACGGGAACCGCAAAAAAGCGGCGGCAGCACTGGGTATCGATACAAGTACCCTTTTCCGGAAGATAAAGGCAATGAATATCGACACCCCCCTTGCCGACGGCCGGGGGCGAAGAGGATAGCCGAAGCCCCTTCCTCACGGAAGTGTTCTACACGGCCGTCTCCGGCCGTCGATGTTTTCTACCGTCTCCGTCCCCAGCCGCTCCAGACAGGTATTCCCGTGTCGTTGCGCAGGGCAAGAATCTCTTCCCCTTTCCTGACCTCAGCCGCGATTATGACCGGCTTGCCGGCAAGATTGACTCTCGACCCTTTCACTTCGACGGTACCTCCTTTCTCCATCTTCGTGTCCAGCCTCTCGATATACCACTCGGAGTTCAGGCTTCAAAGGGACAAGCTTATCGATACGCATAATGCAACGCCTCGGCATATGCTACTAATGCAAAATGCACTATCTGATTGACATGACCCCTCAGGGGACAGCGGGCTCGGCCGATTTCAAGGTCTGCTTCATCTGGTACAGTTCTTGAATAACTGAATCTCAAAGGAGGTGAGTAACATGCCATTTGGAGATGGAACCGGACCAAAAGGCTTCGGGCCGATGACGGGACGTGGGGCTGGATTTTGCGCAGGATACGTCGTCCCTGGATATGCGGGCTTCAGGCAGGGCTGGGCCTGCTGGGGCGGCGGTGGCCGGGGCAGGCGCAACCAGTACCACGCAACCGGTCTTACCGGCTGGCAACGCGCAGACACAGGCTTGACGGCCGGGGCGCCTTCCAGAGCGCCGATGAGCGCGGATGTTGAGCTGATGAGGCTGAAGACCCAAGCGGAAAACCTTACACGTGCGCTTGACGGCATCAGGCAACAGATCGAGACATTGGAAACGCAGGGTCGGAAGGAGTGAGATTCCGGAGGAAAACGGCTGAGCGGGCCAAGTGAGGAAAAGCAGAGCGGGAAAGGCGTGAAGTGAGGATTTTCAACCGCCCACCCTGCTCAACTCATTCAACTCACTTGCCTGCTCAACTGCTTTTTCAATAGGGAAAAGAGGTGTTATCGTGAGAACCGGAAGTGAAAGAGGCGGACGGAAAGGCGGCGGAAGGGGCAGAAGCTGTCGGACCGGTCAAGGTCGTGCGCCGGGCATGGAGGGTCTCATATCCTCCGCCCTCGCTTTGCTCGGCCAGCTGATCTCTGCAAGAAGGACAAGACAACGCCTGGATGCTGCCGGAATCCGGGAAGCCGATAGCCGGAAGACTGGCGATTTTCCGGAGCCAAGTTGTGTGGTCCCGATCACCGCCGGATCCCGGGAGCGGCAAACGGGGAACGTCCGCCTCCTGGCTTCCGTGAGTACTGAGGAATGCGTAGGTTGTGGTAAATGTGCGCAGGTCTGCCCTGTAAGCGCAATCATTATCGATGACAATGTCTGGGTCAACGCAGGCAGATGCACCGGGTGTGGGCTGTGCGTGGCCGAGTGTCCTCAAAACGCCCTTGCACTCACGAAAGCCCGATAAGGACGGCGAAACAACAGCAAACAGCATAAATGCAAGGGGAGAAAAAATGACACACGGAGATGCAGGACATTATGCGGCAAAGAGACGGGGTGTTGAATTAAACCAAACGATTGCTGAGAGCATAAAAGAGAAGGCGTCGGATCATATGATATCCTGTGCCGACGCCCACGCGATAGCAGCGAAGCTCGGCGTTGAGCCGGCTGATGTGGGAACCGCGATAGACCTGCTCGAAATTCGAATACACAAATGCCAACTCGGTCTTTTCGGACATGAGGAGCAGAAAAATATCCCGGCGCTGTCAGATAGGATAAAACCGGACATTGAGTGGGCCATCCAGTCTTCCCTTATCAACGGCCGGCTTCCATGCCTTGCAGCGTGGCAAATCGCACAAAACTTCAGTATATCGAAAACCACGGTCTCGGCAGCATGCGAAACGATGAAGATCAAAATATCAGCATGCCAGCTCGGAGCGTTCGGTTAATCCGTGCCCGCCTTCGTGGCGTTTTCGCTTCGGCGTATGGATGAAGTTTTGTCTGCTGAGATTGGTTGCGATGAGGGCTAGTGGCCGTGCCGTTCGAATATGTCGGGGAGGAGTTGGGACAAGAAATTCAACATTCAGGATCAATGTCTATGAAAGGTCTGATTATAGTCATTAAAGGCGCCGGGGAGATGGCAAGCGGGATAGCCCACAGGCTTCATAGTGCAGGCCTGGCAAAGATACTAATGACGGATATCGAAGAACCCCTCGCAGTGAGAAGAACGGTTTCTTTCTCAGAGGCTGTATACGAAGGTACGGCCCAGGTTGAAGGTGTTCAAGCTGTGCTGATATATGACCTTAATGAGCTCCCCGGTCTATGGCAGCAAAAGAGAATAGCGGTTTTTACAGACTCTGAAGGCCGGTGCATTCAAAAAGTCCGTCCCCATATAGTGATAGACGCGATCATGGCAAAGACACAGACTTTGACACGCAGGGACGAGGCGCCTCTTGTGATCGGTGTCGGCCCGGGGTTCATCACCCCGGATAACGTTCACTTTGTCATTGAGAGCAACCGCGGCCACAATTTGGGGAGGGTCATCCGCAATGGGTCTGCCGAGCCGTTCACCGGTGTGCCGGGAGCCACGATGGGTTACACGACGGAGCGAGTTCTAAGATCGCCCCATGCGGGCAGGGTGAGGCACGATAGACAGATCGGTGATTCCGTTAAGAAGGGAGACGTAATCCTGCATGTGGACGCAACGCCGGTTGCAGCCCGGATAGGCGGGGTGCTCAGAGGGCTTATCAGGGATATCTTCGTAAAGGAAGCTGAAAAGATCGGAGACATCGATCCCAGATGCAAAATCGAGCACTGTTATACTATTTCCGATAAGGCGAGGGCCATCGGCGGGGGAGTGCTGGAGGCCATCATGGCCGATTTCAATCGCACTTGAGATGAGTGCGATCCCATTAATATAAACACAAGGAGGCGTTGCGAAACCGGCGGTAATCGTCGTCGATATGCTTGAAGACAACCGCAGAATTCATACGGCAGGTCAAAGCATTCCAGCACATACGCGCTGCAGACCATGCATCCCGATTTGTGCGGCTCATCGTGTGGTACCGCTTCTTTAGGCCTTAAATCGATCACAAAACAGTTGCACGGCGGTTCTGATTTCAATATCGTCATGATACCTCCAAAATCTTCAAGGCCGTTTAGAGATGAGCCTTGGCCCCTATGAGCATACGCCCTAATCCGTAGTGCCGGGGCACATGTCTTCAGTCTGGCGGCACCTGATGATTCCCACTTTCATTCTTGGCACCTCTCCTTCATTTTTCTCTGGCAAAAGGCCATGCGGCAATACCGCCTTCGAGAACCTTAACGTTTCTCCATCCCTGCGACTCCAGGATGAGCGCCGCTTCATAGCCTCTGAGCGAAATCTTGCAATAGGTAATTATCTCTTTGTCCTTGTCTATAGGGAGCTCATTCAGCCTCTTTCTCAGCATTCCCAGAGGAATAAGGGTCTCCCCCAAACCCAGCCGCGAAGCCTCGAATTCGTCCGGACCGCGGACATCGAGAAGATACATATCGTCGCGGCGGTCAATCTTTTCCTTCACTTCTTCAGCCGATATTCCTTTGAAGCGCCCTTTTAACTTGTTCTCCATCACATGAGCACAGGCTATGAAGTTGTCTATGGCGAGTGAAAAAGGCGGGGCGTAGGGAAGGTCCAGATTTACCAGGTCATGTACGGTCATTTTCCCCTGAATGGCGATGGCTGCCTGGGCCACCTGTTTGCTTACGTCGCCCGGTCCAATACACTGAAAGCCGATGATTCTCCGGGACTTGTTGTCCACGACCATTTTTGATACCAGCATTCGGCCTTTCATGAACCCCGGCTTGTCGGTTCCCGCTATGACGACGCTCGTAATGTCATTATGGCCCAGTTCACGGGCCTTTGTTTCCGACAACCCCGTCGACCCCGCGGCGTAGTCAAAAATCTTGCAGATCCCTGACTGAACTGTACCGGGGAAGGTCGCCACATTCCCCAATACCGCATTCTCACCGGCTACCCGGCCTTCAAGGTTGGCAAGATCGCCCAACGGCGCATAGGTTTGACCACCCAGAATGAGATGGTGCTGTTCGGTGCAATCGCCGACCGCGTAAATATCAGGATCGGACGTCTGCATGTATCGGTCAACCACAATCCCTCCCATTTCGCCAATCTTTAAATCCGCCTGACGCGCCAGGTCCGCGTTCGGCCTGACCCCGGCCGCGATAACTGCAAGCTCACAAGGCAACTCGGTCCCGTTCAATAGCTTGACCGCCGTCAAGACTCCATCTTCACCGAGGAATTGGGAAATGCCGTTGCCCGTTATCACGTTCGCAGCCTTGCTCCTGATATGGTCTTCGAGTATTTTCGCGAGTTGCCAATCAAGAAACATCAGTATCTGAGGGAGAAGCTCTATGACCGTTATCTCTATGCCTGCCAACTGCAGAGCTTCGCAGGTTTCCACGCCGATAAGTCCGCCTCCGACGACCGCAGCCCGTTTTATTCTCCCTTCGTCGCGGATGCGCCTCAAGAAATCTGCGTCTTCCATTGATTTGAGAGTGGTGATCCCCCTCAGGTCTTTTCCGGGAACATTAGGGATGTTTGCAGTTGATCCCGTCGCTACGATCAATTTGTCATATTCAAGAAGTTCCGTTTTATGGGTAATGACGTTTCTGCACGTCACGGTCTTCCGTTCTCTGTCGATTTTCGTCGCTTCGGCTTGAATCCGGGCCTCTATGCCCTTGGCATTAAGATAATACACAGGATTTCTTATGACGCCGACCGACGTGGATAGAAGCTGATTCCGGTCATCAAAAAAGCCGCCTACATAGTACGGATACCCGCATGAAGCCATGGAAAGGTCGGCATCTTTTTGAATAAGTATGATTTCCGCGTCCTGGTCCAGACGCCTCGCCCTCGCCGCAGCCTTGGGACCTGCCGCAGAGCCGCCGATAACGATAATTTTTTTCTGTTTTGTCACGAATCACCTATCTATTATGATTGTCTTCTCTGTCCGGCCGATCACGGGGACAATACTGCCGCCCGCCTACATGTCAACAGTATTGCTTGTCGCCCTCACCATCCGTAGCCCATTATTCGATCTCAATGTCGTATTCGGGCGCCCCGCCGGTTGATCTTAATCTCACGCTAACCCGTTTGCCTGCGAGCAAGGCCTTGTCGCAGCGATTTCGAAGCGAACCGAAATCGGCTGATTCCAGGAAAAGCCTCAGCAGCTCCAGCTCATCTTCCAGCTCTTTGTCCTCATCATGCCTTTTGAGGAGCAGGCTCAATACTCTCTCATACTCCCTTTTCGCCACCGTTTCGATGCAATGCGACAGGTTGGGTTCGAGTGTGATTTCCATTATCTCCTCACCAAGAAATGTACGCCCATGGTTAATTCGGTCATGGCACTCGTGCGGGCGATAGATGCCGGACATCCTTTGATCTGATACTTGATGTCCTTGACGAATTCATCCTCCACGCCGATTTCCGCCCGGTCCGGCCTGCCGAACCCATTAAACATCAAGCATAATGTATACCACGAAACCGGCTGATGAAATCGGGGGTATTCCCTTTGATTTTCTGCAACTCAGGCAAGAGAACAGAAGTCTTTAAAATGCATGTTGCATCAATGCCCATAGGCACCAGTGCAAACTGCATTCCTGATCATGCGAATATCGTTGAGTACCTTCCAATCGCCTCCTCTTCTGTAAGTGATGCGATATCTTTCTCTTACGCCCCATCGCCTGATCTTCAAACTGATGCTCAACGGACCCGGCGGCGAGGACGTTCAAAAGATGATCCGTTCTATGAGAGCCCTGCTTTCCAGTGGAGCTATCATCGCAGCGCGCTCTCCCGGATCTCTTTACGACAGGCAGTCTCACGAAGCTTGCCCGGTTCACGCCCGAAGTCTGCGCTTTTGAAGGTTTCTGGCCGTCAACGGGCGTGTCAGCCGCCTTGCGGTTTCTTCTGTCCGTGCCTAAGTTTTATTCAGCGGACGCCCTGCTGATTAACCGTTCAGGTGGGGAAAAATTGACAAACTGAAGGAGGCAATATGAAAAGGTGGTATTTCGCTTGGGCGGCGGTCGTCCTTCTTGTATTTGCAGTACCCCTTTTTGCTCAGGAGATCGATATTGAAGACGAGGAGATTATTACTCTTGTTGCAGCGGCTGGTCCCGATAATCCTCCCGTTCTACCGGGCGACAGAAAGGGGAATGTTCAACCGGGTGCGACACCGTCACCGGGTGGTTTTCAAGGCGCATACGGGCCGGGATACGGCCGTTGGGGCGGCGGCCCCGGTTCATATCTCAACTTCTCAAGAGACCAGATAGCCAAGATGCGTGACTTGTGGAACAGGTATTACGCGGATACCCGGAACCTCAGATACGATCTCATGCAGAAGCGGATCGAAATGCGCCGCCTGTTCACCGATCCGAAGGCAGACTCAGCTGCTATAGCGGCGAAACAGAAAGAAGTGAGCGCCATCCGGCAAAAACTTGTGGATCGGAGGGCCCAGGCGATGATCGAGTGGAGAGGCCTTTTGACACCGGAGCAGATCCAGAAACTGGATACGTTCTCCATGGGCCACCGCGGGATGGGCGGAGGCATGGGCATGGGTTCCGGTATGGGTCAGGGAATGGGCTGCGATATGATGGGAAGAGGCTGGTAGCGTCTCTCTCCCTTACGCTCTTAACCGGTGGCCGGGAGGACAGGGGATGGATCAGGAAGACCGAGAACAGAAGGCTCGGAGATCGCATACTCACAATACCAGCGAGCATCTGGGTCTGGAAGAGCGGGCCGTATTTGCCAAATGGCTTTCGGTTCTCAATGATGCCCGGGTGCCTTACCTGGTCGGTGGGGCCTTCGCCGTCCACAAATATACCGGCATCTGGCGTTATACGAAGGACCTTGATTTATTTCTCAAGCCGGCCAACCTGAGGCAGGCCCTTGATGCCCTCTCGGCCGCAGGCTTCGACACGGAGGTTCGTGACCGGTACTGGCTCGCGAAAGCCAACAAAGACCCCTATGTGCTCGATCTCATCTTCAGCGTCGCCTACAGTTACATCGTTATCGATGATGCCTGGTTTGAATCGAAACGCACCGATATGGTGGCGGGTATCGAGGTGCCGTTGATAGGCGTCGAAGAACTTATCGCTTCGAAGATATATGTCACGAGGAGCGACCGCTTTGACGGTTCCGATATCGTTCATGCCATCAAGGCTGTGGAAGGGAAAGTCAACTGGGACCGCCTTTTGCGCATTCTGAAGGATGACGGTGTCTTGCTTTTGTGGTACCTCATTCTCTTCGATTACATCTACCCCGGCCATGCCGAGTATCTCCCCCAGGACCTTATGGCGGACCTTTTTGACAGGGCGCGAAAAGGATGGGCCAGGACCAAAAACCCGAAGTCCTTCTACGGCATGATGATTGACCCTTTGCGTTTTCAGGTCGATATCTCCGACTGGGGCTATATCGACGAGCGCTTGCCCCTGGGACCATTGGTCGACCCGAGAGGCGAGCCGATATGAGGATCGCGGCTATAGCGGACCTCCACATAAAGACAGATTCCTTCGGTCTCGCCAGGGAACTCCTCTCCGGTGTTGAGGAGCAGGCCGACGTGCTTGTGCTGGCAGGTGATCTCACGAATATCGGATTGCCTGAGGAGATGGAGGTGCTGCTCGGCGACCTCGCGGGCTTCTCGATCCCCATCATAGGGGTCATCGGGAACCACGATCACGAAAACGGCAAGACCGAGGTGCTCCTGGAGATGATGCAGGAGGCCGGCATCTGTGTGCTTGAATGCACCAGTTGCCAGATAGGCGACGTGGGTTTTGTAGGGACGAAAGGCTTCTGCGGAGGCTACGGCAGATGGTGCGTCTCGACTTTCGGCGAACAGGCGCTCAAATCGTTCGTCCAGGAAAGCATAGACGAAGCCACATTGCTTGATGAGGCCCTCGCCGGGCTCGAAGTCGAGCGAAAGCTGGCTATCATGCATTACTCTCCCACGCGCGACACCCTTAAGGGCGAGGCGGAAGAGATATATCCCTTTCTCGGGACTTCCCGGCTGGCCGAAGTCCTGGACAAATACAAAGTGGATGCCGTCGTCCACGGCCATGCCCATTCGGGTTCTCCCAAAGGCCGCACCCAGGGGGGCGTTGTTGTCTACAACGTCTCTAGGTTCGTTCAAACGAGTTTCGGCCAGCGGCCCTACCGCATTCTGGAGCTCTAACCCGTCAGATGCAGCAGCGGACGCGCAGATGCGGTAATGCAAAGGTTTTTCTTTCTTCTGCTCTTCCACATACTCCCTTCCCCGCTTCATCGTACACCCAGCCCGACGATCCAGCCGGCCATGAGGATCCTTGACGGCTTTTTGCTGAAAAGCCGTCCGATGAGGGCAGGAATGACGAGAAAAGAGAAGACCTGAAGAATACCCGCCA
>MVRP01000181.1 GCA_002067405.1 Syntrophorhabdaceae bacterium PtaU1.Bin034 | reverse complement strand
AATATCGTCCCCATCGCGGGTTGGAGAAGCCCGGTGACATTCAGGCGAGGGCTGTAATCCCCCCACGATTCAAGAAAGGTGTTGGACGGCATGATAAGATGCGCGTAGTGCGTTGTCTCGTCAGGATAGCTTGAAAAGGCCGCGACAAAGGGCACCCTTCCCAAGGCTTTCTCGAATCCCCATGAAGAGGGCAGACTAAGGACCGGGTTGGCGCGGAAAATGACCAGGCCGCCTATCTCCCCGGCCATCATCCGTTCCGAAAGCGCTTTCATTCCTGAAGCAGGGGTTGCCTGGCCGAGGGAGTAAGGGTCTGAAAAATCGAGGAGTTGCAGGCTGCCCGGCGAGACGGTGCACAGGAGATTGGCGACGACGGCTGTTTCCAGTGCATTCGGGTCCTGGTAAGGCATGCCCTGAGCAAGGACGAGCGGTCTCGATGACGTGAGGAACTGCCGCGCAATTGTCGAGATCGTGGCTGCCCTCACACCCGTTCTCTGCTCGACGCTCTCCGGCGTTACTGCCGATATAGATTGACGAAGCCCCGCCGCAGCCGGAGATGCGGGGGACCGTCCTTGCCGAAGGAGCAGGTTGAGCAGGCCGAGAGCCACATAAGATTGTCCTCCGGGCGGTACACCCACCCAGTAATCGGCGCTCGCCGCGGTCATGGAGAATCGTGGGCCTACATATACGAAGTGATTCGCACCCGTGTCCCTCGGCTCGTGAAAGGCGGCGAACTGACGGGCGAAATGAACGTTCGAAATCCAGGTTTCGAGGAAATCCGCGTCGAAGGAGATGAGGAAATCCGCCTGATCAAGACGGTAGTCGGGTATCTGATCGCTCCCAAAAACGAGTTCGTTTGCCTTACGGAGTGATTCGTAGGCAAACGGCTCGTACATAAGGTGCTCGCCGTTGAGGGCCGCTGCCCATCTCTTGAGCATATCGTGCTCGGGGCCTGTTTCGAGGTCGGTCAGAAGGATTATCACCCCTTTTTGCCGGGCTTCCGATAGTCTTCCCGCCAGGATCTTCTCGGCCGTCTCCCATGAAACGGTCCTGAATCGTCCCTTGCCGTCCTTCACCATCGGCTCCCTGTAGCGATCCGGGTTGTAGAGGCCCTGAACGGAAGCCTGGCCTCGGGGACAAAGCTTTCCCGTATTCACCGGATGCAGCGGATTGCCCTCTACCTTTATGAGGTGACCGTCCCTGTTCTTCACGAGCATGCCGCACCCGGCCGGACACTCCCTGCAGGTACTTGCATACCAGGTAGCCTGCCCCGGAACGATGTCTTCCGGAGGTATCACATAAGGGATCAGGTGGCGGACGGGCTCCGAACAGCCGCCAATGGCTGCTCCGCCTGCTATTCCCAGGGTTTTCAGGAATTGACGACGGGATAGGCGCGTCATGATTCTTACCTGTTTACAAATATAGGAACGAAAGAACTTTTGTCTACCGTGGACTACCGGATTTTGCGCGATTGAGCACGTGGTACGGGGAGGAGAGCTTTCAGGGTCCCGGAAAGCCGGGACCCCCGTTTAGCATTTTCCTATGCGAGCGAGTCTTTCATTGCGCTTGCCGGAGAGAATTTTGGAGCTTTCTTTGCTTCGATCTTAATTTCTTTACCTGTCCGCGGGTTTCTTCCGGTGCGGGCCTTCCTTTCCACAACGGAAAAGGTTCCGAAGCCTGTCACGGTTACCCGATCACCCTTTTTCAGAGATTCCTTTACAGCAGCCACAAGCGCATCAATGGCCTTCTCTGCCTGCGTTTTCTTGATAGCTGCACCCGCTGCCACCTTGTCAACCAGATCTTTCTTCGTCATGCCCCTTTCACCTCCTTTCATTCAGCTTTTTCGCATAAAATATAGGAATTATCCCCTTATCGGAACATTGTACGCGTTTTTATAATTTAATGTAACAAAAATCTCGCTCTTTTCAAGGGAAAAAGGTAGAAAATCCATTTTGCGGGCCTTATTTTAAGTGAAAATATGTCGCCGAACTGCAGGAGGTTGGTGCTCGTGACCTCCGGGGAAGTTTCAGGACAGGGAGACGGATGCCGGGAAAAGAGGGAGAAAAAGCCACTTTTTGCCTTTTCGGTGCAGGGTATGCTATCCTATCCATCGAACAAAACGTGCCGATATTTCTTCTGTTTCTGAAGCTTCGGTTTCGTTCATTTCATGAGAGACTCACAAGCGGGAAGATACCAAAACGGGGGGCCATGAGGGAGGTTCGGAGCGATTTGTGAGCGAGCTCGAGTCATTCGGTCTATTTGCAGTAGCTGGAAGAGATATTCGCTGAGCAGGGGAAGGGCAGCGTCGATCTTATCAAAGAAAAAGCTTCGGTTTCCGGAAACGGGAAGTCGGGAAGAGGCGGAAAGGGCCCCCGGAAGGACCGGAACAACGTCAAGGCAACGGTCCTGCAGATATTAAGGGGAGGAGCGAGGAACTGTGAACGTAGAAGTTAATGACGGCAACATCGAAAGAGCGATCAAGGCTCTGAAACGGATGCTCCAGAAAGAAGGAATCCTCAAAGAGGTCAAGAAAAGGAGCTTTTACGAAAAACCGTCCGAAAGAGAGAGACGGAAACAGAGAGAAGCGAAGAAACGGCGCCTGAGGGCAGAGCGGAGAAAACAAGGAGCCGGAAGAGGTTAGATGTCGGGGGAACAGGCTGTCACGATGGCCTCTGTCCCATATCGATTCATTGCTTTTATTGAGCTTGCTGCAAACATCGGCCGGAATATCAAGGAATTGATTCAACCGTTATTCCTATATACCCCATCCTCCTGAAACTGTTATCGTAGTGCCCGTAATGTAGGACGCATCGTCAGAAGCGAGGAAGGCGGCGACCCGGGCTACTTCCTCGGGTTCGCCCATCCTGCCCAGCAAGGTCTGTTCTATAATTGGCGCCTTGTACCGGTCCGGCATTCTTATCATGGGCGGCGTCCGTATAAGTCCCGGCACTATTGCATTCACTGTCACGCCGTCCGAACCGCCTTCCCTGGCGGTGCTCTTCGTAAGCCCGAGCACTGCCGCCTTCGCGGTGCAATAGGCAGCTTCTCCCTTCGCGCCCGAGACGCCGTAGACGGAGCTGATATTCACTATCCTGCCCCATTTGGCTGACCGCATGTCGGGGAGCAGCAGCTTTGTCAGGAAGAAAGGCACAAGGACGTGGATCCCGAGGACATCGCTGAACGCCCTTCGGTCTATCTTCGATGTCGCTCCCGGGCGGTCGAAACCGGCGTTATTGATAAGTATGTCGATCCTCTTTTCACTCCTGATCTTTTCCATCAGCACCGAAAGCTTTTCGGTATGGATGAGATCGATTATATGGGCGCTTACATTGCCGCCCTTCGCAGCTATTTCTTTTTCAACCTGGGGAAGGGTCTGCCTGTTTTTGTCGAGGAGAACCAGGCTTGCCCCCCTTTCGGCAAAAACTTCCGCACATGCCCGGCCGATGCCCTGGCCTGCTCCTGTTACCAGCGCGACGCGTCCGCTCAAGTCCATTTCGCTCTTTCTGCCTCCAGTTTTGTGGTACTCCCCGGTATCAAAAAGCCGTCCGGCCAGCCGCTTCTCGAGCGGCTGCAAACGCTATTTTAGCGAAAGCGGCAACCGATTACAAGAAATTGCAGCGGCATAACTCAATGGAGGTGAAGCGTACTTTTTGAGATGATAGTTGAGTGACGCGAGGTTATACTAATGGCGGGACGAGATGGAGAAGATAGTGCCTCAAACGGGGAATAAAGAATAAAAGGAGATAGGTAGATGCCGGGTATGGTGCTCAAGAAGGGAAAGTTATCGGCCGCCTTCCAGGCAAGGTTTCGTAAGTATTACTCCCGGTTGTCGGGGATGGACCCGAGTTACACGGAGATCAGATGGGGCAGTTGGAAGGACAACCCCGCCATAATTGTCTATACCGCGAGAAACGACAATGGAGCGGCAGGCTGGATTGTCTATAACCCTCAAACGAGCGTGATAGAGGAGATACTCACGGGCGGCGAAGAGCAGCAGGAAGCAATGCTCGATCAAATGATCGATGCCCTCATAGCCAGGGAAAACCTTGTTGCGGCAGAAATCCTTTCTGTAGACAGGGAGAGATACGGTTGGATGGTGAAGTACGGTTTTCGCCCGACCCGTTCATATTCGGCGAGCGGATTTGCCTTTCGCAGAATGGATTTGAGTACCTCCGTATTCTTCCAGCGCCGCGATGCCTCCAGACCGGCAAAACAGTACGGCAGGAAAGAGCGGGTCGTGATCGAGCGAGTGCCCGGGACCCAAACCGGGGACGAGATCAAAGGGGCGCTCCGGAAACTGATCGATAATTTGGGGGGCGTGGGCCGGTTTGTCAAAGAAGGCCAGACAGTGGTGATCAAGCCGAATGTTGTGGCTGACCACGGCATACAAAATGGTGTATATGTGGGCGGAGTGGTCACCGATATCAGGGTTCTCACCGCCCTCATCGAACTCCTCCTGCCTGTTGCCGGGAAGGTGATCGTTGCAGAAGGCTCATCCATCAACAGGAGCCAGACGGGCAAGATGTTCGCCCACTACGGATACGACAAAATTGTCGAAATAGACAGACAAAAAGTGAGCCTCGTGGACCTCAACACCGACAAATTGGTCGAAAAACCGGTTCCTGCGGGAAAAAGGATGACTGCCAGAAAGGTACCTGTCACCTTGGAGGAAGCAGACGTAATCATCAGCCTCCCGGTCATGAAGATACATTTTGCCGCAGGCGTTTCCCTCGCAGTCAAGAATCTGCAGGGGACCATGCCGCCTCTCGAGAAGTACATGAGCCATTTTTTCGGTCTCTGGCAGAACCTCGTGAATATACATCATCTGGTCAAACCCGACCTGACTATCGTGGATGCCCTCACCGCACAGGAGGATTTCGGTCCGGTCTCGGGCACGCCGAAAAAGATGGACCTGCTTATGGCAGGCACCAATCCTGTGGCAGTCGACACAATCGCCATGCGCATCATGGGTCTCGAGCCTCAGGCTTCGCCGCCTGTGCTTCTCGCCTATCTCGAAGGACTCGGACCCGTCGAACCCGACAGGATCGAGGTTGTCGGTCCTTCGATCAATGAACTGGTCAGTCCGTTCAAACTTCCGCATATCAACGTAGAGAGCGGCAAAGACTTCGTAATACACGATGGAGGTGCGTGCACGGGTTGCCGGGGATATCTCCATTTCGTCCTTAACAAGCTAAGAAGACCTGATCCCCGGGACGCGACCAGGCTTCTTATCGACCGCCCCTTCGAGCAAAGGGTAAATGTTTTTCTCGGTCCCCAGGCAGGAAAAGAGATCGATCCGAAGGAAACGAACATCTTTATGGGCATCTGCCAACAACATCACGCCGAAGTTGGCAGTCATCTGGCCGGCTGTCCCCCCCATGCAGAAGTGATCATGAACGGGATATTTCGCCTCTTCCCGGATGTAGAAAGGCCTAAATATGCGGACGAAACAGAAGAGGCGAAACTTGAGAGGATGCTCAAGGAGGTCCTGGAGCTGAAGTAGGGCCGGGCCTCCCGGCCACGCGTTCGCTATGCCGGGGAAACCATCAGCCATGTCAATGATCCGTGCTTTTTTGTCAAAAATGCCAGGGAAGACTTTCGTATTAAACCCCGAAAGACAAGTGTCTGTTTCGTTAAAGTTTTTGTTGTAAATTAGATTTAAATCTGTTAGAAAAACAGCTTCCGTAGTAATGGGTTCCATTACACAAAGAGAGGAGCAGAAGGGGCCGGCGCCGAGCAGTTGTTGCACAGGTTTTCCTTTTCTTTGCCCCGCAGTATCCCGGTAATTCTCGGACAGCAAGACTCTGAAGAACAAAAGGCGAGAGCAAAAGGCAACGGCAGGAGATTTGCAGATAGTACATCATAGTACGTCTGAGTGGAGCAGGCATGAGGGATCAGGAAGCACACGACAAAGACTACATGGACCTTCTCGGCCGGTTCCTACGGGGCGACAGAGAGGAAGCGCTCGGCGGGGTGGCTGATCTGGCCCGAGAACTCGCCGCATCAAAGGCAAGCCCCGAGGCTCTGCTCAGCATGCATGCCCGGTCCATCAACAAGGCCGTCGAGACATTGGACCGCGCCGGCGCCGAGCGGGCCGAGTCAGCTGCCTCAGAACTCCTGGTACGAGGCATGAGCAGCTTTGCGGCCCATCTTCGCGACATAGCGGATCGTCTCGAGCACGAAAAGAAAAAGGCTGAGTGGGAACAGGCCCTGCTGCTTGTCGAACTGGAAAACCGCAAGGAGGCGGAAAAGCAGATTCGGCAGGCCGTTAAATGGGACGCCCTGGGTATCCTTGCCGGCGGGATCGCCCACGCTTTCAATAACATGCTCGCCATAATAATGGGCAACGCCGAACTCGCTCTCGATGAAGCCGAGGACAATACGGGAATCCGGCATAACCTGGGTCAGATTTTTGACGCAGCGAAGCGGGGCAGGGATCTGATAAGGCATATTCTCGCTCTTACGCTCAAAACAGGGCAATGCACCAAGGTGCTCCATCTGGGGGCCCTATTGGAGGAACTATTTAAATCACTGCATAACTCGGTCCCCTCGACCATCGACATGAGACTGTCGATTTATGAGGGACCCGACATGGTCCAGGGGGACCCTTACTACTTACGGCACCTGCTGTTCAGCCTGTGCACCAATGCAATTCAGTCTATGAACCATGCTGAAGGGAAGCTGGAGGTAAGTCTGACGGAGGGGAATATCCCGTTGTCCGCCCCGGCCGATGGAATAAAGCCCGGCCGATGCCTGGTGCTCACGGTCAAGGATACAGGGGGCGGCATCGACAGGGAAACACAGGAGCTTATCTTCGATCCGTTCTTTACGACAAGGGAACCGGGGCAGGGTTTCGGGATGGGGCTTGCCGTTGCATACGCCATTGTGAGAGCGCATCGCGGCACCATCACGGTAGACAGCGAGCCGGGAAAGGGGTCGGTCTTCACCGTCTTCCTTCCCCGTTATGAAGAAGCTGCGGAACCTAAGTAGCGCTCAAAAGTATTCCAGATTAACGAGCTTGCCCATTTTTCTCAATTTTTCCGCCAGCAGCAGGGTTATCGCCTCTCGCGGCAAAACGCCCATCTGCCTGAACGCGATTGTTGAATGGGCAGGATTTGCGGCAGTACCGATGAAGAAGTTGACCGTGTCCGAGGTGTGGAGGAGCCGGTGCAGGTCGGAAACGGAAGAATGGTACTCCAGCTTTTCTTCCTTCTCATCGAGTATGTTGTAGGCCTGATTGAGGGTGATCGCCCCCTCGGTTGCGAGGTCTATTCCTTCGATCTCGTAAGAAGGCGGTCGGTGGTATGCATTCGAGACGCCTGTCACCGTAACCGGTCTTTTTAATTCACGGGCAAGGATCTCGGATGTGGTCGAGCCGCACACGACCTTCATCCCCTTCATCTCCATGAACCTCCTCACGACGCCCGGGTCCTTTTTCCTGTCCGACGGGGGGCCGGTCAGGATGTTGAGCACCGTGCCTTCCCGGCACATCAGGAGCAAACAGGTTGTGTCGTCGCCATACGTCGAGCCCGAAATATCCTTTACCCTTCCCAGGATCTTCGCGGGTATGTTTTTCAGTGGCACCCCCTGGACGAGGCAGCCGTTGACAAAATCGGATGCCAGGGGAACACCCCATCCCATGCGGTAGGTATGGCCCAATCCTGCCTGGCTGACGCCGTCGCTCACGAGAATGATGCCGTCCCCGTAGTCGAGGGTACAGTTTGTTTCAGCCACCATTTCGAGGCCGAGGGGAAAAGACCTCGGCCGGGGAAGATAGGCGGCCAGCCGCTTGTCGACGAGGATAGGCGCCGGACTCTCATAGGAGATGATGGTGGCGTGGCCTGTGTTGAGCACCCGGCATACTGAAAAGGCAGCAAAGGGTATTTCGGAGGTCCTCGCCTGATGCATCGTATCCACGACGTTTGCGCACGCTTCCCGAAGGGTAAAGCCGAGTCGGATAAGCTCCATAAGGCGGCTCGCGCACATAACCGCGGCAACCCGGGCCTTTACCCCTGTTCCTATACCGTCGGCGAGCACTGCGGTTGTCGCCTCGAGGGTCCTTTCCACGGCAACGAAATCTCCGCAGATCATCCCTGCCCTCTTCGCGCTCTGCGACTCGATCGTCTCTATATACTTTCTGGGCTTACTCCGATCCTTGCTCATCACTCTTGCTCAAGGTCATCAGTTTCCGCACGAGCGCCTCGCCCTTCGCGGTGCTCTCCCCGAGGAACTGTGCAATGTTAAGCGCCATCTTGACCTGGTGCTCCAGTAGCTCGTTGGCCTGCTCGATGGTCTGCGACCTGATCTCCTTCAGCTTCTTCTCCTGCTCCTGCTCGCTCGTGATATTGATGAAGATGCCGACAACCTGTTTTTCCTCTTTCAGGATGTAGAGCAGCTCGCGACAATGGAGGTTATAGGGGCGGTGGGTGGCCGTAATATCGAACCTGTCCGCCACGCCCGAGACGAGCTTCTCGAAAGGCGCCGGGTCCATCAAGTAGGAGATAGGCCGGCCTAAAACAGCGTCCGAGCATGAGAAAAACTGCTTGAAGGTGGGATTCATGCTTATGATAATGAGGTTCTCGTCGAGGATGACAATGCCGTTAGGACTGGTATCGAGAATGCGGTCCGTACGGCGTTCGGCCAGTCGTCTCATGTAGGG
>MVRP01000180.1 GCA_002067405.1 Syntrophorhabdaceae bacterium PtaU1.Bin034 | reverse complement strand
TTGTATGGCGCAAGCGAGAAGTGAAAGGTTCACAGGTGAGAAATACTATTGTGAACTTATGCGACTAGACAGTAGATATCCTCGAATCGCAAGGCTTCATCGACCGGGAGGTCAACTATGACTCCGGACGCTCTGTTGATGGTGGTATCAACAAACACTACGTTAAGAAGATTGACGTAATCTATCCCGAAAGAAGGCGTCCGAAATGAAAAACACCGTTATCGCTATAGCATCTGCCTTCGTCTTGCCCGCATAGGGGTTTTATTTGGGCGTCGGAAGAGACAACGATACTGCAACGATCCTGATCCAGAGAAATGCAGTATTTTTCAGTTCTTGACCAGAGTTGGCCGAAGAGTCTCGGCTTAGACCGTGGTCGTCAGCCCTTTCCCCCTGACCGCTGACACCGTTGCTTCTTGCCGAAATTTCACTTCCCTATACCTTTTGGGTCTGTTATTTTATTGCATTTCCCGGATGCTCCTCGCCGGTGTTCATGAAAAGAGGTTCACCCCGCCTTATATTGTGGGTAATGATTCGCATAAGAGGTTTAGGTGATGAAAGAAAATGTCCACAGCCTGCGCACCGACATGATCCGGCCCAATCTTCGGCTTTCGTATAACAGGACAGAGATAGACGCCTTCTCCCGTCTGATGCACTCCGGCACCCGGAACGACCCGATAACGGTCCTGTTTGACGGTGAACATTTCAGGATTATAGACGGCGAGAAGCGGTGGCGGGCAGCCAGGAAACTCGGTCTGACTTCCATCGAAGCGGTGATTGAAGACCTCGGATGAACATCGTCTGCTGCATTAAACAGGTGCCGGACACTGCGGACGTAAAGATCGACCCCGAAACAAACACCCTTATCCGTTCAGGGGTGGAGTCCATAACAAACCCGTACGATCTCGTTGCAGTCCAGGCCGCTGTCGATCTGAAAGAGCGATACGGCGGAACGGTGACCGTCATAAGCATGGGGCCTCCTCAGGCGGAGCAGGTGCTCAGAGAGTCGCTGTCACTGGGCGCCGACAAGGCCGTCCTCCTTTCGGACCGGGCCTTTGCGGGTGCCGATACCCTTGCAACGAGCTACACCCTCTCCAGGGCAATCATCAAGCTTCAGGAGGACGCCACCATCGATCTGGTGATATGCGGGAAACAGGCCATCGATGGCGATACTGCACAGGTCGGACCGGGCATTGCCACACGCCTCGGCTACACGCAGTTCACCTACGTCACGGAGATCAGGGAAATCGATCAGGCGAGCCGCCACATCACCGTGAGGCGGAAGGTAGAGGGTAGATCCGAATTGATTGTGGGTCCTCTTCCCGCGATGCTCACGGTCGAACTGGAGCTTACGAAGATCGGAAGGGCTTCTCTTCCCCGTTTGATCGGCTCCCTTCAGGCCTCGATTCCGGTATGGAACGCAGGGGACCTTCAGGCCGAACCGCAAGAGCTCGGTCTGAAGGGATCACCGACGTGGGTAAGGAGAATATTCACTCCCCCTCTAAAAAAGGGAGGTCCCAGATTTGATGCCCGGGA
Source organism: Syntrophorhabdaceae bacterium PtaU1.Bin034 (assembly GCA_002067405.1). The sequence goes on along the minus strand of MVRP01000180.1, from coordinate 7,185 downwards.
GGATGCCGGGCAGGCGGTGCAAGATTGCGTCGCAAGTCTTCTTGAGGACCCGGCTTACGCCATGCAACTGCTGAAGCACTGGGAGGGATAAAGATAGTGGCCAGGAACAGGAAAGGGATTGAACCGGCCGAGATAATACCGGACAAGTGCATCGGATGCCAGTTGTGCGCTGGAATATGTCCGGTCGGCGCCATCGAGATGGTCGACGGTATTGCACGGATCGATCCGGAAGCGTGCATCGGATGCGGTAAGTGCGCCGAGGCCTGTCCTGTCGAGTCGATAAAATTCGAGAGGAAGGGGCGCAGGGCGGCTGCTCAGGAAAAGGCGGAAGCCCCGGGAGGCACCGCAGAATATCAGGGAGTGGCGGTGTTTGTGGAGGTCTTTGAGGGCAGAGGCGCTACTGTCTCGTGGGAGCTTGTGGGGAAAGCGAGAGAACTCGCCGAAAAATTGAAGACGAAGGTGATCGGGTTCGTAGCCGGTCACGGTGTGGACGAGATTGCGCAGGAAGCGGTGTTCTACGGGTGTGACGATGTTCACGTGATAGATCACCCCGTGCTCAAAACCTACCTTTCCCGCCCTTACGGAAAGGCCGTGAGCGAACTCTGCATCAAGGTCAAGCCGGAAATATTGCTTATGGGCGCTACTCTGGCCGGCCGCGATCTCTCAGGTGTTGTCGCCACAATTTTGAAAACGGGATTAACAGCGGATTGCACCGGCCTTGACATCGACGAGGAGAAGCGGATCCTCCTTATGACCAGGCCTACCTTCGGCGGCAATATCATGGCCACCATCTTTTGTCAGCATCACAGGCCGCAAATGAGCACAGTGAGGCCGAAGGTCTTCAAACGGCCGGAAAGGGACCCTGGACGGAAAGGGAACATACACCATCATACGTTTGAGCCACCCGAGGGAGAGCTCCCCCGTGTGATAGAACTTGTCAAGGATGTTGCGACCGAAGGGCTGGTTGACATCGCACGGTTTCCGGCCCTCATAGTGGCAGGAAAAGGCGCATGCGACGCCGAATCCATGCCCATGCTTCAGCGGCTTGCCGACCTCCTCGGCGGTGTGATCGCCTGCTCCAGGCCGGTTGTCGAATCCGGTCTCATGCCTTACGAGCGGCAGGTCGGGCAGACAGGGAAGACCGTGGCCCCGAAGCTTTATGTTGCCATCGGCGTTTCAGGCGCAGTGCAGCATCTCGTGGGCATGCAGGGATCGGAGAAAATCATCGCGATCAATTCCGACCCCGAAGCGCCGATATTCAGCGTGGCTGACGCGGGCATCATCGGGGACTACAAAAAAATAGTGCCCGTTCTCATCGATGAGTTGCAGCGAAGAATCGCAAAGAATCCGGGAGAGGCGTAAGGAATGGGAGAGCAGTTTGACGTGGCCATCGTGGGAGCAGGACCTGCAGGCAGCTCGGCTGCTTCGATCCTCGGGGGAAAAGGCGTGAAAACCATCGTGTTCGAACGCGGAGAGTATCCGGGCGCCAAAAATATGTCAGGGGGTGTGCTCTACGGGCACGACCTCGCTCGCATCATACCTGATTTCCCGGAGAGGAATTGTCCCATCGAGCGGAACATCGTCGAGTCGCAGGTGTGGTACCTTTCAGGAGGAGGTGGCTACACCGTAAGGTTTCGCGATGAAATCTTTCAGAAAGAACGGCGGCTGAACAGCTTCACAGTGGGGAGGGCCAAATTCGACCGGTGGTTCGCGGAGCAGGCCAGAGGAAAAGGAGCCCTGATGGTGCCAGCGACAGTGGTTACCGATCTGTTGAGGGACAGTGACAATCGGGTCATCGGGGTGAGGACCGATCGGCCGGATGGAGAGGTCCGGGCAAAGGTCGTTCTCCTGGCCGACGGTATAAATTCTCCCCTGGCCGCAAAAACCGGTTTCCGTCCGGAGGTTAAACCGGACCAAGTTGCCCTTGCGGTTAAGGACGTCGTGGAACTCCCGGAAGACGTGATCAATGAGCGATTTAACGTAGAGACAGGTTCAGGGGTGACCGTAGAAGCCGTGGGCACGATCACAAAAGGCATGGACGGCATCGGCGTGATATACACGAACAAGAATTCCCTCTCCGTCTGTATCGGCGCCAACCTCTCCGATCTGGTCCGCCGCAAGATAAGGCCTTACGAAATGCTGGAGGAATTTGAGGCACACCCCATGGTCGCTCCCCTTTTGAAGGATGGCCGGCCGAGAGAATATATGGGGCACTGGATAGCGGAGGCCGGGTACGATGCAATACCGCAATTATGCGGTAACGGATACCTGATTGCCGGTGACTCGGGGATGTTATTCAATGCCCTTCATCGGGAAGGATCGAACATGGCGATGACATCGGGCCGTCTTGCTGCCGAAGCGATTATCGAAGCCTTCGAGAGGGGTGATTTCACACGCGGAGGACTTTCCGGATACATCGGCAGGCTGCAGGAATCATATGTTATGGCCGATCTGAGAAAGTACCGTGGCTTCAATGCATTCCGCCTCGGCCATCATGAGCTCTTTACCACGCTTCCCGACCTGGCAAGTTATGCGGCTCGAGAAATGCTGACAGTAGATGGAACTCCCAAGAAGCAGAAACAAAGGACGATCTGGAAAAGAATACGCAGCGAACTGCCGCCATCGAGGCTGTTTCGGCTGTTCTGGAAAGGTTGGAGGACCGTCAAATGACCGTCAAAATTGAGGACAAGCTTTTCCTCGATCGCTTCCGGGTGGCTGAAGAGGCCCACATCAGGATTGTCGACGGGGAGGTATGCGCGGAGAAGTGCGAAGATCAGCCCTGCCTTTACCTTTGTCCTGCCAACGTGTACAGACGTGAGAAAGATCGAATAACAGTGGCCTGGGAAGGGTGCGTCGAATGCGGCTCATGCAGGATCGGGTGCCCTCATCTTAATATCGAGTGGCGTTTTCCCCTGGGCGGTTTTGGTGTAAGCCACAGATTCGGTTAAAACCGTCGGTCCGGGTTCAAGCCCGACAAGCGGAGAACACGCCCGAATCCGCCTTGACAAAGCCACATATAAGGTCCATAATCGATTATCTTCCAAGCTGCACACAGTGCTTTCATGGTTTTCCGGAGCTCTCCTAGAGGCAAGGGAAACGGGTCGGAATGTTATCGGATACCAGACAAGGAGGAACTATGGCAAAAAGAGGCCAGCACAGTTTCCTGAAACGACAGAAGGAAATGAAACGAAAAGAAGAAGCCGCGGAAAAGATGGCGCGCAGGCAGGGAAAAATCGAGCGGCAAAAAGACGGAAGAGAAGAGGACGAGCAACAGGCTCCTGAGCAGGATCGCACGAACCACCAGGTGAGCCCTTGATAGTCCATGCAGCGGCTGATCAAAATTTACCATATTAAGTACCAAGTAAAGGACTAAGGGGGTCAAATGAACATTTACGTAGGCAACTTGGCTTACAGTGTCACGGATGAAGATCTGAAGAATGCTTTTGAGGGCTTTGGCCAGGTTGCGTCAGCAAGCGTGATCCGGGATCAGTACAGCAAACAGTCGAAAGGCTTCGGGTTTGTGGAAATGCCGGACACCTCCGAAGCGCGCGCCGCCATAGCCGCACTTCACGGAAAGGAACTGAATGGTCGCACGCTCACCGTTAACGAAGCTAGGCCCAGAGCGGACAAGGGTCGGGGCGGCTTCGGCGGAAGAGGCGGCAGAGAAAGACACCGGTACTAAAGATCGGAGCGGAGGCCCTGATCAACCTCGTTCTGCTGTTTTTGAAAGAGACCGGGCAAATCCCCTCCTGCGTAAGAAGTCAAGAGCCGTAAAAAAACAGCCTGCATCGTTTGCCCGGGGCAAGAGGTGTTTTTCGTTCATCTCTTGGCCCTTCGTGGGTTGTCGCCCTGACTTATCTGCGTGTCGAGAGAAAGGATGTCTTGTGAACAAGAAATGATTAAGGTGTTATCAGGCTCGTTGCCGCTTGAAACCCCCGACCTGGATAAGACCCGGCCTTGCCTCCGCAACCTGCCTCTTCAGGGGCAGCCACGTCCTGCCATCGGTCTCTATGAGCCGCCTTGCCGCCTCTGGTCCTTCAGATCCCGCACTGTAATTGGGGAAAAGGTCGACCGGAGTTGTCGCCTCTATCCGCTCGATGAGCGGTGTGAGAAGCGACCATGTAAGCTCCACCCCTTCCTTCCTCAGGAACAGCATCTGATCCCCAACCATGCAATCCAGCAGCACCCACTCGTACGCTTCAAGCACATCTGGAGCGCCATAGGAGAAGTTCATCTGAACGGGTTTTTCGAGAAGGCAGGCCCTTGAGCCGGGCATCTTCGTCTGAAAGGTGAGGCTGATTCCTTCATCCGGCTGCACCCGGAACACGACTATGTTCGGTTCTATGTCGCGGTCCATCATCCCCGCAAACATGAGATGGGGCACCGGCTTGAAATGGATGGAGACCGAGGTCCGCGTCCTGGCGAGCCGTTTTCCGGAGCGGAGGTAAAAGGGTACGCCGTTCCAGCGCCAGTTATCGACAAATATCTTCAAGGCGCCGAAGGTGGGAGTTATAGACTGAGGTGAAATACCGGGCTCTTCCCTGTATCCTGCCACGTGCTGTCCGTCGATAGTTCCCGGCCCGTACTGGCCTATTGCCATGAATTCATCGAGCCTGTCCACCGAAGGAAAGGGACGTATAGAACGGAAGACCTTTGTCCTTTCGTCCCGGACTCGCTCTGACTCGAACGCCACCGGCGGTTCCATTGCACAAGAAGCAAGCAGTTCGAAAAGATGGCTTTGAAACATATCGCGGAAGACACCGGCCTCCTCATAGTATGCGGCCCGGTGCTCCACGCCCAGCGTCTCCGCTGCGGTGATTTGCACGTGATCCACAAACTCCCTGTTCCATAGGGGCTCGAAGATCGAGTTTGCGAACCTGAACATGAGCATGTCCTGGACCGTCTCCTTCGCGATATAATGGTCGATGCGAAATACCTGCCTTTCGTCGAAGTAGATGCTCAGCGCCTTGTCAAGCCTTGCCGACGACGCCACATCCCTCCCAAAGGGCTTCTCTATGACGATGTGCGGAAACCCGTTGTCCTGCATATCGGAAAGGCCTGCACGACCGAGGTTCACTACGGCAGATTGAAACACGGAAGGCGGAATCGCCAGATAAAAGACACGGTTCTCCCCTGTCCCATGTTTCTTCTCAAGCATCATCAGCCTCTTCTTGAGCATGTTCGAGTAAGCGGTGAGATTTCCGTAATCGAAGGATACATAATCGACGAACTCCGCAAAGCGGTGCCAGGAAGTATTGTGAAAGCGAACTCCGAGCGACTTGCTGACTGCCTCGCCCATAGCGGTGAGGTAGTGCTCCCGGTCCATCACCACGCCGTCGGTTGCAAGCAGACAAAAATTGGACGGCAGGAGCTTGTTTGCGCTAAGACGATAAAGGGCGGGAATCAGTTTTCTTCTCGCCAGGTCACCGTAAGCGCCCAATATGACCACGCAACATGGCGGCGGAACCTGAATCTCGCATCCCGCCACAGAACGATAGTATGAACCGATCTTCATATTTTCATGCCTCGTAGTCCCGACAATCTTCACGAAGACAGAAGCCTACGTTTTTCTGAAAGTAATGCCAGCACCTCGATCTGTCAATGTGGGCGACAGTCCGGCTCAGCCCGCGCAAAAGTCACTCGACCTTCTCGACTGCCGCAAGTGTTGTCCGCAGCGCACCTTCGATAAATCCCTGAAAATCAGAATAGGCCTCCCCGCAAACGTGAAGGATACCGCGGCCGCGGCCTGACCCCGACGGCGAGAATGCAGACAGTTCTCTTAAAGCGCTTTCAACCTGAATACCGGGTTTCCATATGTGGCAGCCGGCTTCGAAGGGCTCGCGGCTCCAATCCCGGATACCGAAGCAGGTAAGCTCCGAGGGCCGGGTTTGACCCTCCTGAACGGTACCGGTCTGAGCTTGAAGGCTCAGGTATTTCAGATAATACTCGGGCAGCCGCTTGTCCTGATTGAGCTCGGCCCGCACATGGGGTTCTTTCACGATAAATGGCTGCCAATAGTGCATTGAAGGCCGGTCTCCGTAGACCATTACCATTCCCCTCCTCTGCCCTCCTTCCTCCCGATAATAGTAGTGAAGCTCGCGCGTCGGTACGGACGATGCCCAGGTCTGGGGCGGCGTTTGTGCATTCCACCAGGGGTCTTTCGTGACAAAGAAACATTTGAATAGAGGGATTGGGATCACGGACTCTATCAGCCGCCCGATCGGGTCGGGGAAGAATGAAATAAGCCTTCTCAGAGGACTCTGAGGAAGGGCGATTACCACGTTGCGGGCGCGCACGACAATATTTTCGCCGCCGTCCTCCTGCAAATCAAGAAACACATGAGACCCTCCTTCCTCCCGGATCCCGGCCAGTCGAACATTCAGGTAGAGGGGAACGGGTGGCCGGACGGAGGAAAGTTTCTCCACGAGCCTGGTGACCAGCGCCTCAACTCCCTCTTTGATTCCCACCAATTCATCGTTCGGGTGAAGGCCTCTCAGCCAAAAGACAATCCATTCGGCCGCATTGGGATTACTGTGAATTTCGTGATAGAAGGTTCCATAATGAATGATCTGCTCCACCGCCTTGTGGCTCAGGACGCTGCTCAACACGTTCCAGAAGCCCGTGTTCCATAGCAGCTCCCCGCGAAAAGTTTGGGTCGTTCTTATCTGATGGTAATATGCCTCGTCGAGTCCAGCCCACCATTCCCAGTGTCGGGGGTCGCGGGGATCGTCGAGGTCACCTCCGCTGGAGTCCAGAATCCGCAGAATCCCCAGGCTGAGCAACTCAAGCGCATTTAGTCGCTCCTCGGATGACCGGCCTTCAGCTCTCCACATTTCATTTTTCTTGAGTCGGTAGAGAGATTCGGGATCCGTGGCCGCCATATAGGGGTGAAAATAGGAAGTCTCGAGGCCCAGTTCGCAGATCAGGTCCATGAGGAGCGGTTGGGCTCGTCTTTCAAATCGCATGGGCCCATACTCTGCCAGAAACCCGTCCATCTCGACTGTCTCGATCCGGCCTCCAAAGCGGTCAGATGCCTCAAAGAGCGACATTGTGTGATCCGGCCCCTTCTTCTTCCGTAATTGCAGGCAGGCATAAAGTCCTGCAATTCCCCCTCCTATGATTGCCGTATCCACTTCTGTCGGTATCTTCATGGATGCGCTCCTTCGAACCTCTATGCTTCTGTCG
>MVRP01000179.1 GCA_002067405.1 Syntrophorhabdaceae bacterium PtaU1.Bin034 | reverse complement strand
ATGTGGCCGGCAAAATAATCATCGTGGGTGGAGCAGATGCTCACGTTCAGGGCAGCCTCGGAGACAGACGCAAAATCGTCGGGACGGGCAAAGCACGGCAGAATGCGCACATGAAGATCGAGGGCTTCCACCAGCCTCGTCAGCTCCTTTTCATCCGCCCGGCTCATGGAAGAAACATTGAGGATATTGACCGTCCTGTTGATCCGGTATTGTTCCTTGAGGGTCTCGAGGTCGTCGGGTATGACGGTCCTGGGGTCCTCCTCTTTTTCCATGAGGTTTCTAAGGATACCGTGGTACACCGCATCGTACGCACTCGCCATGATCTTCGTCTTGAAGCCCTCGCAGTGGATGGGGACGATCTTTGCCGACACCTCCTCCTGCAACCGGGCCACAATGCCGTCAAGGTCATCCCCGATGAGGGCAGGCACGCAACTGTTGACGATGATAAGTGCCTCAGGCCGGAACTCGCTCTCTGCGAACAATACGGCATCTTTCAGCTTTGCCTCGCCACCCGAGATGACATCGGCTTCGTTGAGGTTGGTGTTGAGCCATATCAATCCCCCGGCCTTCCCGTCCCTCAGCCTTTGAAATGTTTTCGTGACACCTGTTAACGCGGCGTTGCTCGCTCCGCACCCGATGGGGCCGTGGACGATGATCACGGCGTTCCTTATGGTGTTGAGTATGGCGAGGCTCAGGCTCAACTGGCATCCCTGGGTCTGGGAGAAGCTCCTCGCCGCCTGATTCAGGCAGCCCTCACCCGATTGTCTGCCCAGTTCGCAGCAGGAGCCGCCGAAGGCGCTGCATGCGCCGAGCCTGTCTTCCCGGACCGGCGGTGTTTTCTCCTTAATATAATCCATCGATAGTCCTCTCTTATCTGCCCGCGACGAGCACGGTGAAAATATCCTCGGTCAGCCTCAGCGCCCCCGCATACCCGGCGTATGCCCTGTCGAGGACTACCCGGTTGGACACCGGATAGGTGACGCTCAAGAACCCGGCGTCGAGACTCTCCGCCAGGTCCCTCTCAAAGACGCTCCCGATGACAAAGGCCGGATTGAAAGAATCATAGTAGCGTTGACCCTTGTTTCTCGGCCAATGGTTACTCAGGTGCTTTGCCACTGCGGAGGTATCGGTATCGAAAACCAGTTCGGGGGTAATGCCCGAGGCATAACCGGCGAACCTTTTCGACAGCGCCTCCCGTTGTTCATCGGGCAGATCATCGTCGGTGACCACTGCCAGTTCCGGCAGCCATCCGAGATCGTCGGCGAGAAACCGGGTAAGGGCCTGCGTATAGTTGGCATCGCCGACGACGACCGCATACCGCTGAAGATCGAGGTCGTTATAGACATCGGTTACCCGCTCCAGATAGTCGTAAAACCGGGATTTCTCTTCCTTGATTACGGCCTCGACAACGCTTTCTTTGATGCGAAGGGCGTCGGCCAGGGTTCTCAAAAAGATATCCGTGCCGTGGGGACCAATAGGCAAAGGCGCCGACAGGTAAGGAACACCGTGGACCTCTTCAAAGGCCCTGGCCGGCTCTATCCCGTATATGTCGGAGACAACGATGTTCAACGCCGCTTTGCCGGAGTTTTTCAGGGTATCAAGGGTTTCTCTTTCACCGAAGAAGGTATTTACCTTGTATCCGAGCTTTCCTATGAGACGCTTCAGGCTGTTGAGATTGCCCTTCCAAAAAACGTCCTGGACAGGCATGATGCCCCACAGGTTGACGGTCTTCCGGTCTCTGCGGGAGGTTTTCGTCACGTAGTGCCTGATTAAGGTTTCAAGGACAATATCGTAGCCCTTTGACGAGGTCCCGAGGAAACCGCCGGTGACCGCTGAAAGGACCGGCGCATGTCCGTTCCGGCACCTTTTTACCACCGAGGAGACGTCGTCTCCGATCATCTCTACCATGCAGCCCGTCACGACGAAATAGAGACCGCCGTCGATGATCTTCATCGTGGTCTCGATCTGTTCGTCAAGGCGCTCCTCTCCACCGAACACTATGTCCCTTTCATAGATGTTGGAACTGGGCAGGCTTTGGCCGCCGCAGTAACCCGTGCCCGCATATCCTCCCGCATTGTTGAGGGCATTCGCGATGTTTCCTCCGCAGCCGCCCGCTGCATGGAGAATGGGAATGACCCGAGGCAGGTTGGTCAGGGTGGCTACTGCGCCCCCAAGGGCGCACAAGTATCTCGGACGGTCAATGAAGGTGCTCATGTTGAAGAGACCTTTTTGTCAAATCTGGTTTTTTCCGTTTTTTCTATCTGCACGACTTTGGAATCCTGCACAATAATATTAATGTAGCCGAACCGGATGCTTCTCACCGCTTTCAGGACCTGTAACAGAAGCTGTTTTTCGGCTTCGCTCAAATGCATGACATCCTGGGCCATCCTTACTTCTCCACCGCAGGCATTTCAACCTCCACTCTGTTTTCGAAGGTCCAATTTTAACCATAGTAATACTATAAACATGATATACTATTTATAAGCAATGCTGACTGTACATGTCAAGAACATTTTTTATATACAAGTAAATAACTGATATTTGTTCAGGACACAGGCAGTGAAAAAGAGGACGACCGACCGAGGGCCGGTAATTATTCACAGACCTGTATTAATAAGACCACTATCTGAAATAGTCAAACAACGAAGTCACTCCGGGTGTCTGCCTTATTGACTATCGCCATATTTTCATAGGTTTCGAGCATCTTTTCTGCTAATAGCCGAACTATATAATGCGATAATTAAATTATCATTTATTATCATTTTACTAAATTTTATTTATTTTGTTCTTGACAACTATAGTTAAGATTGCCATACTTAAAACACAAGTTAGTCTATTATTTATATAGTGATTTAAGAAGAGCACGACAAGGCAGCGATTATCAATGAAGGACAGCCAGACAAGTCGAGAAGAGAACAAAGGAGGCTTTCCATGGCCAGGGCAAAGGAAGCAGGAAAGATCATCTCAGGGCTTAAGCAAGCAGTGGTACGGTATGACGCGAACCGTTGTGTCGAGCTTTCCAGGGTGGCGTTGGAGAAGGGCATAACCGCTGACTATGCCGTAGAGAAGGGATTGTCCGCCGGAATGGCCCGTGTAAATGAGCTCTATCGTACGCAAAAATACTGCCTGTCGGAACTTCTCGTGTGTGTTGATGCGCTCAAGGCCGGGCTCGAAGTGTTTAGGCCGCACATCCGCAGCAAGGCCGTCATGCGGACGGTATCGTACCTTTAAACACTTCCGGCTGCAGACAAGTTGATATTTGACGGAGGAAACAATTATGAGACAAGCAGAAGTCAAATCTTTTCCGGCTCAAAGAACCGTGGCGGTGATCGGCGGAATTACGGGGCTGGAGCCGCAGTATCGACGGGTCCTTGAAGAAAGGAATTTCTATTCCAGGATATACAATCAAAACAACAACGGCCTTAAGGGAACGGCCGAGGGAACCGATTTTATCATCCTTTTTACCGCAACGGTCTCCCACAGCATGGCGCTGCGCGCCCGCAAGATGGCACATTCGTCCGGAATTCCGCTGGTCACCGTGAAACCAAGCAGTGTTTCCGCCCTTAAGAAGTCCCTTTCTGCACTGCGATGAAAAAGTCGTAAGGAGGGTTCCAAATGCAGGTGCATGCCCAAAAGCACACTGAGACATTATCGTTGAATGAGGTTATTGAAAAATACCCCGAAGTACCCCCGCTCGTTATTTTGAAAACCGATGTCCAAAGGCGCGGAGTCCACTATACGGAAGCGGCTCTTGCTAAAGTCGACGAATCCGTGCACCAGATGAGAAGCCCTTACATTTTCGGATCGCGAGATGCCCAACTCTCGTCAGTGCCCGAATCCCTTCTGCTCAGGGACGGCACCTCTATCATCGTCGATCCTACCCCCCTCGAAAAACATCCTTATATAGTTGATGCGAGAGACGGGAGGGTCGTTTTAACGGATGACGGTGAGATCCTGGAAGAAGTGGAGTATTGGCCCAAGCCTGCCTACTACGATAAGAAGACGGCCTCCGGGATCCCCATGAGCTTTGTCGTCAGCGCCCGCCCTCAGCGGCTCAATGTATTTCAATCGGGCTTCTGCTATTTCTGGGCAAATAACAAGGGCTGCCGGTATTGCGATATTGTTACCCATTTCAAGCAGCAGCGGGCTGAGTTGGGCATACCCGCCAGGCTTACCCCCGGCGATGTTTCGGAGACCATTGCCGAGGCATTGAAGGAACCGGGACGGTTTACCGGGATCTGCCTGACCTCCGGCTCCAATACGAACGGCCACCTGCCTTTTGACCAGGAGGTCGACTTTTATATCGAGCTTCTGCAGGCCATCGGCGAGAACTTTGCCGTGAAGAAATTTCCCAGCCAGCTGATCGCCACCGCCTTCACGAAAAAGCAACTGGCACGCCTCTATGAAAACACCGGCCTTACCAGCTACACCGCTGACCTGGAGGTGCTGAACGAGGATCTGTTCGGATGGATATGCCCGGGAAAAACCGAATGGATCGGCTACAAGGAATGGCGGGACCGGCTGTTCAGGGCTGTGGGTATTTTCGGTCGCGGCAACGTGAGCACGGGAATAGTCGGAGGTGTCGAGCTTGCCAAGCCGAACGGTTTTGTGAGTGAGGACGACGCTCTGAAATCAACTCTTGAAGAGGCTGATTTCCTGGCACGCAACGGGGTCAATACGGTTTACATCGTGTGGGTGCCGAAACCCGGCTCATTGTTTCGCGACCAGCAGAACCCTTCGCTCGATTATTTCGTCCGTCTGGCCAAAGGCATCCATGAAATAAGGGTGAAGTACAGCCTGCCCATCGATTATGACGATTACCGTCGCTGCGGTAACCATCCGGATACGGATCTGTCGCGCCTGCTGTGATGAAAGGCGAAAGGCAGAAGGAGGAAAAATGGCAATCCAACTGAGCGATGAAGTAAAAGAGCTGCTTCAGGATAAAGATACCTTCAAGGTGCTTGCCACCACGGGTGAAGACGGTGTTCCACACGTGGTCATCAAAGGGACGCTGCATGTGGGGGAAGACGGAAATCTGGTCTATCTCGAACTGCTCGAATCGTCCCAGACGAACAAGAATCTTGTCCGGAGCATCTGGTTTGACCGAAAAGTGGCTGTGGCGCTTCAAGGAAAGGAAGGCGAGAGCTACCAGATCATCGGGAAACCCGTCAGGGCACTCATTACGGGGCCGGTATTCCAAAAATACTATGTGAGCATCAGAGAGCGGCTGGGAGATGTGGACCTGGCCACTATCTGGATTATAGAGCCGGAAAAAGTAACAGACCAGCGCTATTCCGCGCGAAGAAGAGAGGAAGAAGCGCTCCATCCAACCTTCATCCATCTTGACCGGCTGGCAAAAAGGATATGATCCATCGAGAACGGTAAGGAGATTTTAAAACACAGATGAGGAGTTTATGATATGAAAAGGCTACTCAACGCACTTCTTGTAATGTTTATCGGCATTCTTATCGCTACGGCCCTTCCCGCCTTTGTAGCGGCCGATGAGATCAGGATTGCAACGCAGCCCATCCCCCATTACAGCCCCATATTCGTGGCCAAACAGAAGAAGTGGATAGAAGAAGAGTTAAAAAAAGCCGGTTTTCCCGCCGTTACCGTCAAATGGGCTTCATTCGCGGCAGGCCCTCCGATCAATGAATCGTTCGCAGCCGGACAGCAGGACTTCGGCTTGCTGGGTGACACCCCCGCCATCATCGCCAAGAGTGCCGGCATCAATACCCGCGTTGTGGCCCTGACCTCGGACGGTCCCAAATCCCTCGCGGTCGTCGTGCCGACGAACTCATCCATCAAGTCACCCAAGGAGCTCAAAGGGAAAAAAGTCGCGGTCGTCAAGGGTTCCTATGCCCACCACCTCCTGGTCCTTGTACTTCAGAAGGGCGGGCTGACAACCGGGGACATTCAGCTCATCAACCTTTCCCAGGCTGATATTGCCACCGCCATAGCCAACGGCAATATCGATGCCGCCGCTATCTGGGAACCCCTGATTACAAGCCTGGAAACCAAAGGAATAGCGCGGGTGCTTGCCGACGGCACCGGGATAAAAAAAGGCGTCCTCGTTCTTGTCGTTTCCAACGATTTTCTGCAAAAGCACCGGGATCAGACAAAGGCGGTCCTCAGGGCGTATCAGCGAGGCGCGGATTTCATCAAATCCAACCCCAAGGATGCGGCTCAGCTCATCGCGACAGACGTCAGCCTTCCGTCGGATCTTCTGCTCAAGGTGTTCACCAAGTTCAATTACAACCCGGCGATCCGCAATGACGACATTGAGGAACTGAAGAAAAGCGAAGCCTTTATGAAGTCGACAGGCCTCATAAAGACCGCGGTCAATATCAACGATTTTGTGGACACCGGCATCGGCAGGGAAAGCGGCCTCAAATAACAACATGAGAGGACACAAATAAGGAGAGAATGAGATGCCTCATCCTGCACGGCCGGAACTCGAGAAGGTGAAACGATTGCTGCAATATGTGAGCTTCCCGATCATCATCCTGGTAGTCTGGCAGCTCCTTTTTTACCTCGGGTATATAAAGCCGATCACGCTTCCGCCCCCATCGATGGTGATCAGAACTCTTTGGGAGATGTCGAGGAGCGGCGATCTCGCGCGCCATATCGGGATCAGTATCGTGCGGGTGCTCGAAGGCTTCGGCATCGCAGCCTTTCTCGGGCTCGGGCTCGGTACGGTCATAGGTCTTTCCCGGACCATGGACAGGCTGTCCGACCTCATCATCCAGGTGATCAAACCGATCCCGCCTATCGCCTGGATACCCCTGGCAATCCTCTGGTTCGGCATCGGCGAGCAGTCGAAGGTCTACATTATCTTCCTGGGTGCCTTTTTTCCTATCATTGTGAGCACCATCGACGGGATTCGACAGACGGACCACAAGTTCGTCGAGGTAGCACGAATTCTTGAGGTGCCCCGGAGCAAGCTCATTCGCCAGGTGGTGATACCCGGAGCTTTTCCCGCGATTATGACCGGCCTGCGGGTCGGCCTTATGGTGGCCTGGATGTGCGTGGTAGCAGCGGAACTCATCGCCGCCAGCAGCGGCATAGGGTACCTGATCATGGATGCGAGGCAGCTCTCCCAATCGGATGTGGTCCTCGTGGGCATGATCTCCATCGGGGTCATCGGCAAGATAATGGACAGCCTGATCAAACAGCTGGAGGCGCGATTGATTACCTGGAAAACCTCCTTTGCAGGGGGCTAACGGGAAAGGACGCGTCACTATAAAAACAATGAGGAGAAGGGGCTGCGGGAGCTCGTGATCAGGGGCGGCGGGAGCCCCGACAACAGCAAATGGAATACGCTGGCATTACTACAGGGGAATCAAACGGGGGCACTCTCGTTGTCGAGAAGCTCCACAAAGAATACAAAGTGCGGGATGCCGTCGTGACAGCCCTGCAAGAGATCAGCCTGACCATCGGACAGGGAGAATTTCTTGCCGTCGTCGGCAGCAGCGGATGCGGCAAAAGCACGCTTTTGCGCATCATTGCGGGGCTCGAGGACGGGTACCAAGGTACGGTTCATCTCGGCGGGCACCGGATATCAGGTCCCGGACTCGACCGGGGAATGATCTTTCAGGAGCACCGACTGCTACCCTGGTTGACAGTGGAGCAGAACGTGGCCTTTGGCCTCAATGGCAGAGATGTTGGCGAGAAAAGGAGGCTCGTCAACGAGCACCTGGAGCTTGTGGGCCTTTCGGGCTTTGCCAGGGCCCATCCTCACCAGCTCTCAGGAGGGATGGCACAGCGTGTGGCAATTGCCAGAGCCATTGTCAACAGGCCAAAGGTGCTGCTCCTGGACGAGCCTTTCGGCGCTTTGGATGCGCTGACCAAAATACAGATGCAGCAGGAGATCCTGCGTATCTGGGAAGCGGAGAGGACCACGATGATCCTGGTCACCCACGATATCGACGAAGCGGTCTTTCTTGGCGACCGGATCGTGGTCATGTCGAGCCGTCCGGGAACGGTAAAAAAAATCGTTCCCGTTGAATTGCCGAGGCCCCGCGACCGCAGCGACTATGACTTTGTCCAGATCCGTAAAGTGATTTATGCAGAATTCTTTGCCGAGGCCGAAAAGCCGTTCGCCTATGCAATATAGTGGTTCATTGTACAGGTGAAAGCGAGGAAAAAACGTGGCACTGGCCGCTCGTTGCTTCATTCGTCTAACAGATTCCCACGGGCTCACGCCCGTGGCCCTTGAACGGCCATGAGCCAACCCGGCATTCACCCCCGGCCCCATGACCGGGGTCCTCTGCCGGTCTCGCGTCGAGTGGGAATTTACGAGCGAGCAACGCGAGCCATTGAGCAGCTGTGTTCGATGTCAACAGATTTCATCGGGCACACCAGGGAGTGTTGGTTCGGACCATGGCATTGAGGATGATAAGTATCTTATGCATGCAGGCAGTAAGGGCTACTTTGCGGAGCTTTCCGGCATGAATAAGGCGTTCATAGAAAGCCTTGATTACAGGATTATGACGAATGGCGCAAAGGGCAGCCATGTATAGGGCAGCTCTCACATCTGCCCTTCCCCCGAAGATGGTGCGCCTCCCCCGGTACTTCCCGCTATCGCGGTTCATGGGGGCAAGACCGGCGAGGGCGGCGATCTTCTTTCTGTCCAGATGCCCGAGTTCGGGAAGCCTCGCAAGAAGGGTGCAGGCATTGACAGGACCTATGCCTTTGAATGTCTTGAGGAGGTCTTCTTTTTCCTTCCACAGGGGCGTCTTTTTGATGAGGGCCCCGATGTCTTTGCCTACTTTGTCGATACACTCGGTAAGCCATGCAATAT
>MVRP01000178.1 GCA_002067405.1 Syntrophorhabdaceae bacterium PtaU1.Bin034 | reverse complement strand
AAGAAGAAGGAATCCCCTTCTTTTACCCCGACCGATTCGTTCTGCACGTAATGCTTGACCACATACTTTACAGGCACCTGACCCAGGGCCGCGTGGAACCATATTCCCGTCGCGCACACCGCCAGATCCCCTTGCGCCGTGTAAATACCAAAGGCCACGTCGCCCCACCGCATCCCCGTGCTGGCACCGAGTTTCATGGTGGTTTCCTTTCCTTCCAGGGCGATCATGTTCACCTTGTGGTTAAATATCGCGAAATCAACCGGGTCCATCTCTTCCATCGCCCGGGCCTCTTCCTCCGTGACAGGCTCCGGCCTCAGCCGCTGCACTACCTCGAAATCCCTTCCAAACAACATATTGTTCATGAGCCCCTCCTTGCCGCCTCCGAGGCCTTGCCATCAATCTGCCTCAGAATGCCCTGCCTGTACTTGTCCATCGTCAGCTTCCAGCCCGGATTGATGACACACGTGGTATCTCTCGCCTCGATAATCGCGGGGCCCACGACCACGTTGCCGGGCCGAAGCCCCTCGTAGGTGTAGATAGTCGTATCTACAACACCCTCCTTTTCAGCGAAGTAAACAGGACGTACCTCTTTCATCGCTTCCGGTGAGGGCTCTTCACCCGCCAGGGGTTCCGCCACGATCTCCACGTGCTTGGTCGGCACAATCGCTTTGAGAAAGAAATTCTCCACGTTGATACCGCCCTGCGGGAATTTTGCTTCCGGCGTGTAGACCTGGCTGTAGGTATCTTCAAAACGCTCGCAGATGTCCCTGACATCCTCCATCGAGTGAATCTCCAGGTGGGGGCACTCGATCTTTGTGTAGTTGTACTGCATGCCGTAGCGCATCTCCAGCTCGAGCCTGAAGATCACATCCTCCTCCCCGTAGCCTTCCATCTTGATATCTCTCAGGGCGAGGTCTCTCAGTTCCCGCACCACTTCGTTGAAAGACTCGTAGTCGGTCGTATAAGCCTGGTTCGCGTATTGGTAGAGTTTTAGCGCCTTGGTCCGGTCGAACACCTGCATCACATCGATGGTGGACGCCCCGAAGGCGCCGAACACCGGCGAGAAGGGTGACATGATGACTTCCCTGGCTTCGATGTACGGGGCAATATCCAGCGCGTGGGACGGACCGGCGCCACCGCCCGCGAGGAGAACGAATTCCCTCGGGTCGTACCCTTTCAGTACGACCTCGTTGAAGACCTCCTGACCCATTTTGGCGTCGACGATCTTTCGGATGCGGGCCGCGGCTTCAAGAACGCCGATTCCGAGAGGTTTGGCCACCTTCTCCAAGATGGCCTTTTCCGCCAATTCTCTTTTCAGCTTCATCTTTCCGCCCAGGTAGTTGTCCGGGTTGATGTAGCCGAGGATCACGTCGGCATCGGTGACGGTGGGTTCGGTACCCCCCTGGTCATAGCAGGCAGGACCGGGCATGGAGCCCGCCGATTGCGGTCCGACCTCCAGCCTGTCTCCCAGCACGGTATTGATCCACGCTATCGAGCCTCCTCCGGCCCCGATCGACTTCACCTCTATAGCGGGAATGTTGGTGCGCCACCGGTCGATAACCGGGATGAAATCATAGGTGCGGATCTCACCCTCCGACACCACTCCGATGTCATAGGACGTACCGCCCATATCCGTAAAGATCACATTGCCCGTTCCATAGAGCTCGCCGATGAACTTGCTCCCATGGAGCCCCGAAACCGGGCCCGCGTTGTAGGTGAGCACCGCTCTCGTGCGTGTCACCTTTTTCATCCCCCCCACGTTCTGCACGAGGATGAGGGGCTTTTTGTACCCGTTGTCCTTCAGCTCCCAGATCAAGCGCGCCAGCTCCTCCCCCATTACGTTATGTATGTAGGCGTTCACGATCGTCGTCGTAAAGCGCGTATATTCGCCCATTTTCGGGGAGATGCTGTGCGAAAGGAAGACAGGCATGCTCCCAAGGTAGTCCTCGGGGTACTCTTCCTCTACGATTTCCTTCACGAGTTGCTCGTGGACGGGATTGTAGCATGACCACAAGAGACAGACTACGTAACCCATTGCGCCCTTTTCCACGAGATATTGGAGCTTTTCCAGCACGTCCGCGGGCTTGAGGGGCATGACCACGTTCCCCGCGGAATCGACGCGCTCCCTCAAACCAACGATCATATCCCGCGGAATAAGGGGTTTCGGCTTGACAATCCTCCCCAGGTCCTTGTTCTCGTTTCCCGACAGACCGTCGGCCCATGATCTGGCGCGGCCGATCGCGATGGTGTCCTCGAATCCCGCAGTGGTGATGAGGCCGAGCTTGGGTCCTGTCCGCTCCAGTAGTGCATTTGTGCCTATAGTAGTGCAGTAACGTATGTCATCACAGCTAGTAAGGAACTGCCGTAGGGGGATCCGAAAACCCTTGGCTAATTCTCTTAGCCCCCTGAGGAATCCTACTGACAGGTCATAATGAGTTGTGGGAGACTTAGCGAGGACCAGCTCGCCGTCATCTCTCGATCCGAAAAAGTCAGTGAACGTTCCACCAATATCAACATCAACAGTATAAGCCATGCACTCCCCCTTCTTGAGATTGTGTAAGCCGAAGGCTTAACATTTGTATCGTTCCTTCATCGCGTCCAAGTCGAACTCGATGTCGTGGGTTATGGGATGTCCCGGCGGCAGGTACTGATTCTCGATCATCACCCCGCACTGCGGGCAATAGAACTCAATGATCCGGCACCAATCAGGGTCCGGCGAGAAGCTGAAGGGCGCCCCTTTTATCAGCGGCGCATGGACTTCATCGGGCATTCTCTCCCTGACCCTGCAACCTTTTTTGTAGTTCTCCCTCGCGCTGATAAGCTCGCGGCCGCACCGATTGCAGCACCACATTTCACGCTCCAGGTCTATGTCGAGAACTTCCGTAACGTTTATCTTCATGCGTTCACCTCCTCAAAAATTCCGTTGCGGTAATGGTCCACGGTGTAACGCCATCCTTCCTTGACAACGTAAGTAGTGTCGGCGGCCTCGACGATTGCCGGTCCCACCACGATATTGCCCGGCTCGAGCTTTCCCCGGTCGTAGATGGGCGTGCGTACCAGCCCGGAGGCGGCGTCGAAACAGACCATTCTCTCACCCCGAAGGGCGTGGTCCGCCTCTGCCGGTCCCAGCTCATGCTTCACGGTCTCGTAGTGGGGTATCTTCGCCCTCGCATGGACAAACACCACGGGGGAATAAATCTCCGGCGAACCGGATATCTTCGGGCTTTGCCTGGCCAACGCCTCTTCGAGTTTATCCTTCCAGTCCTGAATCTTCATCACGACTCTCCCCTTAGGCGAACCGTCATCGAGGCTGAGGAAGAACTCGACCGCGTATGAAACCTGGTCTTCCTCGAACCCCTCGCCACGCATGTCCCTTGACGCTTCAGCGTGCAGGCCCTTGACGACCTCATCGACGGCGTCGGTCTCCCGCAACATTCTTCCCTCTTTCCTGAGCCAGACGCCGAGGCGTCTCGAATAGATATGCCACACATCCATGCTCGACAACGAATGCGCGGAGAACACGGACGCGAACTGGGGGGCCACGATCTTCTTGATCCCCGCCCGGGATGCGATGCCGCAACAATGCGTGGGGCCCGCGCCGCCGTAAACGACGAGGACGGGATCGAAATTGGCTCCGGCCGCGCCGCTTGCAGCCCTGAGCTCCTCGCCCATAAAGGTATTGACCTTGTCCCGTATCGCAAGGGCCGCATAGAGCACGTCCATGTTGAGAGGCCTGGCAACGTTGACCTCGATGGCTTGGCGGGCCTTTTCCACGTCGAGCTTCATGTTTCCGCCAAGGTAATACTCCGGGTCGATATAGCCCAACGTCACGTCGGCATCCGTCGTCGTGGCGTTGGCCCCGCCGAGGTTGAAACAGGCAGGGCCGGGAAGGGCTCCCGCCGACTGGGGCCCGACCTGCAATTCCCCTGCTCTCACCGACGCGATGGAACCCCCGCCCGCCCCTATGGCCTTTATCGATACCATGGGGGTGTTGAGGGGGATACCCTCGACGACCGGCTGAAGGGTGAAGTTGGGCTCCCCGTTCCTGATTACGCCGATATCAAACGATGTTCCTCCCATGTCACCCGACACGAGGTGTTTTATCCCATAGAGCCTCCCTAAGGAGCTTGCTCCCATGACGCCCGCGGCAGGCCCCGAGTTGTACGAGTTGATCGCTTTTGTTTTAGCCACCCTCGCGACCCCTCCGGTTCCCTGTACGATGAGCAGGGGGCGGCTGTAGAAACGCTTCCTGAGGTCCTCGGCGGCCTTGTACAGGAACTTGACCAGCCGGGCATGCATGTACGCGTTTACCACCGTGGCGTTCGTACGTTCCTGGTCGCCGGGAAGATTCGTGATGTCCGAGGAAAGGAATACCGGCACCGAGCCCAGGTAGTCCCGAGGATATTCTTCCTTGAGCCACTGTCTCGCTTGCCGTTCATGGGCGGGGTTGTAAGCCGAATTCTTGAAAGAGATCACGAGGCAGCGTGCCCCGAGGTCCAGAAGCTCCTGAGCGGCCCTTAACACTTCATCCCGCTCAAGCGCCCGGACCTCCCTTCCGTTCCCGTCCGTCTCCTCCTGCAACGTCCTGACCATCTCCTTAAAAACCAAAGGAGACTCATCGTCATCGATTACCTCGAGCTTTTCTTCCTCTCCTTTTGTGACGAGGAGCCCGATTCGCGTCCCGTTCCGCTCTATGAGCGTATTCGTGCCGATGGTGGTGGAGAACCGAATGACATGCGTGTCCGCGAGCATATCCTCGGTCTTCACCCCGAATTTCTCGGCTCCTGCCTTTATACACTCCATGAAACAAATCGTCAGATCATGCGGTGTGGTGGGCACCTTCACCGTCTTGACGTTCCCGCCGCCCACTACGAACCCATCCGTAAACGTCCCGCCCGTATCGATATCGATCATGTAACTCATCGTGCCCTCCTGAATTGCATGCCTGAGCATTGCGGGAGGGGAAGGCTTTTGTCTCTGCTCCTACGAAATGCTTCGCTCCCCATATGACCCTCCTTTTTATTAACGTAGTTTTTAGCTCTTGATTGATATCTTCATTATAACAATTATTATCAACTGTTATGACACATAATAGATCGTGCGCTCAATCAATAAACTAAATTTCGTTAAAGTATACGGCTGCAATCTATTTGTCAACATATTTTTTTATACTGTAATATTAGTTACTTAGATGCTCCGGCCAGGATTACCCAATTGATCCTCACGGGCGGAGAACTATTGAACAAGAATCAGGCCAACCATAGATGCATGGCATAGCGCCGCACGAAGAAGGCTGACTCCGTTGCGTCCCGCCACAAGACTTTTAACGCCGAGATCGTCGGTTTCTTCCGCCCCGTCATTCAGAGGGCAACTTCGCCGACTACTTTTGGCTTGACACCGTGAGTTACAATTGTTACAGTAACTGTAACACATACAACATAAGAGAGGAGGACTCCAATGGAAGCGAAGGTAGACGAAAAGCTTCAGCAGGGGCCTAATCCGAGAAGCAAACAAGGCAGGGCAGCTCTTGCAGGCATGATAACGGAGCTTTTTAAACATTGGCAGCTTAGCACCACAGATCAGATGGCATTACTGGGGCTGTCTGAGAAAGCGAGAACGACTCTGATGCGATACCGTAACAAAGAACCTCTCGCAGACAATCGTGATTTGCTGGATCGTGTCGGGAATTTGCTTGCCATCCACCGGTCGTTACGTATTCTCTTTCCGAAGAATAACGATCTGGTTTACAAGTGGATTACCCTGCCGAATAAGGCGTTCAACGACAAAACACCCGTGCAGGTTATCCGAGAAAACGGCTTCCTCGGGCTTCTCACCGTAAAGCGCTATTTGAACTTCCAAAGGGGCCAATAAGATGTTCGGACCCGACTTGTTCGATACGATAGTCGATTTCAACGACCGTGTTTTCAGAAATATTGCCACTCTCATCGAATCCGAAGATCTTCTCGACGATCTATCTGATGATCCTAATGACCGCTCATATGGCGAGGCTCTTGTTTCCGATTTGGGACAGGAACAGGGATATGAGTCGCCGATCATCACCCGGCCGTTCATATATGGGAGAATCCTTGAAGATGGTATTTGTAATTATCCATGCAGTCGTTTTAGCGATGGCAAGCGCTTTGGCGTCTGGTACGGAAGCCTCGATGTCTTAACGACGATTTATGAAACCGTTTATCACTGGAAGCAGTTTATTGCTGATATGAGCATCAAGATAAACGATGAGCTGGTTGCGGAACGCGTCGTATACAAAGTATTTGCATCCGGCGTCCTTGTTGATCTTAGGAACAAGTGTCCGGATTACCCTGATCTTATTGCAAATGACTATCAGTTTACTCATAGAGTTGGGGACTGGATGTACGAGAAGGATCAAAACGGTTTGCTTGTAACCTCTTCAAGAAGAAAAGAAGGAGTTAATATAGCTGCCTTTAAGCCTCGAATACTGTCCGATCCGCGGCACCATGATTATCTTATCTATCGCTGGACGCCGGGAGGCAGCCGTGTCGTAGTTGAAAGCGCACAGGGTAATCTGCGCCAAGAACTGTTTCTCGAATAATCCTGATTTTGGGCACCCGAATTCCCTTTTATACTCTACGACTCCCTTGTAACAAAAGGTAGGTATTTCAAACAAATCAAGACCGAGCACAAAAAGTTCTATTTACTTCGCAACACATCCGAGGCGCTTTTGAGCAGTCTGATTCCTACCGCAAACGTCTATGATCGGAAATGGGTATCAATATCCTTTGCCAGTTCACTCTGCGATATCATCATTTATGCCTCCTTATGAGCATCACCACTCGATACCCTTCTGCGCTTTGACGCCTTTATTGTACGGATGTTTGATCTCTCGCATCTCTGTCACGAGATCCGCCATTTCGATAAGTTGCGCCGGCGCATCTCTGCCCGTTACCAGAACATGCAGTCCTTCAGGTTTGTTTCTTAATACGTCCAATGCCTCCTTCTCGTCTACCATACCGTAGTTCATAGCATAGGTAAACTCGTCCAATATGACAAGGTAGTAGCGAGCTTCGGCAATGATCGATTTCGCCAGGTCCCAGCCTTTTTGAGCTGCCTGCCGGTCCTTGTTGAGGTCCTTTGATTCCCAGGTAAACCCTTCTCCCACGACGTACATATCGAGCAAACCTTTAAAGCGCTCGGTACTCTGAAGTTCTCCATATTTCCAGTTGCCCTTGATGAACTGGATTACGCAGACGGGCAATTGGTGGCCTAAAGCTCTAAATGCAAGACCAAAGGCCGCAGTAGTCTTTCCTTTACCGTTCCCCGTGTGGACCATCAATAATCCCTTCTTTGCCATCTTTTTTGACCACCTCCCTCGCGTAGGCCTGTTACTCTTCCTTTGCGGCGTTGATCCCGGCTATACGGCCGAAGACGATGCAGTCAGCAGTTGCGTTTCCGCCGAGCCTATTCGAACCATGAATGCCGCCACACACCTCACCCGCCGCGTATAACCTTGGTATCGGCCTTCCCCAAATGTCTATCACCCGGGCTTTCCTGTCGATCCTGAGACCCCCCATGCAATAGTGGATCGCCGGCCATTGGGCTATGCCATAGAACGGTCCTTTCAACAGGGGAATCATGCTCTCCGTCACTGGTTTATTGAAATCGCGATCGCTGCCATTCGCGATGTACGCATTGTGCCTGGCAACGGAATCCTGCAGGGTGTCCTCGGGAATTCCCAGTTTCCTGGCAAGGTCGGCTATGCTTTCTGCTTCTATAAGTCTTCCGTTGGCCACACCCCTGCGGATCTCTTCTTCCGGAGTGGCAAGTTTTTCGAGCACTTCCCGGTTGAGGATCGCAAATGTCGGTTTTCCTCCAGATTTTATCTGAGCGTTCGACACCACGTCACGGCGCTCCAGCTCATTTACGAATCTTTTGCCAGCCTTGTTCACGTAGAACAACCCGTAACCAGTGCCAGAAACAGGATGAAGCGCATAGGCATCTATTGCACCGCTTCTTGGCTCGGCGCAGGGGTATAGCTGTATGAACCCCATATGCAGGACGTCAGCTCCGATAGCCCTGGCGTATCTAATCATTTCACCTGTCGCGCCCCGGTGATTCGTGCAGTTGTATTCCGGCACGAGACTCGGGTTGAAGTCCATACGCATCTTTACGTCTCTGCTATAGCCTCCCGAGGCGAGGATTAAAGCCTGTCCTACCCTGATGTTCTTCCTTTTGTCTCCCATCATGGCTTCGACACCTATTACCGGGGTGTTCGCATTCTCCCGCCATATATGAGTAACACAAGTATTGAGCCGTATCTCGGCCCCGCGGCTCATGGCAAGCTTCTTTAAGAGCTCAGTAAATCCCCGACCTTGCGATTTAGCTCCCAGGTGAGTCCGATGCGCCGAGTGGCCTCCTATGCGGGGCAGCGTCTCCTTGATCTTCGCGCCGGCCTCCATGAGCCAATTCAGGCCCTTAGGTGCTCCCTTTACCATCACTTGTACCAGTTCCGGGATGTTGTAATAGTCCCCGCCCTTCAGCGTGTCCTCCCAGTGCTGACGCCAGCTATCTTCGCCAAGGTTCAGCCTCTGCCGAAGATGCAGCTTGCTGTCCCAACAGCAGTAACCACCGCCGGAGATTAGCGAGTTACCTCCGTATCGTTGCATTTTGTCAAGAATGACGACCTTCGCCTTCAGTTCGGCTGCCTCGGTCGCGGCAGCTAATCCGGCAAATCCTGAGCCCACTACCACAACGTCGATTTCTTCGTCCCACTGTTCCGGTAGAGGTCGAGTAATATCGTTGAACATAACCATGCCTTTCACCTCCTATTGCATCAGCACCGACGGCAAATACAGCACCAGCTGCGGGAAGAAGAACAGAAGGACGATGCAGATGATCAGGG
>MVRP01000177.1 GCA_002067405.1 Syntrophorhabdaceae bacterium PtaU1.Bin034 | reverse complement strand
CTACAGCGGAAAAGCAGATATTGATGTGGTGAGGACGGTCAAAGAGACCGTCCGTATCCCGGTGATCGCGAGCGGGGATGTCTTTTCCGCCGGGGCCGCCTTCAAGATAAAGGAAGAGACGGGGTGTGATGCGGTGATGGTTGCCCGCGGCGCGCTTGGCAATCCCTGGATTTTTGGTGAGTTGACGGCACTTTGCGGGAAGAGTGTCGGGCAGGCATTGACGCCGCATCAGGAGCTCTTGGGGATCATGAAGAGGCATCTCGTGATGCTGGTCGACTATTACGGGGAGAAAACAGGAGTTATTACTTTTCGTAAATTTTTTGCCTGGTACACGCGCGGCGTCAGGAACGCCAAGCTTCTCCGTCCCAAAGCGGTGAGGATCAGCGGTCTCGAGGAAATGACAATACTTATTGATGAGATAGAAATGCCTCAATCGCCCGGTTCGTCTCCTCCGGCTTCTCAAGCATCACCATGTGACCGGCATCCGGCACCAGCACCAGTTCGGATTGCCGGATCTCTCTGTTAAGGTATTCAGAGTATTTGGGCGGCGTCATGAAATCATCATTGCCACAGATAATGAGCGTGGGCGCGCCTATTTCCTTGACCCTTTCCATGATATCTCCATGGTCGCAGGCGTAAAAGTCACTATATATCACTTCCTGAGAGGTCTTCACCATTTCGGTAAGGCAGGCTTTTATCAAAGTAGAGTCAGTCTTTTTTGAGAAGCAGAATTCCATGATGCTTTTTACGGTCTCTTCCTTGTCTTTCAGTACCCCTTCCAATATGTGGGGGAAGACGCGCAGTCGTGCACCTGAGCCGACGAGGATGAGTCCTTTGATGAGCTCGGGGGAGGTGAGAGCGAGATGCATCGCGATGAGCCCTCCCATTGAGTGCCCGGCCAGATAGCACGGTGAATCCCCTGTTTTCAGCAGTAGTTCGCGCACACTGTCGACATAGCCTTCTATACTCTTCGACCCGTTCCCTCCGGACCTGCCGTGACCGGGCAAATCGAGCATAATGACTTCCGAGACCGCCTGGAGCGGTTTTTGAAAATACCAGGAAGAGCAGTTCCCTCCTGCGCCGTGCAGGAATACTATTTTTTCCCCGCTGCCGTACCGTTCCATGTACATGCCGATGCTCCCCCTTGACCGAGAATTCTGTTGAAAAGGACGACTGGTCATTATAGTATGACAGGATGAAACTTTTTGCAATTGTCCTTGCAGTGTCTCTCTTGCCCGCGTGCGCCAAGCCCCCGGAACAAGCCGTGCCCAAATCGATTAACGAGCAGCAGAAAGAAGATCAGTACAAGAAAGAGCTTGATGAGGTCAGAAAGAACCTCAAGGGCGAGGTGAAGATCAAACTGAAATGGGACGGCAAGGGCGACTTCTACACGTGGGAGATAACCGGCAAGGATGCCGCTGAGGTTCTGAAGGCTAACGATGCCATATCAAAGAGGTTGAAGACCGGGAACTGAGCGCGTCTGATGGCTGCGAGTAATTAATTATACCGGGCAATTGTCGATGATGAGTCAATTTAGGGATACTGGGGCAATCCGTTCAGCGCTGTCTTTTCATCAATACCGAGCGCCACATTCATGTTTTGAACGGCCTGGCCTGAGGCGCCTTTCACGAGATTGTCTATCGCTGCCACGGCGACAAATCTTCCATCATCAAATGATTTCAGGCCGATGTCGCAGTAATTGGAATAGCGGACAAAGCGTGTATCAGGATAAGAGCCTGCATCCAGAATCCTCACAAAGGGTGAGTCCGCGTACGTGCTCCGGTAGAGGTCGAGAAGTTTGTCTGTCGGGACTGTCTCCTTGAGCTTTCCATACGCCGTGGTAAGTATGCCCCTGTTCATTGGGAGGAGATGAGGGGTAAAGGTTATCTTTACATCTCCGACCTTTGAAAGTTCTTTCTGGATTTCAGGCTCGTGTCTGTGAACACCGATGTTGTAAGGCCTGAAACCCTCCGCCACTTCGCAGAAAAGGTTCCCCACTTTTGCTTCTCTTCCTGCACCGCTCACGCCGGATTTTGAGTCGACGAATATGTCCCCTCCTGTCAGGCTCTGTGTTAGAAGCGGATAGAGGGCCAAAATGGCGCTGGTAGGATAGCAGCCGGGATTTCCCACGAGCAATGCGTCCTTGAGCCGCTCCCGGTAGAGCTCCACCAGCCCGTAGATCGCCTGTGCCTGCAGCTCTTTTGCCTGATGCGGGACGTAATGGCGTTCGTAAAGCTCAAGGTCTTCAAATCGAAAATCGGCACTTAGATCGATTATGAGCGCTTTCCCGTCAAAAAGCTCCCTCGCCTTTGCCGCCGCAGTGCCGTGAGGCAAACAAAGGAAGTAGACATCGCACTTGCCCCGGTAGTCGTTATCGGTAGGCTGAAGCGGCACGTCGAACCTTCCCCGGAAAAGAGGGAACACCTCCGAGATCTTCTTTCCCCGGTAAGTATTCGAAGTAACGAGGGTAACGGTAATATGCGGATGACCAAGGAGTATGGACAGGAGCACAGCACCCGTGTACCCCGTGGCACCGATGATTCCTGCGCTCCACATCGATGTTATCTCTTTGAGAACTGGAAGCTTGCCCTGGCTGCCTTCTTGCCGTACTTCTTTCTTTCTTTAACCCTGGGATCCCTTGTGATCAGACCCTGTTTCTTAAGGAGGCCCCTCAGCCCGCTGTTGAACTCGAGAAGCGCCTTGGCGATTCCATGCCCGAGTGCCCAAGCCTGCGCCGGGACTCCTCCGCCGTATATATTTGCGACCACGTCGAATTTGTCCAGATTCTCCGTGATTGCAAAAGGTCTGTTGACCATCAGTCTCCATTCTTCAAGCGGGAAATAATCCTCGATGGTCCTTCCGTTGACGATATACTTGCCGGCGCCCTGCTTTATCCAGACCCGCGCTACAGCAGTCTTTCTTTTTCCGGTTGCGTAATACCTCTTCTCAGGCACGTCCTACCTCCTTAATGTCCAGCGTCTCAGGCATTTGTGCCTTGTGAGGATGCTCGCCTCCCTTGTATACCTTCAGTTTCTTCAGCATTTTTCTTCCGAGGGCGTTTTTTGGAAGCATACCTCTCACCGAAAGCTTGATTATCTCCTCCGGTTTCGTGGCAAGAAGCGTTCTGGCGTTAACAACCCGAAGACCTCCCGGATACCCGCTGTACCTTTCGTAGGTTTTTTGCTGCAATTTATTGCCCGTCATTTTTACCTTTTCGGCATTGATGACGATTACAAAGTCGCCCGCATCAGCGTGAGGCGTATAAATAGCTTTGTGCTTCCCTCGCAGGATAGCTGCTATTCTTGCCGATAATCTTCCCAGGACAGCGTCTTCAGCGTCCGCGACATACCACTTCTTCTTGAGATCCCCTTCTTTAGGGAAAAATGTATCCATTCACACACCTTTGATCTAAAAGTAATATACCTGTAAGGTCAAGTCAAGGAAAATGAAGCGATTACTTCTTTCCTGCGTTTCTCTTCGAAGCCTTCAGAGGATTGATTTTCTGCTCCTCTGTCTTCTGGGCTTTCTTTATGTGCGTGGCCATTGAGCAGCTGGCATTCTGCCACTTCTGAGCAGGGTACGGGAAGCTGCTGCAGTATTTGCCCGTAGGAAGATCAAGTATTCTCGTGCATCCTTCACAATTCTCTATAATGGTATAGCACTTCCCGCCATTATAGGAACATCCTGCCTTTTTCATGAACAGGCACTCGACACCCGGTTTTTGTGTTTGACATTGCATAACGGCACCACCTCCTCTGTGTTTAGAGGTCAATATATAACTATAAATCAGACGGATTGTCAATACGCTTGTCGGTTTCGGATTGGATTGGAGCAAGGAGGTAGACGATAACCCGTTCCGGGGGATTTCAAGTACGGGACTGACGGAGCAAACACCGGGAATGGAGCGTGGGGTGTGCACGTAGTCTCAAGGTGTCGTATATTATTTATATGAGCGTGACTTACATCAAGTATATTTGCACCCTCGCTCTGGAACAGAAGTGCTATGAGCTTTGCCATCACATGCGTCCCCATCGTCCCGCGTTCGGATGCGATTATCGGACCTGTCTCAACCAGAAGAGAAACTGTATTCCCTTTGTCGGTAATTACGATTCCTGGGGAAATCCGACCCGAAAGAAAGATCGTTGACAGAAGCACTGTGAAGAGCACTTGACAGAACCGGGGCTCGGGCACTAGATAATTTCTAAATGTCTTTTGTGCGATCCTCCAGAGCCCTTTTCGGAGTTGCGGTCGCAGCTTTCCTGTGCTTTGGCCTGCTTGCGGCGGCAACCTTTATCTGCCCGGCGGTTTTTGCCCAGGGAAACGAATTTTACTATTGTACGGACAAGAATGGGGCGATAACCATTACCAATAAACGGTACGACGAAAAAAACTACCGATGTGAACCTTTCGCGGCTCTCAACCGTGAATTCAAGCATGCCGCCGAATTTGAGAAGAAGCAGCCCAGACCGACGGTTTCCCGGGCGGAGGCAGAGGCGAAGGCGGCCGCAGAGGCTGCCCGGACCTCGGCTCAATCAGCCGCCATTGCAATGCAGGCTGCCCAGGCATCCGCTGATGCGGCCCATCTTACTGCCGAATCAACCCGCCGCGCCCTCACGCCGTATTATATAATAGTGCGAGGGACTAATACCTCCCCAATCGCCCCTTGTCCGTCCCAGCAACCGCTGTCTT
Organism: Syntrophorhabdaceae bacterium PtaU1.Bin034; assembly: GCA_002067405.1. The sequence continues at coordinate 4,216 of MVRP01000177.1, read as the reverse complement.
GTCCTTGACATCTATCCCCTCTCGTGTCATCCTGCAGAAAACCGTATAGATGCAGGATAGCCCGGAGGTCCATATGCTGCGTACGAAAACAATCTCCCTTGTTCTCTTTCTTCTCGTTCTGTTTCCTGCCGCCTGTTTTTCTGAGGGGCAGCGCGTGCAAACACTGAAAATAGCAGCCCTCTATAATACGACAGGAGGCATGTCCTCGATTGACGGTCCCGGCCTTGATGGGGTGAAACTGGCAGCCGAGATGATCAACCAAAAGGGCGGCCTGCTGAGAGGCAGAAAGGTAGAGATCATAGCTTTTGATACGAAGACCGACGCCCGACTTGCGGCCGAGGCAGCCCGCGAAGCTGTCAAGATGGGCGTTGTGGCGGGGGTCGGTTACGGGGACAGCACGTATGTACTCGCCGCAGCTCCCGTATTTCAGTCGGCCGGAATTCCCTTCATCACCTCCGGTGCAACGCTTCCCGATCTTCCCAAAGTCATTGGCAATCACCTCTTTATGGCTGCCTTCGGTGACGACGCGCAGGCTCACGCTGTTGCGGATTTTGCATACAAGACTCTCAAGGCAAGATCGGTTGTGGTGTGGACCGATTCTACGATGGCTTTTACCTCTGCCCTGTCCGGTTATTTCAAACAGCGTTTTACAGCGAGAGGCGGTAAGATCCTTGATGACGAGCCTTTTCCTTCCGGCAAAAAAGATTTCTCCCAGCTTGTGGAACGGTTGAAAAGGACTAAGCCGGACGCGGTGTTCATAGCGGCTATTCCCGACGAGGCAGGCCTGACCGTGAAACAGATCCGGCAAAAAAATATTTTCATGCCCATATTGAGTGGAGACGGCTTCGATACCGACCTGATTTTGACCATTCCTGGTAAAGAGCTCGCAGACAACATCTACTTCTCGACCCATGTCTTCAGGGGTGAGATACGGAAAGAGGTTGTTGATTTTGCGGCTGCCTACAAAAGGCTGCATACGAAAGAGCCGGATAACGCGTTCTGTGCACTGGGCTTTGACGCAATGAATCTTCTCGCAGACGCAATAGAGCGGGCGGGGACAATTGAGCGCAAGGCTCTGACAAGTTCTATTGCGTCCACAAAAGGGTTCAGGGGTGTAACAGGAGACATCTCGTACGGACAACCGGGCAAACCACCGGAGAAACCGGTTGCCGTCATTGGGGTCATGAAAGGGACTTACAGGACGGCCGAAGTCTGGCGACCATGAGTTCCTGCTGAAAAAGAAAAAGATCAAGGAAAACGAGACTTCGGGTTCCGTGTGACGTCAAAAACCCGCACGAAAAATGCCATAGGCCATCCTGATAATCAGGGCAGAAACCACGAGAAGGAAAAAAGTTCGCACGAAACGTGATCCCTTGAGGACGGCGAGTCTGCTTCCCACGAGCGACCCGAGCATGTTGCACGCGGCCATGGGAAGGGCAAGACGATAAAGAATGTTGTCGGTTGCGGCGAAATAGAGAACAGCGGCCAGATTCGTCGTGACGTTCACGAACTTCGAGGAAGCCGAGGCAGAAAGAAAGCTGAACCCGAAAATGCCAACAAAAATGAAGATAAGAAAACTTCCGGTCCCCGGTCCGAAAAAGCCGTCGTAAAAACCTATCACCGTCCCCGTAAGCAGGCTGAACGTCGTCTGGCTCGTCACGCCGAGTCTGGGGGCGTGGAGGGAGCCAAGCTCCTTCCGCTTGAAGGTGTAAATCGCGATGGCGATCAGCAATACGAGTATCAGGGGACGCATGACCTCGGGCCTGATCAGGGTCACGACCCTGGCGCCGAGAAAAGAGAAGACGAATGCCGCCATGACAGCCGGCAGCGTTGCTTTCCAGTTCACGGCGATGTTTCGCGCGTAGTGCGTTGCGGCTATCGACGTCCCCGCTATCGATGCAAGCTTATTCGTCCCGAAGAGGATGGGGACGGGGAGGGTGGGGAGAAACACGAAAAGCGCCGGCACCTGGACGAGTCCTCCCCCGCCGGCGACGGAATCGATAAACCCCGCAATAAAGGCTGAGGTGCAAAGGAGAAGAATGTCGACCACAGAACGTTCATACCACAGAAGCCCCGACAATGCCAGCCTTGACATTTCGGCAGTCGGGCCTAGTGTTTAAAAAGGAATAGCCGGAACAGTAAGGAGACGGTACGAGGAGGATTTCATATGGTCGAAGGATTTGAGGGCAGAGACAGGTTGTTACGCAGGATGAAGACCGAGATGGAGGTGATAGGCCAGGATGGAAATCATATCGGCCATGTACGGGAGATCCGTCCACGTGATTTTCTGCTCCATCGCCCCGGGGCGATATCCGTTTTTGTTCCTTTCGAATGCGTGGATGAGGTCTCGGAGCCCGGAAACAGGGTAATCCTCAAAGTCACGGAAGGACAGATAGCCGAGATGGACTGGCCGAGCCTTGAAGAGGACGTCTCTGCAAGGAAACCTCTCGGTGGCGTGTGAACCGTTTCCCGGCTAAAGCATATTTCTTACCCTTAACTGCAATTCAAGGATTTCGGACTTTGAAAGTTTGAGAGATCCGTCCTTGTTGATCTTGTCCGGCTTGACCTTCTTCACAGCCTCGATCACCGCATCGGGAACGGTGAGGTTGCTCTTTATAAAGTAACTGAAAGCCCAGCTTGTGATTTCATACTTGTCCTTGTCGGACAGTCCGAATCGAAGCCAGCCCAATATTGATTTGTCGCTCACTTCAAGCCCCCCGGTTGTCTTCGTGGATGCATCGCGACAATGAAATCAGCCGCCAAGGGACAGAACCATCCCCGAGAAGATCAAAAGAAATTTTCCCGCATATCGTCGATCATCACTTCAAGCTCTCTCACGCGGTCCTGCATCTTTCTTGTCTTCTCTTCGCTGAAAGGGGTGACAGTGCCGCAGGCGAAACACCTGAGCGAACCGGAAGGAATCAGTTTCTTCACGTTCATGCCGAATTCTTTCTTGCACCTCGGGCATTTCAACGTTATCTGCAGATAAAGTTCCATGAATCCCTTACCTTTTATGGGTGTTGTCGGATAATATGTTTCATAAGTTTATCATAGGGAGAAACGGGGAAAAAGGGAAAACCGGGCACCCGCAAGGGCCGGTCGGGTTCGTCCGCAGTTTCCGGCAGGCTCGAATTGACCGCTTCGGCGGCCCGACCTATATTCTTTTTTATGACAAGAACCGAAGCCGGAGGTGAGGGCGACAAAAAGAGTCTACCTGCAGGAATCAGGGTTGTCCCCAATCACAGCAACGAGATCATTCGCGGTGAAACGGCATTGGTCCGCCGGGACAGGGCAATCGAGGCCGACATACTGCAGGTTGTATCGGGCAATGTGGGGATAAGCGGCGTCAAGGACGTGAGGCTCTGGGTTGATGGCGGAGTAGCTCACCTGAGAGGATTTGTACAGAATGAGTCCGAACAGTTCCTCCTTCGCAGGCTTGTGGGAATGGTGCGAGGTGTCCATGCCGTATGGGACCTTCTGGAAAGGCCCGGCCGTCGGCCGCTCAATGTGCTCGATATAGGATGCGGCACTTATAAGCAATCGCAGCAAAGCGTGGGTGTCGACCGTTTCATCTACCCGCCGGTGGATGTGGTCACTGATCTGGAAACGTCGCTCCCCTTTGGCAGCAACACTATTGACCATATCTTTGCGGTGCATGTCCTCGAGCATATCAACGAGCTTGTCTCTTTAATGAACGAGATCCACAGGGTCTTGAGGCATGACGGCGTACTTCATGTAATGGTTCCGTACTGGCACCATGCCGTTGCCGTCGCCGATCCCACCCATGTCCGATTCTTCGTGCCCCAGAGCTTCAAGCTCTTTTGCCAGCGCACCCCATTTATCAGTCCTTTCCGGCCCCTCACGGTTTCCTGCAACAGTGACACTGTATTCGCGGATCTCATCCCCGATAAGGAAGGTGCGGGAGCAGACGACGATGAGATCGTCCGTCACTTCCTCTAAAAAACGGTTGTTCCGCCTGCTGCTCCAGCCCCTTATCCTGCTCAAGCATCTCATTACGCTCTGCGACGAGCTTTTGCTCAACATCAGGACTATCTCTCCGCCCTCTCTCGCGAGGGGCGAGCAAGAAGGGAAATCCGTGCTTGAGGATAACGAGGAGTATTCAACGATCAATTACTGGTTCATAAGGAAGATAGTGAGAATTGCACGACCGGGTGACGATGATATCTTTTACGACCTCGGATGCGGGATGGGCAGG
>MVRP01000176.1 GCA_002067405.1 Syntrophorhabdaceae bacterium PtaU1.Bin034 | reverse complement strand
AGATGGTGGTGGCAATCGACGTGAGTAAGCACGATGCCCGCCCTCTCCAGCCGGTTGAACTGCGCCTCGACCTCGGCCTCGATCTGACCGGCAATGCGGTGTCTCAGTCGCCAGTAACGCAGGCCGGCAAGGGCCGGGTCCCTGACGAAATATCCTTCTGAATTCACCAGGTCCGGAATGCGGGACGGCGGCAAAACGGACGGACCGTCGGACAGCGTGACATGGAGACCGACCGAGAGCCCCGGATATCGCGATACGAGACCGACTGCTTCATCGAAGGCCTCGCCGCCTGCAACCAGGCTCACGGCGGTGAGCAGACCCCAGTCGCACGCGGTCGCCACCGCGCGATTGATCGAACGGGCCCGGCCGAAATCGTCGGCAGTGATAACGAGGTGCTTTGTGCCCGTCACAGATGCCTCACCCAATCCGAATCCTCCATGAGGGCGCGGATAGACCCCATATTGCTTCTCCTCATGAGCGCCGTTACCGCGCTTTTCACCTTGAGATGCGCCAGGGACTGGTAGGCGTTATGGATCGACACGCCGATGTGGTGCATCACGCTTGAATCGCGATAGCAGTCGAGCATGCACCTCGTGCACCCGTCGAACACCCGCTGGGAGCCGTCGAATTCGTCTGCCGGGCACAACGGCCTGCTCCAGTTCTGACACCTCCAAAGATCAAGGTTCCAGTCGAGATAAAAATACTTGTAGCCAGCATAGCAGGCATACCTCTGTTTTTCTCCCCGGAGGAGCCGCTTCATTTCCTGGATCGATTCAGTGGGGTTGACCACATGAATGCGCGTTTTGAGCCGCTCTACGCGCTCGAATGCCTCGATAAGCTCAAGGGGCGAATAGGTGACGAGGTCTGAATCCGAAAAACTGAGATAGCTCGAATCGAGCCTGGTAACAGGATAGGAAAAGCTTACTGAAGAGAAGCCGAGTTGCTCAAGAAACGGCGGCAAAGCGTCATAGTTCAGGAGACGGCTCATGGTGACCGACGCGGTGGAGCGCAAACCGGTCTGCCTGATAATGTGATTCGCCTGTTCTATCTTTCTGCACACCCCCGGGAGTCCGCGATGAGATTCATGGAGTTCGGGGTCAGCGGCATCGATGGATATCAGGAAGCTTGATACGCCGCAGCCGATCAGCCGCGACAGGCGATGTGCGCTGAGCAGGGCGGCGTTAGTCACAAGAACGAGGGTCATGCCGAGCACCCGGGCACCGGACAGGATCTCTTCGAGACAGGGATGGAGCAGCGGCTCTCCCCCGGTGACCACAATATATCGTATGCCGTTACGGTAAAGGTTTTTCAGGGCACTCAAAGATTCCCCGACATCAACGAAGCGTTTCTCTCTGCCGTTTATCCCGTTGAGGGAGAAGTTGCAGAAACGGCACGAGGCGTTGCAGACGTTCGTCACGGCGAACTGGCTGAACCCCGGACCGCCGTCTCTAAGGATCATCTCAAAGAGTCCCAGTATCTACCTCTCAAACTCCCGGTTGGAACGTTCGGCCATCGACTTACGTTTTGCCATGAAGGAGAAGAATTCCCTGCCCTCCCTGACCCGGCGGGAGAATTCGTCCCTGTCCTTCAGCATGTCCTTGAAGATCCGCAGAATGGGAGCGGGTCTCAGGTAAAAGCGGCGATAAAACGTTTCAACTGCTTCAAATATCTCTTCTTTCGTAAGCCAGGGGTAAGAGATGACCGAATTCTGGATACCCTCTCTCACGAGGCCGTCCCCTTCATCCATGAGCCACCCTTCCTGTTTTGCCTGCTCGTAGAGCTTTGTCCCCGGGTAGGGGGCGGCGAGAGAAACCTGGAGGCTGTAAGGGTCGATCTCCCGGGCAAAGGCCATGGTCTCTTCGATGGTCTCCCTTGTTTCGCCGGGGAGGCCTAAAATAAAAGTCGCATGTATGAGGACTCCTGCTGCCCTGGCTGCCCTGGCAAACCGTCTCGCCCCATCGATATGGATGCCTTTCCTGATATTGTTGAGGATCTGCTGGTTGCCCGATTCAAAGCCGACAGTGAGCAGGCGCAGGCCGCTCTCTTTCAGCAGTTTGAGGGTCCCTTCCGGCACATTCGCCCTCGCGTTGCAGGACCACGTGATGCCGAGATCCGCTATCTTCCCGGCTATTTCCCTCAATTGCGGGTGATCGGTAAAGGTATCGTCATCGAAGAAGAATTCTTTTGCCTGCGGAAAGAGTGCTTTCGCCGAAACCATTTCGTCATGGATGTTGTCCGCGCTTCGCACCCTGTACCTGCCGCCGCCGATCGTCTGGGGCCAGAGGCAGTACGTGCACCGGCCCCGGCAACCGCGTCCTCCGTAGAGCGATACATAGGGGTGCTTCAGGTAGCCGATATAGTAGTTCTCCACGTGAAGGTCCCGGGCGTAGACGGTCGTCACAAAGGGAAGGCGGTCCAGGTTCCCGATGGGTGGCCGTGGACCCAGTTGCCGCAAGGACCCGTTCGATCGGAACACTATTCCTTTCACTTTTTGCAGCGGAACCCCCTGCGCAATCTCCGTCACCGTATCGTCGAACTCTCCGATCGCAACGAAATCGACCGCGGGCGCCTGCAGAAGGCTTTCATGGGGGCGTATGCTCACATGAGGGCCGACCATGCCTATCATGATCTTCGGGCATGATGTCCGAAGCTGTCCGGCCAGTGTTGCGTCATTCATAAATGTGGGTGTGCTCGTATGGATAATGACCAGCTCGTATCTTGCCGCCTCCCGGAGCACGTCCTTCCGGCCGAGACCGTCAGCGGAGGCATCCATGAGTCTCGCGCCTTCGATCATCCCGGCCGGGTACGCAAGCCAGGTTGGATACCAGAAGGAACGGATCTCACGGCACGCCTGGTACCGCGAACCCGCACTACCGTCGAAGCCCTTGTAGGAGGGTGGATTTAATAGTAGGGTCAGCATATCGTAAGCAAGGTAGTGGCGCTTCTGAAAACTTTAATTTAATCTCAGCACTCAGTGATGTTTTGTCAACCCGGTTTTCCCAAAAACCTAAGCAGGACAAGAATCTGCAGCCTTTTGTCCTTCGCCGGTCCTGCCCTTTGAGCCCGGGTTTTCTCCTGTTTCACTCGATTGCGGCTCAGGACCGTTTATCCCGACCGGCAATGCATCGCCTTCGCCGCCTCCCGCGGGCGGAAGCGGTCACCCTAAAGTGCCTCTGCGTTAAATCTGGCGATATTTCCGCCTTTGAGGTTTTTCCTGTAGATATGGATGAAGAAGCTGGAAGTGGCGAGCAGGTAGACCACCGAGAGCAGCCCGCCGATGATAAGGTTGGCGCCGATGTTGACGGAAGTCCCGGCCGGCGACAGAATGCTGCGAAGGCTCTCGAACACGTAAGACGCAGGTATGGCGCGGGCAATTGCACTGAATCCGGCGGGCAGGGTGGAAATCGGATAGTAGACACCGGCGAAGATGGAGAGCACCATCGGGATCGGCCAGCCGAGCCATTCGGCGGACGGCCCGAGCCTGAAGATGATGGCCGACACGAAGATGCCCATGGCTATACCGAAAAGAAGCAGTATGACCATGAAAGGGAACAGCAGAAGCCCTATCCTGAGCGCGTTATACCCGAAAGCCGCCGCCGCGATCGCAACGATGACAATGAAACCGGCAAGGCCGGATGTGACACTTGTCAATACCAAGCCGCTCAAATACTCCCTGATCTTCAATGGCGAGGCGAAGAAGTTGATGAAATTCTGGCTCCATATATCCTCCAGGAATGCCATTAATATGCCCTGCTGGATACGGCTCATGAACTCCCAGAGAATAATGGCACCCAGAATTACGGTGATATAACTGAAGGTGGCCTGGCCGAGCGATCCGAGATATCTGCTGATGAATCCCCACTGAATGATATCGATCACGAGCCACAGGAAGATGCTCACCAGTCTGGTGGGATTTCCCTTTAGCAGGAATAACTGGCGGACGAAGACGGCATATACCCTGGAGGCGTTCATCTGCGCTTATCCTTTAAATCCCAATGGCTCGCGTGCAACGGCTATAAACAGCTCTTCCAGATCCTTTTTCCCGTGCTCGGCCGGCAAGGCCCGTGGATCACCGCACAAGAGGATCGAGCCGTGCGATAGAAAAAGCACCTGGTCACACACGTCCTCGATCTCTCCCATATTGTGCGACGTCCACAGCACGGCCGCTCCGGTCCTGTTCGTATAGTCCTTTATCCTTTCCCTGATGAGCTGCGATACACTCGGATCGAGTGAAGCGGTCGGTTCGTCGAGGAGAAGCAAACGAGGCTCGTTCATCAACGCCTTTGCGAGACTCAACCGGCTAAGCTCACCGGATGACAGCACGCCCGATTTCGTATCGGCGAGATGCCGGAGATCGAACTCGGAAAGCAGGGACGCAATTCTTTCTTTACGATTCCTGATCCCGTAGAGAAGGGAAAATACATAGAGATTTTGCCATACCGTAAGATTTGCGGGCATGTGCGCGTAGACCGCGGCGAAATTCATGCTCGTGCTGACCTCCGACCTGCACTTTTGCAGATTTTTCCCGAGTACTTTAATCGAACCCCCCGTAGGCTGAAGGATGCCGAGGATCATGTTTATGGTCGTCGTCTTGCCTGCTCCGTTAGGACCGAGGAGGCCCACTATCTGTCCGGGATCAACGGAAAACGAAACGCCGGCCACCGCACGAAGCGAGCCGTACTCCTTTGTCAGATCGCTAATCCTCAGCACTGCCTTGTCGTTCACTGCTCAATCCTGTAGATAAGAATACCATGAGTTGGACAACCAGGGTATTTGGTTATCCCTTTATCTTTCCGTATGGGCGAAGAGCTGAGAAAGGGAACGTGAAACCGCAGCAAGGGGCCAGGTGACGCTCCGGGAATAAGGATGCATCCTGACCATGTCCTGCGGTAGTTTCGCCTTGAGGTTTTCCCTCCGGGCTATCGCCGCGTGCCCGCTGGTTCATTTCAGTCCGTTTTCCGGCCCTTCAGCATCATTCCATCATGGCGAGGCCATCAAACCAAATAGGCGGTCCCACCAAAAAAAAGCAAGACCGCCTCGTAAGATCTTATGCAACTTTATCAGGCGGACCTGATGTCAACAGCAGACACCGGCATATCTCACGTCGGAACACTCCGGAATTTAAAGCATTTCATGTTTTAATTCGCACTGATTTCATCAAGTGCCTTTGCAATGTCAAGTCCCCAGAGCTTGCTACCTTTCCTAAAAGTCATGCCGGGTGCTATTCTGATTATATTTCCAGATTTAGTACCTATATCTGAATTTTTAACACAAACCCAGGAACCATCCGGTTTCTTGTCGAATTCTTCAACCACAATTTTGGCAATCTCGTCCATGGATATTCCTCCTCTTTAGTATTGGTAAAGTTTAAATAAACACTGTCCGTGTCAAGGATCGAAGTGATCCACCCTTTCAGGGTCACATTAATTCCGCGCTTTTTCCCTAAAGGGTGATCTCTTATTGCCTCTTCTTCGGACTTGGTTTCTTCCATGATTCTCCTCTACAAACCAATAATGTGATACCTCCCTGAGCGATCAGGGCCTAGTTCCCTTAAAACCTATTTTCAATTCGAAGGCTCAAGGCGGCGAACGGGGATGGGAGAGGCGCATCCCGGCTATATCCGCGATTACCGCGGTTCCGGCGTACACGACCGAATCCGCGCCGCCTCCGGGGCTGAGCCGGTCAGTGATGGCTAAAATGGCCTGTAAATCGATGTTCTCAAGCGCTGGGGCGAGCGCCCGGCCGGAGCGTTTCCGGCTTTTTTCAGGGTCGGCAGGGTCATGCCGGAGCAGGGAAGCCGGCAGGGTCGCTGCTACCATAACAGCGTCGGTGTTCCGGCCAAGAAGCAGGCAAGCGGCTTCGAAAGGTGTTTGGTCGTCGGCGTTAGCCCTTTCCCTTGAAAAGGTATGCGCTCGTCTCAGAGGCGCTGCATCCGCCGCCGTAAATAGCTGTGTCGTTTTTTCAATAAACAGGCTGTCGCGAGCCAATTCCAGATTATTCAGTCCCATTTCTCAGAACATTCCAGAATCAACAGTACGTCAACGTATCTATTGGGGTTTCAGGCCTCCAGGCCCTCCTTATAGTTGTCGGGCAGAAGCAGCCTTCCTGAGGCGATCATCCTGTCGCAGTATGCCTCTACCTGCCGGACGGCCATCCTGGAAGGCAAAAACCGCCCGTTCTCCCACCGGTTTATGGTGGCGTAACTTACCCCTATCTCCCTTGCCAGATCCTCCTGGCTCAGGTCGAGCTGGACCCGTACCCTCTTGATAAGCACTACGAAATCATACTGCTTTATCAACAAGCGTCATCTCCCGGCGGCCCACCCGCCATCAGCCAAAAGGCAGTAAAAAATATATAACACATGCTATATTATGTGCAAGAAAAAATGAAGGTCCCGGACCTTTGGCTCCGCCGGGCACGGCGGGCAGTTTGACATTGACAGAATACAGAATTTAGAGGGACGGATTACGTTATTTGTCTTACGCTTCGGTCCGCACTTCTGTAAAGATTGGCGAGTGGAAGAGAGCGTTTCGATTTTCAGGACTCCTTTATTCCTTGCGCCAATACCCTGCGGATCGCCTGGGCCATTCCGTTCTTTGTCACGGGCTTCATCAGGAAGTCGCGTATACCCGTCTTTTTTGCCTTTTCCGGCGACACCACCTCGCTGTATCCTGTGCACAGGATAACCGGAATGTCTGACCGAACCTTGAGTACTTCCCGGGCAAGCACGATTCCCGTAATTTCCGGCATGCTCTGATCTGTAATGATCAGGTCGAATCCGTGGGGATTTTCGAGAAATCGTTCCAATGCCTGCCTGGCATCGGTCATTGCGGTTACTTTGTAGCCAAGCTTTTGCAGCATGGTGCCCGCAACCTCTGTAAGGTCCTGCTCGTCATCTACAAAGAGCACCCGTTCATTGTTGCCCCGGACAACCTGCTCCCTGGCCTTTTCTTCCGCAACTCGGCTTTCGATTTTCGGCAAGTAAACGCTAAAGGTGGATCCTTTGCCTGCCTCACTCTCGACGATCACGGTGCCGTTATAGCTTTTTACAATACCATAGACGACAGGAAGACCCATGCCCGTACCTTCGCCGGATTTCTTCGTGGTGAAAAAAGGTTCGAAGATGCGATCTCGCACCTCCTCGCTCATGCCGGTCCCGTTGTCTTCGACCAGCAGCTTCAGGAACCGACCCGGCCTCATATCAGGGTCGGGAAGTCTATCTACCGAATCAAACATGGTATCGACGAGCCTGAAAGTCAGTTGCCCCCCGTCCCGCATCGCATGAACTGCATTGGTGGCAAGATTCATCACGATCTGCTGTATCTGTACGGGGTCGCCGAGTATCATTGCGGACGGAGTCTCTATTTCGAGCGACATGTTGATACTGGTGGGGATAGATGAACGCAGGAGCTTGAACGTCTCCCGGAGGACAGCCACGACATCTGTCGGTTTCTTTTGCGTTTTTGCCTTACGGCTGAATGTCAGGATCTCCTTGACCAGATCCCTGCCGCGTTGTGTTGCATTCAATATCTGGTTCAGGTTATGCTCCTGCAGGTCGCCGTGTTGAACGTCTTCAATGGCCAGTTCGGCATTTCCCATAATGATGGCAAGCATATTGTTAAAGTCGTGCGCGATCCCTCCTGCCAATGTGCCGATAGCTTCCATCTTCTGTGCCTGACGCAGTTGCTCCTCCATGCGCTTATGTTCCGTGATGTCCAGGCTCATGTCCATGATCGCAAGGGGGTCCCCTTGTTCATCCTTTTGCAGCGCATACCGGCTCAACACGATGATCTCCCGCCCGTCCTTTTTTTTCCGGACAAGCTCTCCCTCCCAGTGCCCTTCCTTTTTCACTATTGAGATAATCTCCTCCACCGGGATCTTACCCTTGGTCCTCAAAAGTGTAGGTGAGTGTTTGCCTGCTGCCTCGTCCTTTGAGTAACCGTACATCCGTTCCGCGCCACGGCTCCAGCCGATGATGTGATCCTCCAGATTGCGGACAATGATTGCATCGTGAGCGACATCGAGCAATTCCGCTTGCCGTCTCAGCTCGGCAGTTCTCTCCTGGACCCGCAGTTCCAGGTCGTCACGGGACCGGCGAAGATCCTCCTCCATCCGTTTCCGTTCCGAAATATCGCGGGTCACGCCCAAGACCCCTACGGGTCGTCCCTCTTTATTCCGGATAAAGCCGGTTGTAGCCTCGCCCCATCCATAAGAACCGTCTTTACAGACCTGCTGGACCTCGATAGTGACATGCCTGTTCGGGTCTACACCTATCCGGTCGTCTTTTGCCAACTCCTCCGCCAAAGTTCTCGTGGCACGTTGAAATGATTGGGGGGCCAGGATCTCTTCCAGACTTCGTTGCATGTACTCCTCAGGGATGAAACCGAGGATTCTTTTTATCGAGGGACTGATATACGTGAAGCGCATTGTTTCAAGACTGAAGATCCAGATGATATCCGACACATTGTCGGCAAGGAACCGGTACCGTTCCTCCGACGCACGTAAATCGGCCGCATTCAATTCCAGTTGCTGCTTGGACTCTTGCAACTGCCTGTTGGCTGCCGCGAGATCCGATGCGAGGCTCTTAACCTCCTCGTATTTGTCTTGAATTTTTCTGTTGGCTTCTTGTAAATCCTCTAAAGCTTTCTGAACAGTCCGCCTGGTAAAAAAACGCTTTCTTTTTTTCTCCCATCGTACCCTGTACAGGCATCCGGTCGCCCCCTGGGCGGGAGCGTCAGGCCACGCCCTTCTCCCATAAGTGTTAGGAGCCACCTGGCATTCGATCTCTTCCACCTGCGCAGGCGGCAATTCAAATAAAGTGGGTATTCCCGCAAGGATGCCTCGCGTGTAGTCGCAATCGTAACGGGTCTTCTGGGCGCTGTCGTGATACCGGTCCTCGATAACTACCCATGAGTTTCCT
>MVRP01000175.1 GCA_002067405.1 Syntrophorhabdaceae bacterium PtaU1.Bin034 | reverse complement strand
TGTCTTCCCTCTCTGTCTGATGCAGGTTTTGATCTTCCTGTTTGACATCCTGTTTCGCAGCCTTCTCTCTGTTTGCGGCAGCAATGCTGGCTGCTGCTCCCGGCACACCTCCCGGCCTGGTCCTGCTGTTTACCGCTTTTTCCTTGGTTTTCTTCTCGCCCGTCACCACCGTTTTTTCGGGTATGTATTCCTCTTCTACTTTCTCGACCTTCCTGAGGTTGAGCTCCACGCTCGCCCTGACCACGGACCTGCTGTTCATCAAGAACGTTTCCAGCATTGACTGGACCGACTCTTCGATCTTCTTCTCCACGTTTCTCTGTAACTCGTGCTGCTGCCCCGACATGGCGACGTTCGTATCCCCGTCGCCCGCCTTGTGCAGTATTTTTCCGGAAGAATCGACGACCACTACATTCTCGGCCTTTAAGCCTTCAATGCTGCCTGCCACCAGGTGCACGATCCCGCTGACCTGGTCTTTTGATAAAGCCTTTCCCGGCTTGAGTTTGAGGAAAACGGAAGCGGTCGCGTCCTTTTCCCTGTCGGTAAAGAGCGTCTTCTCGGGTATTACGATATGTATACGGGAGGCCTTGATTTCCGGCATCTGATTGATCGTCCTCGTCAGTTCCCCCTGTATGGCTCTCTTGTAGTTGATATTCTGCATGAACTCGGTCATCCCGTAGTTCGTCTTATCGAACAGCTCCAGCCCAATACCACTTGCGCCCGGAAGTGAATTCTGGGACGCGAGTATCAGTTTCACATCGTAGACCTTTTCTTTCGGAACAGACACCGTCGTGCCGTTCGCTCCGAGCTTGTAAGGGATCTTCTGCTCCTTCAGCCTGGCCACGACCATGGAGGCGTCCTCCGTAGAAAGCCCGGCAAAGAGCGGTTGATACTCTTCCTTTTGGAGGAAAGACAGGCCGATGACAGAACCACCGATCGCCGCCACAAGAATCAGGAGATACAGATACAGCTTATTCTTCGGTGTCGTTCTCAGGTAGTTCTTGAAGTTGTTTAGGAACGTCTCCATCTTCTACAACCCTATACGGGTATCTTCATGATCTCTTCGTAAGCCGTTATTATCTTATTTCTGATCTGCATCATGAGCTGGAAGCTCAAATCCGCTTTCTCAGCGGCGATCATCGTGTTATGGATATCCTGGTTCTCCATTTTTGCGAGCTTCTCGGCCTGCTGATTGGCCTCCTTTTCCAGCTCCGTAACCTTGCTGATCGACTCCTTCAAGACGTCGGAAAAAGAGGTGCTCGTTTTTTCAACCTTCGACCCTCCGTTCTGGATAAAGTTGTCTAGAACGACCTGTTCTATCTTCATCGTTTTCTCCTATTTACCTATTTCGAGAGATTTGATGAACATGTCCTTTGTGCCGTTGATGACAGTTATGTTCGCCTCGTACGCCCTTGTTGCCGCAACCATGTCTGCCATCTCTTCCATAAGATTGACGTTCGGGAGGGTCACATAACCTTCCGGGTCGGCATCAGGATGAAAAGGATCGTAAGTGCGCTCGAACTGCTTCGGGCTCTCAACAATATCTTCAACCTTCACCCCCTCAACCATCTGATCCAGGCTCGCACGGAAACCTTTTGTTTCCGAAACATCAGAAGGAATAAAAACGACCTCTTTTTTCCTAAAGGGTCCCCCCTCCTCTGTTCTCGTCGTGTGGACATTTGCGAGGTTAGTGGCAACGGCCTCCATTCGCGTCCTCTGCGCGCGCAGACCCGAAGCGCTTATTTTCAATACGTCGAGAATTCCCATACTATCTCCTTCCCTCGTTGATGGCATATTTCATCATGGAAAGTTTCTTGCTGATCAGCTTTACGAACGAACTGAACATCAAGCTGTTTTCTGCAAGCTTTACCATCTGGTCTTCAATATTCACCGTGTTGCCGTCAATACTGTGATACCCTTCGGATTCCATCTTTTCACTCACGGTGATGTTCTCTGTCCCGACGCCCGTTTTCTCCAGCTCGGCCATAAAATCGATCTGCTTCTCTTTATATCCGGGCGTCTCCACATTTGCTATATTCGTTGCCAGAATCCTGTGGTAAAAAGCCCTGATATTGAGACCTTTCTCCAGAAGACCGAATACTTCCATGAAAGACTCCTTACGGAACTGCGTACCCCAGTTCCCGATACTCTTTAATCTTGTTCCTCAAGGTCCTTGACGTTATCCCCAGGACCGTGGCTGCCCTCGTACGGTTTCCATTCATCGATTTCAGTGCATCCAGTATCAACTTCATCTCCATTTCCTTGACGGAACCCACTGCCTCCCCCTCCGGAAGAGTTACCGTTCTCGGTTCTCCTTCATCAGGTGGGTCCTGCACGTGGGCGAGCTTGATCTGCGAATAGTTGGATAGTATGCACGCCCTTGCGACAGTATTCTCCAGTTCTCTCACATTCCCCCTCCAGTTCTTCTGGATAAGGTAATTCATGGCCTCTTTGTCCATACGGATATCCATGCCGCGTGCGCATTTCTTGAGAAGATGGGCTGTAAGCTGAGGAATGTCTTCCCTCCGTTGCCTGAGAGGAGGCACGACGATCGGGAAAACATTGAGCCTGTAATAGAGGTCTTCGCGGAACTTTCCTTCCTCCACAGCCTTCTTTATGTTCCTGTTCGTCGTCGCAATGACTTTAACGTCGACCTTCTTGGGGTATTTGGCGCCGATAGCCTCCACCTCCTTCTCCTGCAGCACCCTCAGAAGCTTGGCCTGCAGTCTTAGGTCCATTTCAGTGATTTCGTCCAGGAGGATCGTGCCCTTGTCGGCAATCTCAAACTTGCCCGGCTTTCGCGCCGTGGCGCCGGTGAAGGCCCCCTTCTCGTAGCCGAAGAGTTCACTCTCAAGCAGATTCTCAGGAAGGGCAGCGCAGTTCACCGCAACAAAAGGCATTTCCCGTCGCTCTCCATTCTCGTGGATGTACCTGGAGATGAGCTCTTTCCCCACGCCGCTCTCTCCCATCACCAGAACCGTGGCCTCCGATCTTGCCACCTGCTGTGCCTTCACCAGAACGTCTTTCATAGCCCTCGACACGCACACGATATTTTCGCTTTCGAGGCCAAGCGCTCGTTGTACTACCTCGTAGAGCGTATCCGTATCGAACGGTTTCTGGATATAGTCGAAAGCGCCTTCCTTTATCGCGTTGACCGCGTGCTCCACAGTCGCATATGCGGTCATTACGATAACGGGAAGAGAACACTGTTCTTTCTTGATGCGCCCCAGCAGATCCATCCCGTTTATATAAGGCATCTTCACGTCCGTTATGACCAGATCATACTCGGCCGTCTTGATCGATTCAACTGCCATCCTTCCATCCTCGGCAGAACAAACACCGTATCCGGCGTTCATCAGGGCCTCGGAAAGGGCCAATCGCATGTGATAGTCGTCGTCTACAACAAGGATATTTTTCATGACCGCTCTTTCGGTAAGCAGACGACAAAGGTCGATCCCTTGCCCTCCACCGATTCTACTTCTATATATCCGTCATGTGCCTTGATCACATTGTGGGAGATGAACAGGCCAAGACCCACGCCTTTGTCCTTTGTCGTGAAGAAAGGATTAAAGATATTCCGTCTCGTCTCCTCGCTCATGCCCACCCCGCTGTCGGTAAAGCTGGCCGAAACATACTTGCCTTCGTCCCTTATATCCACTTTGATAACACCTTTGTCTCCAATAGCTTCTATCGCATTACTGATAAGATTCATTAATGCAAGTTTGATCAGATCAGGGTCGAACCACGCAGTAGAATTGCAGTGACTGCTGAAATTCAGTCTTATGTCCCTGCTGCCGATAGAGACGCTCATAAAATCAAGCGTATCCTTCACCACCTTTGAGAGCTTGCTCTCCCTTACTACCAGCGTCTTCGGGCGCGTGTAAGAAAGAAGGTTGTTGATGATACGATCTATGGTATTGACGCCAAAAATGACCGAATTAACGTACTCCTTTTCCCTGTCTCCCACATTTCCTTTTGCTAACATTGAAAGATAAAGCTGCATGCTCCCGAGAGGATTTTTTATCTCGTGGGCAATCCTCGCCGCCATTTCTCCCATTGCTCTCAGTCTCTCGTCTCTCTCAAGGCGCTCCTTCATCTTCTGCATTTCCGTCACATCCTCAAAAACAATGATCTCCTCGCCTTCAGAGCCACTGGAAAGGCAGCTCTTCCTCCACCTGAAGTAGCCTTTCCCGCTCTTGACCTCACCCGCCTTTGCGGCTGTGTTGTCAATGCGGTCACAGAACAGCTCCAATCCGAATTTCTCGGCTTCTTTGTTGGTGAAGAGGATACTTTTGCCATCGAGGACAACCACGCCTACCGGCAGGGAATTGAGGATGTGGTAAAATGTTTCCTTGGCCTTTTCGAGTTCCTTATTTTTTTCGTTTACCTCTTTATCGAGTTGCCTGATGCGATTTTCGAGGACCAGATAATAATTGCTCAGGGAATCGGATGCTTTCACGAATTCCTGAAAAGCATTCTTGAGGAGCTGTGTTTCCGTGCGCGGCATGTCCAAAACGTCAGCAAAATGCATACCACACTCCACGGAAACCCAATAGCGTGAGACAATTAAGGATATTGAGGAAAATAAGAGGAAGCGGGTTATCTTTGCGTCACCCTTTTGACAGGGTTTATTCGGTTATACCGAGACGCTTCATCTTCTCGATAAGGGTCGTTCTGTTCATGCTCAGGATTTGCGCGGCCTTGCTTTTTACGCCATTTGTCTCACCAAGAGCCTTCAAAATCAGACGTTGCTCGAATTCGGAGACCAGTGTATCATACCCCTTGTTCAAGTCGAATTGTATCTCTTCTTTCTTTCCCTGGGTGTAGAACTTTTCAGGCAGGTCCTCAATGTTGATCCAACCGGCTTTTTTCAGCACCACAAGTCTTTCCACCAGGTTCTGGAGTTCCCTGACGTTCCCCGGATAATCGTAGTCGATCAGGATCTCCATCGTGTCCTGAGTGAAACCCTCCACACAAGCGTTGTTGATACTGTTCGATTTTTCGAGGAAGTGCGCGTAGAGCAGCGGAATATCCTGCTTTCTCTCCCGCAATGGAGGGATGTGGATCGGCACGACATTCAGCCTGTAGTAGAGGTCCTCTCTGAACTTCCCTTCCTTGACAAGCTCCTCGAGGTTCCGGTTCGTTGCCGCAATGATCCTCACATCGACATCCATTGTCTTGGCTCCGCCTATTCTTTCGAAGGTCTTTTCCTGAATCGCCCGGAGAAGCTTTACCTGGAGGTTAAAGCTCATATCCCCTATTTCATCGAGAAATATCGTTCCGCCGTCCGCGAGCTCGAATCTTCCCAATCTTGTGGTTGTCGCACCTGTAAATGCACCTTTTTCATATCCGAAGAGTTCGCTCTCGAGCAGCGCCTCGGGTATCGCCCCGCAGTTGACCACAACCAAAGGCTTGTCCTTGCGGGAAGAGTTGTAGTGGATCGCCCGTGCCACAAGCTCTTTGCCCACCCCGCTTTCACCGGTAATCAAGGCAGTCGCATTTGTATCCGCCACCTTTTCTATCAGCTCGAAGACCTTCTGTATGGCGAAGCTGACACCTATCATATTCTCGAACTTATATTTGTCTTTCAAATAGCTTCGCAGAAAGGTGTTTTCCCGAACAACGCGGTTCTCCGAATATCTTCTCAGTAAATTTGCCTTGACCGTCAGCTTTTTTGGAATGCTGTTTCCGGACAGGAGCTCGGCATAGTTCATCGCTGACTCGACGCTGGCGAGAACTTCCTCAAATTTAAAGGGTTTTAGCAGATAGTCAAAAGCTCCGCACCTCATTGCGCTTAGGGCGGTTTCGAGACTGCCGTATCCTGTAATCACTATGCCCAGCGTCCGCAAGTACTCCTTTTGAATAAAATTGATAAGTTGGAGACCGTCTATTTTCGGCATAAGAAGATCGGTGATGAGCAGGTGGTAATCATTGTTCTTCAGTGCGATCAACGCGCTTTTTGCATCTATGAACGGGTCTACCGAATAGCCTTTGCTCGTCAGAAGGTCGTTGAGCATGCTCAGTATGTTTTGTTCATCTTCAACGATTATGATCCGGCCTTTTTCCATTGCAACCTCTCAGAATCCTTCATGCACCTGAATAGTCTTTCTGTCTGGCTTTTTTCACCGGGTTCCAGAAAAGGATAAGCCATACGAAGCACTATTTTTTTCCCATATAAGAACGAAGATTGCAATAGTAATTATCGCTTATGAGGAAGCTTGATCCGTATACCGGGGGATGCAGAATTAAGCGGAACCGCAGATTGTCAAGGGATTGACACTAAAGGCAGGGTAATGACAAAGGACAGGAAATCGGGCTGCACTATCGAGGGACATACGGTGCGTACAACCCGCCGACTCTTCCGAATCATTCCCGACCTCTCTTTCAGGCCTTCATGCTCTTACCATTACCCGCTCTGCAGATCACACGAAGACCTACTCGAAAGA
The DNA here is from genome assembly GCA_002067405.1 of Syntrophorhabdaceae bacterium PtaU1.Bin034. Next base: position 2,485 of record MVRP01000175.1, on the reverse strand, counting down.
GAAATCAAGAAACATTACCTCGCCTATGCCATTGTTGACAGAAAAATTGAACGGCAACGATATGATGGGCAGCTTCGTTATAAAATTGGTCTCAACGCCATGGCCCACAACGACCATGGGAATCGATGCCTTCAGATTGATCCCGCTGTTCTCAAACTCCTTACGCGCCTGGCCGGAGATGATATTTGTCAGCTCGCCGATTGCATCCACCACCTCCGGGCTCATAGCGGCAGCTTCATCCCCCATGAGACTGTTGAACACAAAGAGCGCACCTTTTTCCCTGAAGCTTATTGCAATGGTTCCCTTCCTGTCTCCCACCATGGACATAATGCCCGTAACATCTCCGGAGGTCGTCTTCGCTTCCTTTAAGGAAGGCTTGCCGAGGGACAATTCAATACTCAGCATGGTCTTGAAAACCGTCTGCGCAGCGATTACAAAAGGATTGATATACTTTACGTCCATCAGTTATTCCTCCAGTAGATGTTTATTTCCCGAACTTGGCCATGGTCTTGCCGATGACCTCTTTCAATTTCTCCGGGGTGAAGGGCTTTACGATGTAGTTGTCAACACCGGACTTGATCGCCTCCAGCACACTGTCCTTTTGCGCCTCCGCCGTGACCATAACGAAAGGAATGTTCTTTATTGTCTCGTCTTCCTTGCACGCCCTCAAGAATTCTATTCCTGTCATCTCCGGCATGATCCAGTCACTGATGATAAACTCGATGTTGTCGCTCCTGAGCACTGAAAGGGCATGCTTTCCGTTCTCCGCTTCTACCACATTATCGATATTGATCTGCTTTAAAACGTTCTTTATGATTTTTCTCATTGTCGCGAAATCATCAACCACCAGCACTCTCATCTTTGCCTCCGCTCATAGAATTGCTAATGTCTTACAACAATAGTTATCGTGTGGCGAAATCAAAACTTAAGAGACCTTGGTTTTTTCCGTGTCGAGTCACCTCCTTTTCACCCCGTCGATCCGTGGCCGGTCCTCTCTTCCCTTTTTCACGCCTTGCATCATGAGACAATGTTCGGAGAAAGCAAATGGGACTGGATCGGGCCCTGCACAGTCCACCCGTGCAACAAGGATGGTCGGACAGAAATTGCGGGGCACGGATATTGACTTTGGCCCATATCTATTATATTATTAGCCAAATGGGCGGTTAGCTCAGATGGTTAGAGCGCTGGTCTCACATACCAGAGGTCGTAGGTTCGAATCCTATACTGCCCACCATTCATTTACTTGAGGGTAAAATGTCCGGACATAGCAAATGGAGTACGATTAAGCATAAAAAAGGCGCTGCTGATGCTAAGCGCGGAAAAATCTTCACAAAACTCATCAAGGAAATAACTACTGCAGCCCGAATTGGCGGCTCTGATATGGAAGCCAACCCGAGGCTGCGGGTAGCTGTACTTAAAGCGAAAGCCGAAAATATGACGAAGGAAAATATAGAAAGGGCGATCAAGCGAGGCAGCAGCCCTCAGGATGGTGGAGTAGCTTACGAGGAATATACTTATGAAGGATATGGGCCGAATGGTGTAGCAGTCCTCGTGGAAGCCCTGACTGACAACAAGAACCGTACGACTGCGGAGGTGCGACACATTTTTTCACGATATAACGGAAACCTCGGTGAATCCGGGAGTGTTGGATGGATCTTTAACAAGAAAGGTTATATCTCGTTCGACAAGCAAGCAGCCGATGAGGACAAAATCATGGAACTTGCCCTGGAGGCCGGCGCCGAGGATGTGAAGGAAGATGAGGACGCCATAGAGGTAATCACAGAAGCCGCAAACTTCGAATCCGTAAAAAAAGCCTTTGATGACAACAGCATAAAATACCTTGTTGCCCAGATCGACATGGTTCCGCAAACGTCAGTCAAGCTTGAGGGCAAGCCTGCCGAAACGATGTTAAAGCTTATCGAAGCCCTGGAAGATTCAGATGACGTTCAGAATGTCCACGCCAATTTCGACATTTCAACCGAAGAAATGGAAAGGTTGAGTCAGTAAGCCTTTTTTACTTCTTATCGCTAAACAATTCGCCGCCAGCAGCTTTCCTCTTCTCGGGCAGTGCTATTTTTAAATGATCGAATGATCTTTCCGTCGCTTTCCTGCCTTGGGAAGTCCTCACCAGGAATCCCGTCTTCAACAGGTAAGGCTCCACGACCTCAAGGAGAACATCAGTTTCCAATTGAAGGGTTGCAGCCAGAGCTTCGATCCCTGCCGGACCTCCTTTGTAGTTAAAGATGATCGTTTTCAGGAGCTTCCTGTCCAAATCGCCCAAGCCGTATTCATCGATGCCTTCAAGAGCAAGGGCATCTACTGCGACCGGTCGCGTGATGATCCCCTCAGCTCTCACCTGGGCGTAATCCCTCACACGCTTCAGAAGTCTGTTTGCCACCCGCGGTGTGCCTCTCGATCTTTTTGCAATCTCATAGGCGCCCTCTTCGTCGACCTCTACCTTCAATATTGCCGCAGAGCGTTTGAC
>MVRP01000174.1 GCA_002067405.1 Syntrophorhabdaceae bacterium PtaU1.Bin034 | reverse complement strand
TTTTGGGCAATGTTCCTTGACCATCCATGCTAATATGAATAAGAAACATGATTACATCACCGAGAATGAAGGGAGGGTCAGAATGGGCTATGTCGTAGGAATTGCTTGGTACAAGGACGAGGCTACGTACCGCAGGGCACTCGCGGTCTTTACCGATCCTGAAAATATGCCTGCCAGTTTTGAAGACTGGAAAGCTCTTGTTGAAAGGGAATGCGAATTAATCAAGGGCAGTGGCAATATTGCTCTTCGCGCAGACATCGATCCGGAAACATTTACCGCTTGGTGCACCTCTCATGGATTTGAAGCCAATTCCCAGGGGAGAACCGCGTTCGTCACCCATGCCGAGCTTGAGTATCAGAAGACCGGCAAAGGAACGGTCATTGAATAGCTCGTGGGAGAGAAGTCATTAGGGTCGTGCCTGAGGCTTAAAACTATCGAGAAGCAGGTGCCCGGACGTTCAGTGCGCAACACTTGTTGAAACCAATCCGGCGAAACAATCCCGCGGCGCCCTGCCGCATGCTCTTAGTTCACGATCCTTTGCGGTTGATTTGCTTGATGGCCGTGGTTAAACTCACTATGGAAAGCTCGTATGGATCAGTCAAAGCAAACAATGGCTTATCTTAACCGGATAATGACGGTGACGGGCATACTGCTTCTTTTACTGGCAGCATGTTCGCCTGCGGTAATTAAGGGCTACCCGGGACCGACACTTCCGGGCAATCAGACAGCTCTTGTCGAGACCGGGGCATATACGGTCATTGAGGGTTTTGACGGACAAAGGGCGACTGGCGACGCGGTAGTACTTCTGCCCGGACCGCATACATTACATATAAGGCCCAACGAGTACCAACAGCCGATGAGTCAATACTGGTTCTATAGCCCGGTTATCGGTTCCGTCAATTTTAACGCCGAGGCAGGTCATACGTATCGGGTCTATGTCGATTTCGTTGTGGCGCCCGGCCCGGTGGCCGAGGAAAAAGGCTCGGGATTCAGGTGGGTCGGGTATATACTCGACAGATCAACCAACCGAACGATCGCGAATACGGGTCTTCTGCCTTTGGACGCAGAGCCAAGAATTCCCCCAACGCTTCGCCCCGGTTTCCCGGGGTTCTTTTGGTAATAGGGAAACCGGGGAGTCCGAAGAGATTTCAAACATTCAAAAAGTACCGCCTCAAAAAAATCCCTTGATCCTCATCCCCAGATTTAGGATACTTGCACGTAGTCCGCGATGGCTCGTGCCATTCGATAGCATCACCGCTGAAGACGAGGCGTGTTTGAAACTATTGATCGTCGAGGATGAGAAGAAAACTGCCGAGTATCTGAGAAAAGGACTCTCCGAGCACGGGTTTATCGTTGACGTGGCGGCAAATGGGGAGGACGGCCTCTACCTGGCTGTCACGGGGGATTATGCCCTTATCGTTCTCGACGTCATGCTTCCCGACAAGGACGGCTGGTTTGTCATTGACCAACTGAGAGAGGGCGGGAAACAAACGCCGGTGCTTTTTCTCACTGCCCGTGACACGGTTGAAGACAAAGTCAAGGGGCTTGAGCTGGGAGGTGACGATTATCTGACAAAGCCATTCGCCTTCTCGGAACTGCTTGCCCGCGTCCGGACCATTCTTCGCCGCGGCCCCGGACGGCTGCCCGACAACATCCATATTGCCGATCTCGAAGTAGATTTCGCAAGGCACAGGGCGGCCCGGGGAGGAAGGCGGCTCGAGCTTTCTCCGAAGGAGTTCGCTGTTCTTTGGCTTCTGGCCCGTCATCAGGGCGAGGTCCTCGGGAGAACGGTAATTTCGGAGCAAGTCTGGGACATTAATTTCGACAGTGATGCAAACGTGGTTGATGTAGCGATCCGGCGACTGAGAAGAAAAGTAGACGATCCTTTTCCGAGCAAGCTTATCCATACTGTTCGCGGCGTGGGATACGTGCTTGAGGACCGAACGGATTATGCGTAAATGAGAGTATTTCCTCCCGCGTGGCCTATCGCCTGGCGCCTCGCCGTGATGTATGCCCTCTCCTTGTTCCTGCTGCTCGCAATAGCTGCCGGCTTCCTCGACTGGACCCTCACGAGTGAAATGAAGCGGGACAACAACGAGTTTCTTGCCGTCGAAATGCAGAGCCTCAGAACCCTGCTGAAACAGCGTCCCGGCGATGTGCAGGCCTGGCGTGAAGAAATAGAACGCGAGGCAGCAGGATCACGGCGCCCCAGGTATTACGTAAGAATACTGGACGAGCAAGGGTCCATAATCGTCGAAATGCCGGGAATGAATACGGCCATCGGACCCCACTCCTTTCCCCCACCGATACCGATGAACAGCAAGAAGGTGAACCCGACTAATGCTATCGGCACGGACGGACGGCCCTTTGTGGTCGCCTCGCAATGGGTTAAGCTGTACCGCTCGGAAGACAAAAAACGATTGATCCAGATCGCTCTCGACACGTCACATGACGAGGAAACCATTGCCGACTATCGGAAGAAAGCGCTTCTCGTTCTTCTTCTGGGGGTCCTTGTCTCCGCAACACTCGGGTTCTTGATCGCAAAAGCGGGTCTGCAGCCGCTCGCGAAACTGACGCAGGTGTTCACAAGGGTTACCCCTGAGCATCTTAACGAACGGCTCGGGTCCATCAGTTGGCCCCCGGAGATCGCGAGTGCCGCAAACGCCTTTGATTCGATGCTCCAGCGTCTGGAGCGCTCATTCGCCCTGCTCTCTCAGTTTTCGGGCGACCTTGCTCATGAGCTGAGAACACCCATCACCAACCTGAGGGGCGAAGCCGAAGTCTCCCTGGGCAGAGCCAGGACTGCCGAGGAGTACCGAAGGGTAATTGAGTCAAGCCTTGAAGAATACGAGCGGCTATCCAGAGTAATAGATAACCTTCTCTTTCTTGCTCGTACGGATACTCGAAATACGGTCGTACGGTTTTCCCGGGTGAATGTGCGGACGGAGATAGATGCCATCATGGAATATTTCGAGGCACTCGCCGAAGAAAAGAACATCAAGATCAGCTTGTCAGGGAATGCCTTACTCAATGCAGATGCAGTGCTGTTCCGGCGGGCACTTACCAACCTCCTTTCCAATGCCTTTCAATATACGGATGCAAACGGGTCCGTAGCCATCACTGTTGCCACCCATGACGGAAGGGTCAGGGTCGGCGTGGCAGATTCAGGCATCGGCATCGAAAAGATCCACCTCGAAAAGGTTTTGAATCGTTTTTTTCGGACCGAAAAAGCCCGGGCCATGAATAGTCAGGGGAACGGACTCGGGCTGGCGATTGTAAAATCCATCATGGACCTTCACGGTGGAACTGTTGACATCGAGAGCATACCCGGTCAAGGGACCACGGTGCACCTGAATTTCCCTCAGCCGCAAAATCAGTCCAAGATTACCAATCTGTCATCTTAGCGTCATCAACCTGTAATAGACCGTCATGTATAATTACCGGCAGCGAAGGAACGCGAGGGCTGCGGCGTAAGGAATGACCCACAGACGAGCAAACGTTGGAGATTCGGGCTTTCACACCTTTGCTATCAACAATAAAACAAGAGGTAAGGAGGATAGTCGTGTTCCCAAAATCGTTTGTGTCTATCTGTGTGGCTACGTTACTTTTAATCGGAATGAGCGGGTGTGGTTCGCGTCAGGCCATGAAGGCCGACGGGGCCGCTGGAGACAAGAAAGCCCAGACGGTTGCGCCGGCTCCCGTTAAACCGGCAGAAACAAAGAAGCAATCCACGGATCAAAAGTCAGCCAAGATGGCTCCCGTTTCCGTCGTGCTTAAGGACATCAACTTCGATTTTGACAAGTACCTCATAACGCCGGAAGCCGTCGAAATACTGAGGCAGAACTACAAGTGGTTCAGGGCAAATCCGGACGGACGGCTGCGGGTTGAGGGGAATTGCGACGAGAGAGGCACCATTGAATATAACATGGTCCTCGGTCAAAAAAGAGCCGATGCTGCAAAAAAATTTCTTATTGACCTGGGCGCGGACGAAAAACGGATCGAGACCGTGAGCTACGGTAAGGAAAAACCTTTGGACCCGGGACACACCGAAGAAGCCTGGGCAAAGAACAGAAGAGGTCATTTCGTAGCCGTTCCATAAGACGATACAAGGCTCCGCGGTGAATCAGAATCAATTGACACACTGCGGAGCTTTCCAAAGGGCACATGGCAAGACTTTTATTCTCACTCACGATCCTGGCCGGCTTTATTCTTGCCGGATTTTCCGGGGTTCCTTCCGCTCACGCCGTCCGGCAGCCGGTCTTGCTCGATGAACAACTCCCCGTTTACGAAGCTGCGCCGAACGACGGTGCTGAAGACGAACTTCCCGACAGTCCTCTTGAGGAAGGTCATGGATCCGTTGCAAGCGGGGAAGGAGCACGCGCCAATGGATCGGGAGAGTACAAAAAACAGGAACTCAGCGCGGAAGAAAAGGATATCCTGCAGGCGCTGCGGAAATCGCTCGGCGAGTCAGCCGACGGCGACGGCTTTGACATACCCATTATTCTCAATAAAGCGGTTGAAATTCACCTCAAGTGTTTCACCGTTACCAAACGGGACGTGTTTGCACGATGGCTCAAACGCGCCAAGAAATACGAACCGACAATCAGGATGCTCCTCAAGAAGAACGGACTGCCTGAGGACCTTGTGTATCTGGCAATGATAGAAAGCGGCTTCAATATGAAGGCCTATTCCCGTGCAAAGGCGAGCGGGCCGTGGCAGTTCATACAGGAAACGGGAGAGAGGTACGGTCTGAAGGTGGACGCCTGGGTGGACGAACGGCGGGACCTCGAAAAATCAACCGTCGCAGCAGCCCGATATCTGAAAGACCTTTTTGACCAATTCGGGTGCTGGTACCTGGCCGCTGCCGCCTATAACGCCGGAGAAAACAGGGTGGAAAGGGCTATCGACAAGCATGACACCAAAGATTTCTGGAAGCTGAGGCAGTACAGAACGTTGCCGAAGGAAACCCAGGAGTATGTTCCTCAGCTGATCGCCGCCGCTGTCATCGCAAAAGATCCGGAGAAATATGGATTTACCGATATAGAGACTCCTCCTGTTTACCGGCTGACCAGGATGACCGTACCTGGCGGCATAACCCTTCGAAGAATTGCCCATGCCCTCCATTTGGACCCCGGTGACATCAGATCGCTCAACCCGGAGCTGCTCAAGGGAATAACACCGCCCAACCGAAAAGAGTACCGCATCAACCTGCCCGTAACAGCTGAAAAGGCTCATTTGAGCGGGTGGGCTGCGGATGAGCTGGGGAATTCGAGACAGTTAGCAGGGGTCATTAGATACACCGTGAGGAAGAAGGATTCTCTTGAGAAGATCTCCAAGAGATACAATGTTTCTCGTGCAGATCTTGAACTCCTGAATGGCGATGGCAGGGGCTTGCGACTGAAAAAAGGACAAATCCTCCTCATTCCCCGATTCGCTTCCCATGATGAAAGGAGTATCCGTCCCGCCCAACAAGCGCCAACCCGTGTCACGGCAATGGCAAAGAACACGGATAGCGACTTTCTGACCCTCAGGAAAGAGAAGATTCCCAGGAAAGGCCGTGTCCTTCGCAAAAGCAGACCAAAGCTGGCAAGCTATGTGACAAAGAAGTCCGGTAAACCGGCACGGTACAAGGTAAAAAAGGGCGACTCCCTCAGTTCCGTTTCAAAGAAACACGGCGTAAGCATTGCCAAGCTGAGGAGAATAAACAGAATCAAGGGGTCGACGGTCACCGCCGGGACAGTACTGAGGGTGAAATAGCAGTTGATCGTCCTGCCTTCCATTAAGCTCAGAGCGAACCATATTTATTGACTTCTCCGCATTGCTGTGGGATAATAAGCCCACAAGTTTACGTTTTTGCTGTACTGAAAGCTGCAAAGACCTTTAAGCTTTGTGGCTTTTTTTTATCGCTTCTCGTAACCTTTCAACGCCAGGAAAGGAGGTACATCAGCATGACAAAAGGAACTGTTAAATGGTTCAATGAGTCAAAAGGCTTTGGATTCATCACCAAAGAAGACGGAGAAGATATCTTTGTCCATCATACATCCATCGCCGGCACCGGGTTCAAGTCTCTGACTGAAGGTCAGGCAGTCACTTTTGACGTCGAGAAGACGCCAAAAGGCCCCAGAGCCACGAATGTAGTCAAACTGTAAGCCGCCAGATAAGCCGTCTTCGGGCGGCTTTTATTTTTCAAAGAGTTCTGCGGTCCTTAGATCAGGAAGGGGCTTGATCCAGTTCCCATGTAGACGCCGGCAGCTGCAGCGAGGCGGAGGCGGGCTCAGGTTATTGGAGTTTGAGTCCGTGACAGTATGCTCTGAACGAGGGGGGTGTCTTTGCCGGTTGGATCGTAATTGCCCATAAGCGATCCGGAATGGGAAATCCGGCCGGGACAAACGAACCGGAGGACACAAAAGATAATAAGAAAGGGGAAACGTTTTGGACATCTACGTTGAAGACGGAAACATCGAAAAAGCTCTCAAGGTGCTCAAGCGTTACATCCAGAGGGAAGGAATCCTGAAGGATGTGAAAAGAAAATCCTTCTACGAAAAGCCATCGGAAAGAGAGCGCCGCAAGGCGAGAGATGCACGCAAAAGACGGCTGAAGGCGGAACGGCGGAAACAGCGCTACGTGAGGGATTGAGAAAAGCGGTGATGGGTACCAACCGCAGAGGCTTAGGGTCGGAAGATTCAGAGAGAGGGTTTGAGGGTCTTTCTTCCCCGTCGTGCGAAATAGTAAAGAAATGACAAGCCGGCGGGAATTGAACCGCCGGCTTTGTTTGGGAATTCATATTCGGCCTTTATCTGAGACCATCCTCACCCTTGGCTTCTTCCTTCTTGAGTCCTCCAACGCGCGCGTGAGGCCTTCCACCATCAGTCACCGCTATGGCCACAAGGATTTCATCAGCCTTCGGTGCATCATTTACCGACACCGTCATACCATCGAAGTGCGACCGAACGAAGGCCGCGTCTTTGAAGTGAAGCGGGATATCGATTGTGTCTCCCATGCTGCCCAATTTCTTGACTGAAGGAATTATGGCTTTGCCGCCGCCCACCGCGGTCCTCAAGGGAGTTCCGAGCTTCGGGTGGAGCAACGCCGCGGCATGCTCGTATTCGCCCTTTTCTCCGACTATTGCAGCTTTTCCGTAGCTCTCAGGGGTCTTTCCTTCAAGCGCCGCAACAGCCCTTTCTCCCAGAATTTTTCCCAGTTGTTCTCCTTCATCAATCAATTCCGCCAGGTCCTCCTGGTAAATCCCTGCAAAGGGATTCTTGATGATCGCGATTGCCGCCACCTTCCGGATGGGCCTTTCTGCCTTTTTTGCCCCATCGGCAAAGACATCCTCAACAATCGTCACTATTTTTCTGATTTCCATGCGACACCTCCTCCAGTCTTAGATTGCTGTTCTCATCTATCGTATGCATTATGTGATCGCTTAGAATAACAAGGGCATCTCTGATGATCCCGATCGATTTCAGTTGTGCCGCCTGTTCCCATCCGCTTTTCAGGGCAGCCTTAACCGCTTTTTCTTCCAGTTCCCCTCTCTCTACGGTGACCATCTCTTCAGGAATGTCGGTTAACGGATCAATCTCTCCGGCTTTTCGCCGAACAATGACATCTGCTTGCGTGGTTGTCTTATTGGCTATAAACGTAGCCGCAGCGTCTGCGAGAGCAGCCGAATCAGCGATAACACTCACCACATCAGCCAGACCCAGGGTGAAGCTTCTTCCTCCAAAACCGCTCGACGCTATCCCGAAAGAGCCTCCTCCCTCCATCTTCAAGACGTAAGGCGTGGCGACATTTCTGTTTATATCTCCTATCCCGATCCGCATCGCGCGGCCAGGCGCATTGAACAAGGATATATCACCGCCATTATTCACGGAGAGGAAATCAAACCGCTCGGCTGCGGTAAGACGCTCCTTCAGGAGGTCCGCGACTGTCCCGGCAACCGCTGCCATCGGCGTGAGGCTCGCCTCATCAACCACCTTTACCGCCCTTATCATTCTTCTTGCCGGCTCCGAAAGCCATTCTGTTTTCTTTATCCGGCAAGCCTTTTGTTTGAGGACAGGCAGCTCTTCCCTGATGTTGCCAAGGATTTCTCCCACATACGCTTCTATTGCCTTTACGTCGAAAGGGAAAGGCTTTCCATCCCTCTCTCCGGCAATAGACAGTGTGGCCGGGCCGACCTCGACGAGCACTTACTTGTCCTTCCGCTCCAGCACGTTCTCTATCGGCTCTATCGAATCGATGTGCCCCCCGATTTCGGCAAACGTGTCCCGCCGCATCGTATACTCTATGGGAAGGATAAATGACGGCGTCGGCGAAAGGTAAATGCTTCCGTACTTGATCTTCTCCACATCAACAAGGAAGTTGATGCCGCCTCCCGGGAAGATGAAAGGCCGTGCACCCCCAATCGTTACTCCTACTTTCCCCCCATGCACGGCCTTCGTAAGCTTTATCGGATTCTTGGTCACCCCCGCCCTTGCGGAGCCACCCACGCCTGCCGCAAAAACAGCGCTCACACGCGATTGTTCGCAGGTATCTCTCAACACCTCGATGAACTTCATTGCCTCGGGGCCAGCCTCTTCCTTTACGAAACGGCCGTTCCTTATCCTGAAGAACCCAAAGTTCCGCCCGGTCGTCTCCGTCACAAAAAGGCTCATACCCTCCCTGGTCTTGGCCTTGTCTACCTCTGAGATGACTGCCAACGGGTCCGTTATGTCGGTGCCGCCCCATCCTTTTCCCTTGCCGACGAAATATCGGCCATCGGTGCTTTTTTGCCCGACAATGGAAATGGGGGATCGGTTCATGCCGATATACCTGCCTGCCGGATGCTCGCTAAACAGGCCCGTAATATGACCGTCAAGAACGATAACCTCGTCTGCAGCTTTTGCCATGTACGGTGCAAATAACCCGGAAACCGCGCTGCCGCAACCCACCCGCATGCGATCTTCGGTCTC
>MVRP01000173.1 GCA_002067405.1 Syntrophorhabdaceae bacterium PtaU1.Bin034 | reverse complement strand
GCTCCCGCGGCACCTTTCTCTTGAGAAATGGGGACTAATGCTGTATACTCAATGCTGTCAGTTATTCTGCACGTCTTTCAATTGGCCGGAGGGTGCACGTTCTGTGTCTCCGGTTCCAAAGCGCGAAAGGCGGAAGTAAAAAACCAGGAGGATCAATGTCAAATCTTACAATCAAACAGTTACTTGAAGCCGGTGTCCATTTCGGACATCAGACAAAACGCTGGAACCCCAAGATGAAACCGTACATTTTCGGGGCCAGGAACGGTATCTATATCATCGACCTGCAAAAGACGCTGAAGATGTTCAAGGAAGCTTACAGTTTCGTCAAGGAAGTCGCTTCCCGGAACGAATATGTCCTCTTCGTGGGCACCAAGAAGCAGGCCCAGGAGGCGATTGTCGAAGAATCAAAACGGGCGGGCGCCTTTCACGTGAACGTGAGATGGCTGGGCGGAACGCTCACCAATTACCAGACGATCGAGAAAAGCATCGACAGGCTCCGCAAGTACGAGGAGTTGAAGACCAGCGATATATTCAAGGTCCTCCCGAAAAAAGAGGCGTTGAGCATAGACCGGGAGATAGAAAAGCTTGAGAAAAACCTCGGCGGCATCAAAGACATGGACAGACTGCCCGGCGCCATTTACATTGTCGACCCGAAAAAGGAATATATTGCGGTAAATGAGGCCCGGAAACTGGGTATCCCCACGGTCGGCATCGTGGACACCAACTGCGATCCGGACGACATCGACTACGTGATACCCGGCAATGATGACGCCATAAGGGCAATAAAGCTGATCACATCAAAGATCGCCGATGCCGTGCTGGAAGGCAGGGCGCTCTACGTGGAAGAATTCCAGGGCAAGGAAGAAGAGAAGGAAGGACCGAAGCCTTTTATCGATGAGAGCGTGCTTGAGGACAAATACGAGGGCGTCTTTGAGGAAGGAGAAGGGGGTTACTGATGGAAATTACCGCAGGACAAGTTAAGACACTGAGGGAGAAGACAGGCGTCGGCCTGATGGATTGTAAAGAGGCCCTTAAGGTCTCCAATGGAGACATGGACAAGGCGGTCGATTATCTCCGTGAAAAAGGCCTTGCAAAGGCCCAGAAAAGGGTCGGCAGGGCTGCCACGGACGGCACCATCTCCGTCTACATTCACATGGGTGGCAAGATCGCGACTATGGTGGAGGTAAACTGCGAGACGGACTTCGTCGCGAAAACAGACCAGTTTCAGGCCTTCGCAAAGGAAGTCGCCATGCAGGTGACGGCAGCCAACCCCACGTACGTGAAAAGAGAAGACGTTCCCGAAGAGGTCAAGGAGAAAGAGAAAGAGATCTACCGGAAGCAAGCAAAGGAATCGGGCAAACCGGACAAGATCCTCGACAAGATCGCTGAGGGTAAACTGGAGAAGTTCTATTCCGATATGTGTCTCATGGAACAGCAGTATATCAAAGACCCCAACAGGACGATCAAGGATCTTCTCGATGATTTGATCTCGAAGATGGGGGAGAACATCCTCGTAAGACGGTTCGTCAGGTTCCAGCTGGGCGAGACGGTCGAAGCGTAAGTAACATGGCGTACAAGAGAATCCTCCTGAAACTGAGCGGCGAGGCCCTCATGGGACAACGGGGCTACGGCATCGATCCTGATGTCGTGAAAGATGTCGCCGAGCAGGTAAAGGGCGTGAAAGAGACCGGCGTCGACGTCGCCATCGTGGTGGGCGCCGGAAACATCTATCGGGGCATGCGCGCCGAGGAGCAAGGTATAGACCGGGCCACGGGCGACTACATGGGGATGATCGCGACGGTCATGAACTCCCTCGCCCTTCAGGGCAACCTGGAAAGGCTCGGGGTGCCTACGAGGGTGCAAAGCGCGCTGCAGATGGCAGCCGTGGCCGAGCCGTACATCAGGAGAAGGGCTATCCGTCATATGGAGAAAGGCCGTATAGTCGTATTCGCCGGCGGCACGGGGAATCCCTTTTTCACTACCGACACCGCAGCCGCCTTACGCGCTATGGAGATCGGCGCGGATGTCATATTCAAGGCAACCAGGGTAAACGGCGTGTACGATAAGGACCCCGAGGTCCACAAGGATGCTGTTTTCTTCCCTGAAATCACTTACATGGAAGTGCTGGAGCGCAACCTCAGGGTTATGGACGCAACCGCAATATCGCTCTGCATGGAAAACAGGTTGCCCATCGTTGTCTTCAACCTGAGGGATAACGGCAATATGAAGAGAGCCGTTCTCGGTGAACCGGTAGGGACTCTGATATTGCCAAAAGTTCAATGAAAGGCACGAGATGAAATATGGAACACTGTTCAATGCCTTTTCCTTTTTATGAAGGGGTGGCTCCGGCAGCTTTGCTGCTGAAGGGGGCGACGCGAGCCCCGGTAATTGCGAGGGGGTGACCATGGCGAACGAAGTGATCGGTGAGTTTGAGGAAAAACTAAAAAAATCAATAAATTCGCTTAAAAAAGACTTGTCAAAACTGCGAACGGGAGTAGCTTCGATCTCACTCCTCGAGGATATCAGGGTGAGCTATTATGACCAGCCGACACCTCTGAACCAGGTGGCCACGATCTCTGCTCCCGACAGCCGGACCATAACCATTCAACCCTGGGATACCTCCTCGATCAATGAGATCGAGAAGGCGATCCAGAAGTCGGATCTCGGCGTGAATCCGATGTCTGACGGTAAAATGATTCGCCTCGTATTCCCAAGGCTTACCGAAGAAAGAAGAAAAGAGCTGACCAAACTCGGCGGAAAAATGCTTGAAACAACAAAGGTCGCCATGCGAAACGTCAGGAGAGAGACTAACGAAAAGCTGAAGAAGATGGAGAAAGACAAAGCCCTCTCAAAAGATGAAGCGTTCAAACTTCAGGAAGAAGTCCAGAAAACGACCGATAAGTATATCGGCACGGCCGAGGGTATTTACGCTGAGAAAGAAAAAGAGATCTTAGAGATCTGACGAATTATGGCAGTAACAGAAGAGAAGTTGCCCCGGCACGTGGCGATCATAATGGATGGCAACGGAAGGTGGGCGAGAAGCCGGGCGCTTCCAAGGATTGAAGGACATATAGTCGGCATGGAGTCGGTCAGGGATATCGTCATCATGACGAGGGGGCTCAACATCCCCTATCTCACGCTCTATGCCTTTTCAAAAGAAAACTGGTCGAGACCCAGGGAAGAGGTGAAGGGCCTGCTCGGGCTCCTCGCGGTCTACCTTGACAGCGAACTTCCCTTGATGATGGACAATGACGTGAAGTTCGGGGCCATAGGCGCCGTATCCGACCTGCCCGAGGAACTGCAGCAGCACCTCCAGCGGGTGTCAAAGATAACGGAAAAGAACAGCTCCCTGCACCTGAACGTCGCCCTCTCCTATAGCGGCAGGGAGGAAATCCTCCATGCCGCGAGAATGGTCGCAAAGGATATGGCCAATGGGGTCATCGACGGGATAGATGAACAGGCTTTCAACAAATACCTTTATACTGCCGGCATGCCTGATCCTGATCTGCTTATCAGGACAAGCGGTGAGATGAGATTGAGCAACTTTCTTCTCTGGCAGCTTGCCTACACGGAAATATATGTCACGGAAACGCTGTGGCCCGATTTCAGACGTGAGGCCTATCAGAAGGCGCTCGATGATTTTACGGGAAGAGAAAGAAGATTCGGCAGTCTGAAGGAAGAATAGTGGGGGACCTCAAAAAAAGAATCTTTTCCGCCGTGGTGGGCGGACCGGTCGTCATCCTTCTGTTTCTTTTCCTGCCGCCGAAATTGTTCTTTCTTTTCATTGGACTCGTGCTGATTATGGCGGTCTACGAATTCTCACTCATGATTTGCGCCAACGATAGATACACCGTAATGGTATTGGTGGTCATCTCCTTCATCCCCATGTACCTCGGCTTGGGCACGGCGTGGACCTTCTGGCTCCTCTTTTCGCCGGCCCTTTATCTTCTGCTGAAGCTCATCATGACCGGGCCGGGCGTTGTCAGCCTGTCGATAAACCGGGACATAGGCTATTCCATCGCCGTCATTCTTCTCGCCCAGGTGTTTCTCGCCCTGCCCCTTTTCTTTCTTTACCGCCTTAAAGAAGTAGACTCCCACCTGCCTCTCATTTTGTTGCTCACCATATGGGCAAGCGACACGGGCGCATACGCGCTCGGCAAAACCATGGGCCGGCACAAATTAGCCCCTCTTATCAGCCCCAAGAAGACCTACGAGGGGCTGCTGGGGGCGATGGCAGGAGCGGTTATTGTCACATTGCTCTTTAAAAACAGGATGGGAATGAATATCTTCACTTCTATCGGCATAGGCATATTGATCGGTGTTCTCGGGCAGCTCGGCGACATTCTGGAGTCTGTTGCGAAAAGGGTGTGTGACGTGAAGGACTCGTCGTCGCTGATCCCCGGTCACGGAGGAATACTCGACAGGATAGACAGTTTTCTTTTTACCGCGCCGTTTCTGTATCTCTATTTCTCGGGCATAAAGATATGAAAAAAAGGATTATCATACTCGGTTCCACCGGATCGATCGGCAAATCAACGCTGGAAGCGATAGAGAACCAGCCGGATGAATTCGAGGTCATAGGCCTTGCATGCCGTGAGAACGTCCGGCTTTTCAACGAACAGATCCGAAAGTTTAAGCCGCGATTCGCGTGTCTTTACGAAAATGGACTTCAAAGCCGGGTTGACTTCGGAACGACCCGAAGGCTCATCGGCCCGGACGGAATCAAAGAGCTTGTCCGGTCAGATGCGGATATGATCGTTAATGCGCTGCCGGGAAGCATCGGGCTCGAACCGACCATAGAAGTCCTGAAACAGAACCGGACCCTTGCCCTCGCCAACAAGGAAAGCCTGGTCATGGCAGGACGGCTGATACTGAAAATGACGAAAGAGAACCGGGGCAGGCTGATCCCCATCGACAGCGAGCATTCCGCCCTCTACCAGTTGATGGAAGGTATGGAAAAAAGCGAGATCGACTCCCTTGTCATCACGGCCTCCGGTGGCCCCTTCAAAAATCATTCAAAGGCAGACCTTGAAAACGTCACGTCGCAAGAGGCCCTGTGCCACCCCACCTGGCAGATGGGCAGAAAAGTCACCATCGATTCCGCGACGCTCATGAACAAGGGGCTCGAAGTGATCGAAGCACGCTGGCTTTTCGATATCCTGCCGGAGAGGATTAATGTGCTCGTCCATCACGAAAGCATCCTTCATGGCATGGTCCAGCTCACGGACGGCTCTCTCTTTGCCTACCTCGCGCTTCCGGACATGAAGATACCCATTGCTTTTGCCCTTAACGGCGCCAGGCGGAAAACATTGCCCTTCGGCAAGGTAAACCTGGCGGATCTGGGCAAGCTTACCTTTTATGCCCCCGATCTGGAGCGCTTCCCCGCACTCAGGCTCGCCTATGACGCCTTACGTGCGGGCGACAGCGCAGTCATTACGCTCAACGCCGCGAACGAGATAGCCTCGTCTGCTTTTCTTGAGGGCAGGATCGGTTTCACCGAAATCCCCCGGCTCGTCGAGCAGGCGCTCAGTTGCCAGTCTTTTGTGAAAGAAATAGATGATCTGGATACCGTGTGGGAGATACACGGACTGGCAAAAGCTTATCTCGAAGACCATTTGAGGAGGATCAATGCTTAATGCGATTTACTTTGTAATTGTCCTGAGCATACTCATATTCGTGCACGAGTTCGGCCATTTTCTCGTTGCCCGCCTTGCCAATGTGAAGGTCCTCACCTTCTCCCTCGGTTTCGGGAAGAAGCTTCTCACCTTCAGGAAAGGCGAAACCGAGTATGCCGTATCCGCCGTGCCCCTCGGCGGATACGTTAAGATGCTGGGTGAATCGACGGACGATGTGATACCCGAGGAAGAAGCCAGCCGCTCGTACTCTAATAAGCCTCCGCTCGTAAGGATCATGATCGCTTTCGCCGGCCCTTTCTTCAACATTCTCTTCGCAGCCCTCGTTTTCTTCGTAATTTTCCTCACCGGATACCCCACCCCGTCAACGACAACCCGAATAGGCCAGGTAATGAAGGGAGAGCCTGCATATGAGGCAGGGCTGAAGTCGGGAGATGTGGTTACCCGCATAGACAGCAAGCCGGTCAGCCAGTGGACCGATCTGCAGAAGATCGTCAATACGTCCGAAATACGTCCGCTCAAATTCGAGATCAACAGACAGGGTCAAGTCCTCGAGATATGGATTACCCCCAAGGTACGGGACGAAAAAAATGTATTCGGGGAAACCGTGGGTAAGGTAGCCCTTGTCGGCGTGGCCCCTGCCACTGAAATCAGAAGAGAATCAGTGGGCGGCGCCGTAATCAAGGCAGGGATCGATACTTACAACCTGACCGAATTGACCGTTGTCGGAATGGTGAAGCTCATCAAGGGAAGCATTTCGGCCAAGAACGTGGGGGGGCCCATATTGATCTTCCAGCAGGCGGGCGAGCGGGCAAAAGCGGGCAAAAGCAGCTTTCTCTTCTTTCTCGCCCTCATCAGCATCAACCTCGGCGTGGTCAATCTTCTTCCCATACCGATCCTTGACGGGGGACACATATTCTTCTCCATCATCGAGCTGATCGTCCGCCGGAAGATCCCTGACAAAACAATTGAGGTCGCACAAAAGGTAGGCATCGGCATCCTCGTCTGCATCATGGTGCTCGCCACCTTCAATGATGTGATGAGACTCTTCAATGCAAGATAAGCTTGTTTTGGGCCTCGACAATTCCCTGGATTTTCTGAACCTTGTCCTTGCCCGTAATGATCAGCTCATAGAAGAAAGGCACGCAAAGGCCGAGCAGCACTCGTCGCAGGTCCTTCCGGACAAGGTTTCACAACTTCTCGCTGATCATGGATATACGCCGAAAGACGTGTCGACCCTGATCGTTTCGCTCGGCCCGGGCTCGTTCACCGGGGTCCGGGTGGGTCTTGCCTTCTGCAAGGGCATGGCCGAAGCGCTCGGCATTCCTCTCATCGGCGTTCCCACCCAGGATATTCTGGCCCAGCCGTTTGGTTTTCTTGCGGGCTATTATCTTTGTCCACTCATCGACGCCAAGAAGGGCGAGGTCTTTTTCGCCCTTTACCGGGTGGAGGACGGCACGGTCGTGCGTATCGACGGCTTTCATGCGCTCAAACCCGATCAACTGAGGGATCGCGTGCCCGAACCCTGCCTGTGCTTCGGCTCCGGGGTGAAGTTGTGCCGGTCGGTGCTTACGGCAATCGAAGGCGTGCGACTCATCGAACAGGGATTCGACCGGGTTTCCGGAGAAGCACTTCTGAGGACCGGCCTCGCCCGACGTATCACTAACGGTCACGAGGATGTGGCGCCTCTATACGGCAGAAAGTCGGAAGCCGAGATAAAATTCAACATCACCGTTTCGTAGTTTATCCTTTTTCATACAAAAGATACGCCGTTATTCAAGCATCAGCCGTTATTCCGAATCCACGCTCTTGGGGACCGGCGGCCTCGGACCGTGTCAAATTTGTTTGACAATAATAAGCGGCTGGTATTACACTTCAAACATGATGAAAGAATCCGTGAAGCGCATGTCGTACTACTATTATTATTACTATTATCCGAACATGCGCCCATCGGAGGCTTTCCTCTGAGAAATTAGAAGAGGCAAAGGCCATGGGCGCAAAGCCCATGGCCTTTTTTGTTTTTTAAGGCCATGGAGAAATCCACGGCCTTTTTTGTGATCTATTTTAAGACAAAAAGCAAAGGGGGCTTGAATGAAAACAAAAATTATTGAACAGAGGGGAAAAGAAGACGATGCGGCAAAAATGACGGTAGTAAGCAGCCCGAGAAACAGACTGGAAAACGAGAGATACCCCAGAGGTCATGCCCAACGATTGGGCGAGATGAGAGAGTCCTTCATCCGGGAAATGACTCGCCTGGCAATTACGCATAATGCAATCAATCTCTCTCAGGGTTTTCCCGACTGGGACCCGCCAGAGGAGGTAATAGAGGCAGCCCGACAGGCTTTGGGAGCTGGGGGAAATCAGTACACGATTACATGGGGAACGGCCCCCCTGCGTATGGCGATAGCTGAAAAAATGAAGAGATGGTACGGGCTTGAGTTCAATCCGGACGAGCATATCACCGTGACGTGCGGGGTGACGGAAGCGCTACGCGATACGATGATGAGCGTCGTCAATCCGGGGGATGAGGTTATCCTGATCGAACCCTTTCACGAGGGCTACTTACCGGCAGTGATATTTGCAGGAGGAACACCGCGTTTCGTCCCCCTTGAACCGCCCGATTATGCGCTCGATCAGGATCGCTTACGGAGTGCCTTCAATTCCCGCACGCGACTGATTTTGATCAACACGCCGCATAATCCTACCGGACATGTGTTCACGAAGGCAGAACTCGAGGGCATCGCCGAACTGTGTCAGGAATTTAATGTTGTTGCCGTCACCGACGAGATATACGAACACATTATCTACGACGAACGACAGCACATTCCTCTCGCGTCAATTCCAGGCATGGAAGACCGGACGGTAACGATCAGCGGATTCGGCAAAACGTTTGCGGTAACAGGGTGGAGAATAGGATATGCCTGCGCGATGAACCCCTTAAGCCTCGGAATTCGAACCGTGCATGACTTTACCACCATCTGCGCCCCGGCGCCTCTTCAGGCGGCCTGTGCCGTAGCGCTCGGTTTGCCGGATACTTACTATCAGCAAGTACGCTTCGACTACGAGAAGCGGCGCGCCAGGATGATGTCCATTCTCGGCAACATAAATCTGTCGGCCCGGCCTCCCGAAGGCTCCTATTATGTAATGGCCGATTTCAGCGGCTGGGATTTCGAGGGCGACGATCATTCATTTGCCCGATGGCTGCCCGCACATTTAGGAGTTGCGGTTGTGCCGGGATCAACATTCTATGGGACAAAAGGGATGGGCAGGACCTGTGTACGCTTTGCCTTTGCAAAGAAGTTAGAGACCCTGGCTGCCGCTGAAGAGCGTCTTTGTCGATGACCCCAGGTAAGTGTC
>MVRP01000172.1 GCA_002067405.1 Syntrophorhabdaceae bacterium PtaU1.Bin034 | reverse complement strand
TGAATCGGGTCGGTGTTTTCATCTAGCTTGTGCACTGTTCCACTTGTGTATTTGGTTTCGCCGCCCGTATACTCTCCATAACGTTGTTCGGCAGCTTCCGAAATGTTTTTCTTTCTCTGTTCCAAAGTCAAAGAATGATGAAGTGCATTGCGGCTGGCTGAACCCATATCGTACATACTGACCGTTGCAATGGCTTTCAGTCTTGGATCGATTTTGGCAGCGCTGATAACAAAACTACCGCTGCCGCAAACGCCAATGATACCGATACGCTCCCTGTCCACAAACGGACGAGTACCAAGAAAATCAACGGCTGCGCTAAAATCTTCCGCATAAATATCCGGCACGACGATATTGCGTGGCTCACCTTCGCTCTCGCCCCAAAACGACAGGTCGATAGCCAAGGTGACAAACCCTCTGTCTGCCATAGTGGAAGCATAAACATCTGCGCTTTGCTCTTTTACCGCTCCCATTGGGTGTCCGACAATTATTGCAGGATTTTTTGCGTTTCTGTCCAAGGTATTTGGAATAAAAAGGTGTCCCGCAACCTTCATTTTTAATTGGTTCAGGAATGTAACCTCATACAACGTAACGTTGTCGCTTACTTTAAAGGTGGTGTAATCCTTGGCTGATATTTGTTTCATTCCGTCCACCTGCTGCTTTTGCTTTGGCTGTGTACAAGCCTGTCCCAACATCATCAGGGACACTAACGCTACGATTGTTGTTTGTTTGATCTTCATATTTATTGAATTATTACATTTTACTTGTTTTCTGAACGCAAGCATTGCCAAGATTGCCGCTGCTGAAATTACTTACCCCGCTATTTCAGCGTCTTCATATCTATCACATAGCGGAATTTCACTTTGCCGTTTATTACATTTTGATATGCCTGGTCTATTTGCTTTACTGTAATAGTTTCTACCTGCGGATAGATATTGTTGGCTATGGAATAATTTATCATTTCCTGTATCTGGTGTATGCTTCCCGTGTTCGAGCCGTATATTTTACGAAGCGGGTTCATCGGTAACCAGGACGTGCTGATATTGGGAATGTCTTTAGTAGGGGGTAATCCAAGAATTGCCATTTCTCCGTCTAACTTCAACATTTTAATATACATCAACGGATCGTAATTGGCGGGAATGGTATTGATGATTACCCTAAGCGTGTTATCCAATTCTTTCAGTTCTTCGGGGTTGTTTACGTTTACATACTTCCTTGCTCCCATATTCAGAGCGTCTTGCCGTTTGTCTTCGGTAATGTCAAATACGGTTACTTCCGCACCTAACGCTACTGCATACTTTACTGCCATATGTCCCAACCCGCCAAAGCCCGCAACGCCTACTTTATCGCCTTTTTTTACATTTGAGTAACGTATGGGCGAATAGACCGTAATGCCCGCACAAAGCAAGGGGGCAACCTTTTCTATCTGTGCATTGGCAGGAATTTTAATAGCAAAATTTTCCGACACCACATAGTTGTTTGAGTAACCGCCATAGGTCTGTTCATTACCGTGGTAATAGTCGGTTGATGCAAAAGAAAGAACTCTTTTGGAACATAGATGTTCCATACCTGTTTTACAATACTCACATTCGCCGCAAGAGCCAATCCAACAACCCACCCCTGCATAGTCGCCTACTTTGAATTTGGTTACATTTTTACCCACTTGCACCACACGCCCCGCAATTTCGTGTCCAGGGACTATGGGATAGGTTTCTTTGTCCCAATCATCACGGACCTTATGCACATCGCTATGGCAGACACCCGCATACAGTATTTCAATAAGTATGTCTTTGTCGCCTACCGAACGACGCGTAAATTCATAAGGTTGGAAGTTCCCCTTTGCTTTGAAAACCGCATAGCCTTTTGACGGAATACGGTTGTTCTGCTGTGCCTGTGCGGGCACAAAACACATCATTGCAGAAAATATCATCATCAAAAAAATCACTCTTTTCATATCACTACCTTTTTTAGATTTTACACCTACTAATCGTTTTCTTATTCTCTTTCATTCCAACTTGAGACTTCCCTGCAGCTTGTTACAGGGGGTCTTTGTTATACTGCCGGCGTGAACGATGCAAGCACTGTTAAAAAAGGTACCAATAGCCATGCCTGGCTGTTGAATGAATCGTGGCACTGACTATAAAGCCGTGAATATTCTTCGATGGGTATTTTTATAACATGGCGGGCGGTATAAAGACTTATACAAAAGGCGGAATAATGGATACATTTTACGTTTGTTGCAGCTTTTTCGTTATAGACGATGTCTCTCCGCCATGTCCATCCATGCTGATCCTGATGTTGTGCTCTTTGAGAATGCCGATGAAACCTCCGAGGTAAGTTGCCTGCAAGTCCGATATTGGTACAGGTCTGAAGGGAGAGGTGGCCTGACTCCTGATTGACGGAAAGCTGTTCTACCCAAGCCACCTCATTCGGCAGAGCTACCACGGTTTTCACTTCTTGCCCGGGTCGCTTCGTGGGCGGGAAGCGACCCGGGCTTCCGCCAGACAAGGCCATCACCCAATCGCGGTTGCGGCCCATCGGCCCTCCCCGAGGTAATATTCCCTTAGTTTCAGTACCTTAATTAGGCACCCGAAAAGCGCCCCTTTTCCGCATCCCGCGGAAAACACGAGGGGAAACGTCATTCGAAAATTTCAAATAACATGAACAGGAGGACTTATGGAAGGCACGACGGTCCTTCACTGTGCCGACCTGCACTTTGACGACGAGGCGAACCGGCTGAAGAACACCATCGAATGCTGCGACCGGATCATCGGAACGGCCCGGGCTGAAATGCCCGACCTGATAGCCATTGCAGGAGACGTTTTCGAGAGAGGACTTATCCTCGGCTCACCGGGGACGCTCGCCGCGATTGATTTCGTGTACCGGTGCGGCGACGTCGCGCCGGTCGTCATCGTGAGCGGCACACCCACCCACGATATCACCAACAGCACGGAAGTGTTCAGCAAGCTCAAGACAAGATACCCGGTCTATGCGACCGGTCTTCCCCGGCAGGTATGCCTGGCCGGGAAAGAACCACGCAGGTTCATCGAATTCGACGGAAGAACGGACATGTTGGATGACACGTCCCTTCTGATTTACTGCCTGCCTTCCGTCACGAAAGCATCACTGATGGCTGCCGGTACCCGTTCCATGGGAACGGCGGGCGTGGAGTATGCCGAACTGTTGAGAGACCTGTTCCAGACCTGGGGCGTAGCGAACGAATCCGGGGTGGACGATGCGGCGTTGAGAAGGATCGCCTATGAAAAAGGGCCGCTCGCGTGAAGATCGACAAGACGGTGATCCCCATGACCAACGTGCGGTCCGAGGGTACATCGAGACTGGCATCCCTGGAGGAAAAACTGCAACGATGGGGTGAGCTGAACGGCCAGCCGGTCACGGCGAGCCTGCTTGCTAAGCTCGAAATGCTCCAAACCCTGGACGAACAAACCATCCTCAACCGCTACTTTGAAAAGGAGACATGCGATGAAACCGGACTATTTGCTGCTTAGGGAGTTCGAGGGGATCCTGTCGGGCATGGGGCTTCACGAGGTCGAGATAGACTTTTCGGTCCTGCCGGACGGGATCATCGTCTTCGACGCCCCGAACGGCAGGGGAAAGACGACGATCGTGGACAACATGCACCACTTCCGGGTCATGCCGTCGAAGGTGAACAACAGCTACTCGCCGGAGGCTTTCAGCTTCTACGAGGAGTGTTATGGACCGGACGCGTGCAAGATTTCGTCTCCCGCATAAACGGGACAAGGCACAAGTCGGTTATCTCTATCGACGCCATCAAGAGACGACAGAAGTGCTACCTCTACGAGGAGGTCAACGGCGGGTGGAAGCCACTGAACCCGGATGGCGGAACGGAGAGCTTCGACCGGGCGGTGGAAGCCGTCTTCGGCACGCCGCAGCTCTACTTCATATCGAACTTCAGGGACCAGCGGGCAAAAAGCTTCTCCAGGTACAGCAAGGGCGACATCAAGGAGATCCTCGCCGAGCTGCTCGGTATAGACGGCATCAAGGCGCTGTCCGACAAGGCCGGCAGGATACGAAAAGCTCTCCAGGACCGCCTTGGCCATCTTATGAGCGCGAAGGAGGATTTGCTGCGCATCATATCCAGCAAAGAAGAAAAAGCATCGAGAACCCGAGAGGTCCAATCGGACCTCTCGCGCCTGGCAGAAAACATCCGATCCCTCGAAGCGGAGCGACAGGACGTGGAGCGGAGCCTCTCGGAAACCACCACGAAGATCGCGCTCCAGGAAGAGCGGCAGAAGGCAAAAGAGAAGCTTTTCGCAGACATAAAGGCGAGGAAAAACGAGGCGGAGGGGCTGCGCAAGAACCGCGAGACGAGATTGACCGCTTCCCGCGCAAAAGCGGCAGCATTAGCGGAAAGGATCACGAGAACCGGGAACCTCCATGCTAACCTCGGCTTTTTGAGGCTGAAGGCCTCGGAGCTTAAGAGTCTCGAGGAGAAGTTATCAAACCTGAAGAACTCGGCTAAGCTCTGCGATGAGGGCTATATACGGGTTAACACGCAGATATCGGAGCTTCAAACCGCAGAAAAGCTCGCCAAGGACAAGGAAAGGGAACTCGAAGGGTTAAAGCTCACCCGACAACACGCCATTGACAAGATCGGGGCCGCCGTCAGGGAACTGAAGGCGAAAGTCCGAAAGCTTGCCGAGTACCGGTGCGACGCGACGGGAGCCAGTACATGCCCCTTTCTCACCGATGCGCGGGAGGCAAAAAGGATCATCCCCGCAAAGGAAGCGGAACTGCGAAGGCTCGCCGGGGCCAGGGACCCAATACAAGAAAGACTCACTCAAGAACTGGCCGACCTCCGCCGGAAGTGCGCCGCCCTGCCTTCCCTTCGAAAAGAGGCCGAGCAACTGCTGTCGACGAAGAGGGCCCTCGCGGACGAGATACAGAAAGCCGAGGAAAGGATCACGGCTTTGAAGGACGAAACCAAACAACTGATGGAGGCGGAACAGGCAGAAAAGGAATTGCCGGGCCTGAAAGCGGAACTGGCTGCCCTGGAGAAAGAAAGGGGAGACTACCTTCTTGAAGCCGATAGGACCATTGCCGTGATCGAGGCAGAAATCAAGGCGCGGGAAGAGGAGGCTGCCCGGATCGTTATCGACCCGGCGCTGGAGGAAGCGAAAGACGAAATCATGCAGGCCATTTCCACGCTCTCAAGCCGCATCGACGGCCGAAGGTCAGAGGAGGCGGCCTTGAGAAAGAAAGCTAGCGCCCTCGACGAGGCCGTGAGGCGGATCGCCGAGTCGGAAACCAAATCCGACGACCTCGGCAAGGAGATCGACTTCCTGAAAAAGGAGATCTCCGAGTGGGCCGTCATGGAGAAAGCCCTAGGCAACGATGGGATCATACCCCTCGAAATAGACGACGCGGGCCCTGCCATCGCGAGCATCGCGAGCGAGCTGCTCCGGGTGTACGACTCCCCCTTCACCGTGGGATTCAACCCAGGAGATGACCCGGGCCGGCAGGCTGAAGGAAGGCTCCGATATCCCCGTGTTCGACGCGAACACGAACAAGTCGAAGAGCATCCGGAAGCTCTCGGGCGGAGAAGCCACCATCGTGGAAGACACGGTCGCCAAGGCCATCTGCATCTGCAACAAGCTGCGGCACGGCAGGGACTCGCCACGATCTTTACCGACGAGAGGGACGGGGCGCTCGACCCTGAGAGGGAAAGGGCCTATTTCCGGATGAAACAGAAGGTGCTCGCGCTCGGGGGATACCGGCAGGAGTTCTGCATCACCCACACCCCCGAGTTGCTCGCTATGGCGAACGCGGTGATCTCCCTCAAGCCGGGCGGCATTACGATAACAGCCAACAACTAAACGAGGACGAAACGATGAACAGACAATCGGCGGCACATCGTGTGCCCTACGAGGATAACGAAGAATTTCTCACGCCCCTCCTGGGGCTGGATGACGAAGGTATCAAAACCTCGGGCATCATACGGCCGGGCATCATGGTATTGAAGAAAGACAGCACCGACGCGGACCGCGCCAGGTACGAGCAGATGCTCAGCCGCGGCACGAACTGGACGGACATGGCGAAAGAGCTCGGCGACAGGCTCATCCCCCAAAACGTCGACTACTTCACGGTGAACGGCCATGATTGCCTGAACCCGGCCAACGCGGATTTCATAAAGAAGCTCTACGCCGACCCTGACGGGAAGGTCCGGTCGATCCCCATCTACTTTCCCATGAACGAGTGGTGGAACCTCATCCCCCACCGGCTCTGCTGTTTCGGAACCACGCGGGGACTGAAGCACCGGAGCGGCTTCGAGTACGATATGTCTTCAGGGTTCGGCTGATGGGCACCACCCTGTTCTTGGCGGTTTTCGGCTGCCAGAATTCCCCGTTGACCTCCTTTGCCCGAACTCTGATCACGCCTCTCGGCGCCGCGGTCAAATCCACATCATCGGCAATCAGCCATAGCAGTTCCTCCCGTCTCAATCCGGCATAGATGTAGATCGCTACCACGACTCGCAATACGGGCCAGTCCGTGAGCGCCGCCACTTGCTCTACGATTTGATCCCGGTCCAGGAAACGGATGACCGGCGTCGTTTCCTTGTACCGCTCCACTGCGGCGGCAGGATTCACGTTCCCCGGCATCCTCACCCCGCCCTCCTTCATTGCCCAGTTGTACAGACGGACAAGAACTTCCCGAAACCGGTTCGCCGTCTTGCCTTTGATACCCTTGCACCTCACATGGTCCGCGATCGCAGCCGCCATGTCGGCTGTCCGTACCCACCGAAATAGGACGCCTCTATGCGCCTGCACGCCTTGATGGAAGAACGCTTCTTTCCCTTCCTGCTTATCTTCTCGTTCTTGATCCGGAGTTCAGGGCAGACAGACCCGAAGGCCTCCCTGAGGTAGTAGATATCCTTCGCGGCGTTGCGCATCCTTTTCTTGCCGATCATGTTTCTGATGAAAGCGCCGACACTTCGGCTATGGGGGTTCTCGTCGGCATGGCTACCTCCTCCCCGCGGAATTGGGCTGACTCATGCTGCCTGATCTTCTCCTTCGCGATCTGGAGGGACGACGTCCCGAGGGACCTCACCACCTTCTTCTTCCCCACGTAATACTGCATGTAATACATCTTACCGCGTTTCTTGAGACTCGCCATCCCGGCACCTCCTCATAGATGACAGATCCCGCCTTGGTAATAAAAAAGGGACCCGCTTGTTCTGCACTCCCCCAGTATTACTTACCGATCCGGTGCCGTAGGGTACAATTTAGGGTACACAACGGCAAAAAATACATAAAAAAAGGACCTGCATGTTCTGCAAGTCCCTGATATTACTTAAATTGCGGGGGCAAGATTTGAACTTGCGACCTTCGGGTTATGGCCCGATTTTAAGACATTCCGACGGTCCTTGATACGTGGCCTGATTCCCCTAACGCACTGATACTGCTCAGCTTTATCGATTCCATATGGTTTGATCCATTCCATCGATTTCGGTCTTTTTCGATCTGTTTTATCACAAATTTATCACACTAGAAATCGCCGAAAATGCCTGTCTTTGTAGTGTCTATAGGCGCGCTATCGTCTGATCCGCTCATGTGCCCGATTGATCGGAATTCTCCTCGGCCCATTCCATAAGCCGCCTTCTCAGGTCCTCTTTTGAGGGCAAGTAGAGTTGATATTGAGAGGCATAGATATTGGCATTTTTTGGCAGAGTCAACTCCACCATGGCATTATGTTTCATTTTGCACAGCACAATGCCAACCGATGGGTTCTCGTCTTTCTGGCACACGTAGCGGTCGAAATAGTTCACGTACATCTGCATCTGCCCCAAATCCTGATGGGTAAGTTTGCCGATCTTCAGATCAATCAAAACGTAGCAGCGAAGCAATCGATTGTAGAACACAAGGTCCACGTAGAAGTTGTCCGAGCCGAAGGTAAAACGTTTCTGACGAGCCTCAAAAAGAAAACCTTTCCCCAACTCCAGCAGGAAGTGCTCCAGCCTGTCAATAATGGCGGTTTCCAGGTCCCGCTCCGAATAGCCGGTCTTCGATTGCAGACCCAGGAATTCCAGCACGTAGGGGTCTTTGATCACGTCTTGAGGTGCGGAGACGATCTGGCCCTTTTCGGACAGCTCACGGAGCCTTTTCTTGTCACGGCTCAGAGCGAGACGCTCGTAAAGGCCTGAGTTGAACTGGCGTTTGAGTTCCCGGAGCGACCAGTTCTGGCTTAGGGCCTCGATCTCATAGAAACTCCGCTCCTCGCCATCGTCTATAGCCATCAGGAAGACATAATGGGACCAGCCAAGACTGAATTGCGCAGACGGTGTCTGCGTTATTCTGCCGGCTTCGCGGCCTTCCACCTGGACAGGCAATTGCGCAGACGGTGTCTGCGCAATCTGCGGAAGTCTTTCCCGGTAGAGGAGATAAAACCTGCGCATGTATTCGAGATTGCGCTTCGAAAACCCTTGACCGAATTCATTCATCAACCGCGTAGATAGTGTTCTCAGGACCTCCTTCCCATATTCTGCCCGTCGCGCTCCGGCCTGTTCATGCTCGACGATCAGGCGCCCTATTTCAAAGTTGGTGACAACTTGTACAGAATTGATGGCGGCCACAGCCGTCCTTCTGGCTGTTTGCACCAGTTTCCTGATGTTCTCAAGCAGGATGCTAATTGCCTGATCATCGCTCACGGTATTCCGCGTACTACCGGGGCGGGTTTTCTTCATGTTAAGGAAGCTCTCTCCTTTTCGGTACTATACCACACAAGTGTTCCGAGTCTAAGCAAATTGCCGGAGACACCGCTAAACCAGTGGAGCCCGGCCTTTCGGTTTCAGCTTACACCATCGGGTACGTATAGCTAAGGGCCTTCTTCACGGCCTGAGAGGCGACCTGGACGATATCTTAGCCGCCATGAGCACATAGTGCGTGTTCTCGGAATCGAGCGAATCGTCAGAATCAAGATAGCCACCGAGAATGATGAGATTGCCTACGCACCCCGCTAGCGCCCCCTGAATCTCGCCGAGGGCTTTTGGTAGTCTTCCTTAGGAATTGTCACAAAATAACGTGACCATTATAGCATTTTATGCTACGCTACATGGGTGAGCGCAGATCAT
>MVRP01000171.1 GCA_002067405.1 Syntrophorhabdaceae bacterium PtaU1.Bin034 | reverse complement strand
GCCGAATAGAGTTCCTGCATCAATGCGTTCATGACCCATTGAGAAACATCCTCGGCTGCCACGATCTGTGTGTCCGAGTCTTTAACGACACCGAGAACGGCCCTTCCGCCGGGCATTTTCGGCAACTGTTGTTCCAGAACGGGTCTCAACAGGTAGACTTCTCCTGTTCCTCCCGATGCTCCACCGGCCCGCTGGTAAGTCAACGGGACTCTCTTTTCGAGGGGAGCACAGCCGAAAAGCAGACCCGCGAGAAGCACAAGGATGAAGAAGCAGAAACCTCGAGAGCAGGAAGGGTTGTCCATCGCTTTTACCATATCTCATATTTAAGTCATTTTAAGGGGAAAAATCAATAAGTGCTTGGAAAGAAATTTCGGTAGTGAAAGGGCCGTTACCTGACGGCGTTTAACTGACCGCACCAGGCCGATAGTCGAGGCGCGGGGACCGGATAATCGAGAACAGGGCAATAGGTGTTGAAAAACAGCAGGATTCTTATATACTGAAGTGGAAAGCCAAAGCCTGAGACAAGCCGCGGCGTAGAGCCTGCAGAGTGGATTTCCGAGTGACCTTTAAACGACTCTCCATAGCTTTTAGCATATGTGTCTTTTTTCTGTATGCCGGCCTGATACTGTCATTGTTCTATTTCTCCAAAGCCGATCTCTTCTTCGAGACGCTCCGGTCCGAAAGGACGCTTTTCTCGATTCGATTGAGCCTTATCACGGCAACGGCTGCTACGGCGTTCTCTGTCCTGTGTGCAATCCCCTCAGCCTACGCCCTGTCGCGGTACAGGTTTTTTGGGAGGCAGATCATAGACACGATCCTCGAACTTCCCATGATTGTCTCTCCTGTGGCGCTCGGGGCCCTGGTTCTTATCTTCTTCAACACACCTGCCGGCAGTTTCATTCAGGAAAAAGGGGTTCAAATAGTTTTTACCGTCTACGGCATCCTTGTTGCTCAATTCATTACCACTGTCGGTATTGCCACACGGCTTATAAAAGCAGCCATGGACGAAATACCGGCCCGCTACGAAGACGTGGCCAAGACGCTCGGAGCGTCGCCTGCCAAAGCTTTTTTCACCGTCACCCTCCCTTTGAGCAGGCGCGGCATTATCGCTTCGGCGATCCTCACATGGGCAAAAACGCTGGGAGAGTTCGGTGCGACCATTACCGTTGCCGGGTCCATGGCTATGAAAACCGAAACCATTCCGGTCGCTATATTCATGAGGCTGGCGAGCGCCGACATCGAGGGGACTGTCGTGCTTGTGCTGATCCTCATCGGTATAGGCTTGGGCCTGCTTTACGGGGTGAGAATGTTCGCCGACAGGCAGCCGTATGTATGATACCGGGAGAAAGCGGGAGCAGGGAGATGCAAGGATGCGGAGATACACGGAAATACGGAGTGGGAGCGAGCACCTCGATTATAACCGATTGAGCCAGGAATCATGCCGCTTATAGAACTGAAAGACGTGTCAAAGCATGTGCTTCATGATGTCACCCTCACGATAGAGGATAAAGAGATTATGGCTCTTGTGGGGCCGAACGGGGCAGGGAAGTCGACGATCCTCAACGTGATAGCCGGGCTGATACCGTACAGGGGGGAGGTCTGGTTCGACGGGAAAAACATGGATCGTGTGCCGCCCCACAGACGGGGCATCGGGTTTTTGTTCCAGGATCTGGCCCTTTTTCCCCATTTGACTGTTGCCGGGAATATAGCTTATGGACTGAAGGTACAGGGATATGAGAGCACCGTTATCGCCAAGCGGGTGGATGAGCTTGTGAAAGAGCTTCACATAGGCAGGCTCAAGGAAAGGTATCCGAGGAACCTAAGCGGCGGCGAGAAACAGAGGGTTGCAATCGCCCGAGCCATTGCGCCCTTTCAGAAGATCCTTCTCCTCGACGAGCCGACGTCGAGTCTCGACGCCCAAACGGCGAAGTACCTGCGGGCTGAGCTTGCGGCACTGCTGAAGAGGATGGAGATAACCGCAATTTTCGTCATCCACGATCTCCTGGGGGCGGAGGAAATTGCGGACAGGATAGCTATCGTGCACAACGGTCGGATCGAGCAGGTTGCGCCGCCGAGTGACATTTTCTTCAGTCCTCAAACCCCGGTGGTCAGTGAGTTCATTGGAATGCCCAATATTCTGAGCTGCGAGAAGACCAGGATCCTTTCTTCCGGGCTCATTGAGATGTATTGCGGCGAGATGCGGATAGTCATTCCCTACGAAGGCAATACGATCAGGAAGATTGCCATTCCTCCCCATGACATCTATATTTCCGATACAAAGCCCCCCGGCCCCGCTCTCAACAGATACAGCGGCCGGATCCTGGATATCATCCCGCTCAGGTCCATCGCGAGGATAAAGATCCTTGTGGGAGGGAATACCCTTCTGGCCGAGCTGCCTGCCGAGACGTTCGACGAAATGAATCTCGAGGCAGGGCAGGAGATCCACGTGATCGTCAAGCTGAGAAGGCTGAGGTACTTCGAGACGTAGCTGACCATTACACCCGGGACAGGCGGGCGGGAACTTGCCGGTCCGTCCTGCCCGGTTCGGGTTAGAACATATACCTTCGCATATTCACATTGAGCAAAAAGCCGACGCCTATCATCATCGATATCATGGAGGAGCCTCCGTAGCTGATGAAGGGGAGGGGGATTCCGACAACCGGTGCGAGGTTGATGGCCATCAGTATATTGACCGTGAACTGAATGAAAATGATGGAGGCGATGCCGAAAGTGATCATGGAACCGAGCGGGTCCGAGGTACTCTGGGAGATTTTGAGGCATCGGTAAATGAAAGAGACAAAGAGGAGAAAAAGGATGATGGAACCGATAAACCCCCATTCTTCTCCAAAAACCGTAAAGATGAAGTCGGTATGGTGCTCGGGGATGAAATGCAATTTGTGTTGTGTCCCGTTCAGGTAGCCCTTGCCGAACAACCCGCCCGAACCCACCGCGATCTTTGCCTGTATTGAATGGTATCCGTAACCCGCCGGATCAAGTTCCGGATTAATGAGGTTGAGGACCCTCATTTTTTGGTACGGCTTCATAACGAATTTCCACAGTAGGGGGATGGACGCGAGACCGACAACACCGAACAGCAGGTAAGTGCCCTTTGTAAGACCGACGAACCATAGAAGACAAAAGCAGGACGCAAGGATCACTACGGCAGTCCCGAGGTCGGGCTGGAGCAGGACCAGAATACACGGAACCAGGATGTAGGCGAGGGGAAGGAGGAGGTCCCGTAAATTGAGAGGCTCATTCTCTTTTTTTCGGCCATAAAGCATGTTTGCCAGAAGGAGCACCATTACCGGTTTCATGAGCTCGGAGGGCTGGAATGCAATGCCGGCGATACTGATCCATCTCTTGGCGCCGCCTCCATGGCTCCCGAGAAGAATGACGATCACAATGAGGCCGAGGGCGCCCAGGTAGAAATGCTTTGAGTAACTGCTGATCAGGCGGTAGTCGTAGGACAGGATAAAGAAGAGAAGGACCAGTCCGACCGCGAAGGCCGCCAACTGCTTAATCAGGAGATTGTAGGGGCCGCTTTCAAAGGATCTTGTGGCGCTTATGAGATTAATAATGCCGATTCCCAAAAGAGCCAGGCCGTTAAGGATAAGGTACCAGTCGAGATGGTAGAGACGCCGCTTATCTATGTACATTCAGTTCTGCCGATTTTACCTCTTTTTGTTCTTTGAACAAAACCTCAGCAACGGCTTTGGCTATCGGTGCCGATGCGCTGCCTCCGTGACCGCCGTGCTCCAGTAAGATGCCCATTGCCACAGAAGGGCTGTCACTCGGGGCGTAGGCAATAAACCACGCATGGTCGCCCTTGCCCGCCCCCTTCTCCATGCCCACGCTCTGGGCTGTCCCGGTTTTTCCGCTCATGCTCACATGTTGGAGGTGGGCGGCTGTATAAGCAGTGCCCCTCGGCTCGTTCACAACCCCCATCATGCCTTCCTTAACGATCCGGATTGCCTCTTTGTTAAGTGGCACGTTGGTGCGCATGACCGGCTCGAAAGTCTTTATCACCTTGCCTTCGGGCGAGACTATGCGGTTGACTAACTGGGGCTTGAATGTGACGCCTTCGTTGCCCACAAAGGCAGCGAGTTGCATGAGACCGATGGGCGTAAGCCATACTGCGCCCTGCCCGATGGAAACCGATACGGTCTCTCCCTCGTACCATTTCTCGCCAAAGTTCTTCCTTTTCCATTCTGTAGAGGGGATGAGGCCGCTCTTCTCTCCGGGCAGATCTATACCGATTTGCTTCGTGATTCCCATCTTCTCGCCCATTGCATGTATGTTGTCGACACCCAGTCTTAAGCCCACATTGTAGAAAAACACGTCGCATGATTCAACGAGTGCCCGGTGGACTGAAATCGCGCCGTGCCCCCTTTTTTGCCAGCACCGGAATACCCGGCCGCCGTAAAAGAACCCCCCTCCGCAATTGAAAGTCGTTCTTTCGTTTATCACACCTTTTTCAAGTGCCTGAAGGGCCACGAGCGCTTTAAAGGTAGAGCCGGGCGGGAATCTCCCCTGGATTGCCCTGTTTTGGAGGGGATGGAGCGGATCGGTCGCGATTGTCTTCCAATACTCTCTCGACCCGGACGTAAGTTGGTTCGGGTCAAAGGCAGGGTGGCTCACCATCGCAAGGACGCCGCCGGTACGCGGGTCGGTGATGACCACGCCTCCTTTCTTTCCTTCCAGCCCTTTTTCGACCGCCTCCTGGACCTCCATATCTATGTTGAGGTAGAGGGCGTTTCCCGAGATCGGTTCCTTTATGTCGAGCACCCGTACTTCTCTGCCCGACGCATCCACTTCCACCCTTTTTTCGCCGTCCACACCCCTGAGGTATTGCTCATACATCCTCTCGAGGCCGAACTTTCCGATGGCGTCGCCGGGCACATATGTCTTGTACTCGGGTCTCTTCAATTCCTCGTTACTGACTTCCGATACATAACCGAGGGCATGGGCGAGGACGGTCCCGAAAGGATAATTTCTTTTGGGCTCTATTTGTATAAGAACGCCGGGAAGGTAGATTTTGTTGGCCTCCACCTTTGCTACCCTGTCCATCGACATATCTGATTCTATTTTCACGGGGAACGATGAGGGAAAATCCCTTGCGTCCTTCAGTCGTGAGATAACGTCTTCCCGGTCCAGTTCGAGGAGCTTCACCATGCCATCGACCGTTTGCGTAAAGTCCTTGATGTCCTCCGGTATTATGTAAAGATTGAAGGAAGGCCTGGTATCTGCCAGCAGTTTTCCGTTCCTGTCGAAAACGGCGCCGCGAGGCGCGATGATTTTCTTTATTCGCACCCGGTTCTGCTCTGACAATCTTTTCATCTCCTCACCCTTCAGTATCTGTAAATCGAAGAGACGCATGAAGAGAATGATCGTGGTGAAAACGAGGATCCGCTTGCACCATTTGTATTTTTTCTCGTGGGGCGGTACTTTTTCCTGCATGCTATGTCCTGACCGAATAGCGGAATTTGAACTGCTCAAAGAAGGCGAACATAAAGAGCGACAGGAAACCCGTCACTATTGCATCAGGGGCGGAATAAACCGCCACGTTGAGGATATTCTTTGTCTCTCCCTTTGAGAGGACGGCAAGGGCCAGGAATATCATCGATTCAAAGAGGACGGAGGCGGCGCAAACCAGAGAAAAAGTGTATCTCGATTCGATGTAAAGCCTGCTTCTCAGGAAGACGCAGGAGAGAAGGAGACCGACATTGGTGAAGAGCATCGAGCCGGAAGGCGCGCTGGACAGCAGCTCCTGCGAGAAGCCGAATACCACGGCGGCAACAAGGCCCTCGGCCGGTGAAAGAAAGAAAGTCGCGTAAATAATGAAAGGGACACCGAGGTCGGGCTTGGTGAGCTCCAGGGGCAGGAAGGAGAAAAGAGCAGACTCGCATGCCATCAGAAAGAGGCCGAAAGCCAGACAAAGAAGCTTCTTCATTGTTTCTTGACGACCAGGACTTCGTCCAGTTTTTTGAAATTGTTATGGGGCATCACATCGATATCGGCAAAGAGTCCGGGTACATTCTTGTTTATGCTGATAATAATGCCGAGGGCGAATCCCTTCGGATAGATGCCGTCCTTGCCCGATGTGATAAGCTTGTCGCCCACTTCCGCATCGTCATTCTTTTGAACGTACTTGAGCTTGAGAATCGTATGCCCCGTGCCTTCGACAATGCCTCGGGTATGTTTGCCCGTCACATAGGCGTCAACGGCAGAGTTCGTATCGTTTATGATCATCACCTTCGAATGCCACTTGTTTATCTCGACCGCCTGGCCCACGACGCCGGCAGGGGTAATAACGGGCATTTTTTCCCGTACGCCCGCATTCCGTCCTTTATCGATAATGATGCATTTGAACCAGTTCATCACATCTTCACCGGTTACACGGGCGGCAATAAACTCTTTCGGTCGCTCTTCGACCAGCTGGAGCAGCCCTTTGAGCCTTTCGTTTTCTTTTATCAGTTCCGGAATCTTCTGGTTCTCGAATTCCATTGATTCGAGTTTTTTCTTCAGCTCCGCATTCGTCCTTTTCACGTCTATGAGGTCGATGTAGTTTTCAAAGACATAGCTGATTGACCGCACCGGTGCACCGATAACCGACAGGGCAGGGCCGATCCCGTCGGCAAGGTAAGACTTTGTTCTTGAATAGGTTTTCTCGAAGGCAGTAATGTTCGTAAAAAAAAGGAAAGAGAGAGTAAGTAGTAAGATAGCCGATATGATTACAAAGGTACCTTTCACCGCCGCTCTTCGGTTTTCTTAGAACTTCGCTGCTATTTCTTTGAGAAGATTCATTTCATCCAGGACTCTTCCGGCGCCTTCTACGACGGCGGTGAGAGGGTTGTCTGCAACGATAACAGGTAACCTGGTGACTTCTTTGATAAGGAGGTCGAGGTTCTTCAGCATGGCGCCGCCTCCGGACAAGACTATGCCTTTGTCTACAATATCGGCTGCAAGTTCGGGCGGTGTTCTTTCCAGGGCAAGTCTGACCGAGTCGACTATGGCATTCACGGGCTCGGCAATCGCCTCCCTGATATCCTTTGAGGAGATTTCGAGCGTCTTCGGGATTCCGCCCACGAGATCCCGGCCCTTTATCTCCATATCCAATTCTTCTTCTTCCTGAAGCGGATAGGCCGATCCTATATTGATTTTGACCATCTCGGCAGTCCGCTCACCCACAAGAAGGTTATACTTCCTTTTGATATACTGTATGATGGCTTCGTCAATCCTGTCTCCCGCTATTCTTACCGAATTGCAGTAGACGATGCCGGAAAGACTGATAACGGCGACCTCGGTCGTGCCGCCGCCAATATCGACGATCATGTTGCCGCTCGGCTCGGTAATGGGGAGACCCACACCGATGGCAGCCGCCATCGGTTCCTCTATAAGATAGACTTCCCTGGCCCCTGCGGATTCGGCCGACTCTTTAACTGCCCTCTTTTCCACCGGCGTAATACCCGAGGGGATCGAGATGACGATACGGGGACGGGCGTATGACTTCTTGTTGTGGATCTTTTGAATGAAGTACTTGAGCATGGCCTCGGTGACTTCGAAGTCCGCGATGACACCGTCCTTGAGGGGGCGTATGGCGACAATGCTTCCGGGCGTTTTGCCCAGCATCCTTTTTGCTTCTTCGCCTACAGCTATGACCCGTTTTCCGCCACGCTGATCCTGATGAACCGCTACAACCGAAGGCTCGTTGGTGACAATCCCTTTTCCCTTAAGGTAGACAAGCGTGTTCGCCGTACCAAGGTCAATTGCCAGGTCTTTAGATATAAATCCGAACAAAGCATCAAGCATTTCGTTGGCTCCCCTTGCAATTAAGCTGTTGAAAAGTAAGAGCTAATATACTATTTTAAAATATCAAAATCAAGCAACGAAAAGCCAAAGTTTTAAATAGGAGACCGGAGAAACGATGCTGAGAGTTATGCGGAAACACGCAAGCAGGTGGATGCTGGGGGTATTTTGTTTTATCATTATAGTCTCTTTTGTGTTCACTTTTGGGTTCAATGGGATGAACGATGATAAGACAGTCGCGGAAGTGGGCCCTTATAAGATATCAGCCATGGAATACCATGATGTTTACGATAAGACGGTAAATTATTACAGGATGTTGTACCGGGACAAGTTCGATGATGATATGAAGAAGGAGCTTAAGCTCAAAGAAAAGGTGATGGACCAACTCGTAGATAAATACCTCTTTCTGAAAAAGGCTGAAGATATGGGGCTCAAGGTTTCCGACAAGGAGTTCGGGGCTTATGTAGCGGGGATCGACGCCTTCAAGAGGAACGGCAAGTTCGACGAACAGGCGTACCGAGAGGTCCTGAAGAGGAACAATCTGGAACCGAAGACTTTCGAGGAAAACGAGAAACGCTCGCTGATCATTGCAAAGATGGTGGCTATTGTGCATGACAACGCGCCCCAGAGCGACGAAAAGGCCGCCTATGAAAGCTACCTTAAAGAGAGAGGCCAGGTAAAGCTGTCCGTTGCTGTTTTTGATCCTGATGACTATAAAGACAAGGCCAGCGTCGACGAAAAGGAAGTGAGCGCTCTCTACGAAAAAGAGAAGGGTGCCCACCGGTCGGAGAACACCTATCACCTCAAGTACGTGCTCATAGACGAGAAGAGCGGCGTCAAGGACGACCAGGCATATATGGAGCTGTTAAAATCGAAAGACATCACTGCATACGGAAAATCAAAGGGTATCGAGGTCGTGGACCTGGGCACATTGAAGGAAAGCGACCTTATGGCGAAGTTCTCCAGACTGAAAATCAATGAATGGCTCAAAGGCATGAACAAGGGCGACATTTCTCTTCCTGTCAGAGAGGGCAACAGGTCCCTGATCTTCCAGATAGTAGATCGCGAGGACGGAAAGCCGCTCGAAAAAGAAGAGGTGCTGAAGGCCATCAGGGCCAGAGTTGCCGGCGAGAAAGCGAAGCTGACCGCGAGGGTGAAGGCGGAGGATGCGATAAAGGACAAAAGCCTCAAGCCGGGGAAAGATACAGGCTTCTTGCCGAGAAGTAGTGTGAATATTGCGGGGATCGGACAGGTACCGACGGACGCCGCGGGCATATTCTTGCTTTCCAAGGGGCAAGTGCACCAAAAGCCTGTGGAGATCGGAGGCAAGTACTACGTGTTCGCCTGCGTGGATGAGAAAGAGCCCGACAAAGCACAATGGGAGAAGGAGAAGGAGACCTACAAACGCATATTC
>MVRP01000170.1 GCA_002067405.1 Syntrophorhabdaceae bacterium PtaU1.Bin034 | reverse complement strand
TCCGTCTCGTCATCATAGATGAGGACTGCCAATCCGGTTTCCAGCTTGTGTTTTATCTGCCGGAAACTCATTTCCTGCTGAGCCTCCTTCTCGCCGTAATCGGTGCCGTCTCTTGAAATGAATTCCTCTATAACGCCCCGCAGGGCTTCAGGGCTGAGCCTATCAATCGGAATACTATGCGCCGCCATTCAGATCTGCCTCACCTGCTTTGCCTAAAGCTGCCTTTCATGACCGCCGGCCGAATCATGCTGGTATAATAGACTAAGGGCGGTGTTTCTGCCAACAGTAATCATCACTCACGTGCCTGCCTCCGAGGTATTCCTTATGCGCTACGAGAAAATCCAGGTTGAATGCTACAGCGGGTATAAGGCAAACGAACGTCGGTGGCATTTACTTACAGGGACAGACGTTGGGAAGTAGTAGAAATCGTGGATAGGTGGTACGAAGGAGGTCTCGACCCGGCAAGCCCGCAAGTGAACTATTTCAAGGTCAGAACTACCGATGGGAGCATTTTCCTTCTTCGTTACGTGTTCGACGAATGGGAGATCCTTTCGCAATAACCTTAATAAGCAGGTGAACCTTAGTCATTCTGCCCGCTTGTCGTCCCTTTTCACGGAAAGTGTTGAAAAGCACTCGTAGTTTTCGATGTTCAGGGCGTTCTATAGTCCACGCGGGCGTGCCGGAGTCGCGTTCGCTACTGAATCATTGAAGGTATCCATCCCGCCCCTTATTTGGTTTTGCGGGATATTTTGTGGGTGGGCGCGGCGTTCCAGGGATCGTCCGGCCAGGGGTGCTTGGGATAGCGTCCCTGCAGTTCCTTTTTTACCTGAGGGTAGCCGTTTTCCCAGAACCCCTTCAGGTCCCGGGTGATCTGAACCGGACGCCCCGCGGGGGACAGAAGATGAACCAGGACAGCTACTTGTCCGCGTGCCACCGTGGGGGTTACGGCGAGGCCGAAGAGCTCCTGGAGCTTGACCGCGAGGACGGGCAATTCCCCGTCGGCATAGTTCAGGGCGATAGTGCGGCCGCTGGGGACGGCCATTGCTGCCGGGGCGTCTTTATCGAGGCGGTAGAACTGTTGCCGGGAAAGGATCGCCGTTAGGGACGGCAGGAGGTTAAGCCCGGCAAGCTGCTCTTTCGTGCGGATGCCGGAAAGCCAGGGGGCAAGCCATGCTTCCGGGGAGGCAAGGAGGGCTTCCCTGGTCATATCGGGCCAGTCCTCAGAAGGAAACGCCTTCCTCATGAGGGCAACCCTGCCCAGAAATTGCCTGACATTTTCTGCGAAGGTCAGGGCGGCGGCCCTTGAACGGACCACTTGACACAGAATCGGCACAACCTCTTCGTCCGGAGCGGAGAAGGGTGTTGCCGAGAGGGTGAGCACCCCCAGTTTTTCGGTTATGACGGAGAGGATCCGTCCTTCCTGCCGATCCCATTCCACCTGTCGTATGGTCCTGATATGGGGCCCCATCTCCCGCCTTACGGTTTCCTCTGCGACAGGCTCGGCCAAATGAATCGTTCCTTCCGCTTTTTCGCCGCCGTCCAGACGGACGGCTACGAGAAAGGGATCGCTCCCTTGGGGAAGGCGCACCCCCCTTCCCCGGGAGAGCAGATACCGGCCGTTCCCTTCCGGTCGTCTCTGGGCGATCCTGTCAGGATAGGCATGGAGGAGAAGCGAGGAAACGAGGTTGCCTTCGTCTTTACCGACCAGCCGTCCTGCCGCAGGTGATGCCAGCTCCCGGAGTTGTTCGGCCACCCGTTCAACGGATCGCAGGGCGAAAGGGTCCGTGCCTGCCGGGGCCTCCTTCTCCTTTCGCCAGCGTTGGAGCATTGAGAGACGTTCACTGATATCCGCCCTCTTCTGCCGATCCCGCTCGTTGCGGTTAATAATGTCCCGTTCGGAAAGGAGGGCGGCAAGATCTGCCCCCAGGCGAAGATGCCCCGAATCTGCCGCCCGCAAAAGCATTCGCCCCAGGCGGGGGTGAAGGGGAAGGCGGGCCAGGCGTCGGCCGATAGCGGTCGCCGTCCCGTTAGTTTCGAGGGCATCCAGGTCCATGAGGAGACGTCGGGCCCCTTCCCAGGACCTTTCCGGCGGCGGGTCGAGCCAGGTGAGTGCCGAGGGGTCCTTTACTCCCCAGGTTGCGAGGTCCAGCACCAGGGAGGAAAGATCGGAGGTGGCTATCTCCGGCGGATCGAAAGGAATCATGGAGTCGTACGCGTGGCGGCCGTAGAGGCGATAGCAGGTACCAGGCGCGATGCGGCCTGCCCGGCCCTGGCGCTGTATCGCCGAGGCTTTTGAGGTCGTGACCGTCACGAGGCGGTTCATGCCTGTTGCCGGGTCGTGCACAAGCCTTCGGACCTGGCCGCTATCGATCACGACCCGAACCCCTTCTATGGTCAGGCTTGTTTCGGCAATGTTCGTCGCCAGGACGATCTTCTGCCCCGTCCCCGGCATGATGGCCCGCTCCTGCTCCGCAAAAGGCATATCCCCGTAAAGGGTGTGCAGGGAGACGGGCTTTTCCCACCCGGCAACGACGTCCCGGAGGCGTGCCTCGGCCCGGTGGATTTCTCCTGATCCGGGCAGGAAAACAAGGATGTCTCCCGTCGTATCCCTCAAAGAACGCCGTACCGCAGAGGCAATGCGATCTTCGAGAGGCCGGCCCCTCGGCCCTCCCTCATCCGGGAGAAAATGCTCTGCCACGGGGAAGCCCTCACCGTTTACCGCAATCACCGGAGCGCCGCCAAGAAGGGCGGCTATGGGCGCCGTTTCAATGGTCGCCGACATGACCAGGAGTTTGAGGTCTTCCCGGAGGTTTCGCTGGATGTCGAGGCTCAGGGCCAGGGCCAGGTCCGCGTGCAAGTTTCTTTCGTGGAACTCGTCGAAGATGATCATGGCAACCCCGTCGAGTGCGGGGTCGTCGATGAGGCGCCGGGTGAGGATGCCCTCGGTGACCACCTCTATGCGGGTCTCTTTTGAAACCCGGCGCTCGAAGCGGATGGCGTAGCCGATGGTTTTACCGACCGGTTCCCCGATGAGGCGAGCCATCCAGCGGGCCGCGGCAACCGCCGCGATGCGCCGCGGTTCGAGCATGACGATCCGCCCGGATCTCGGGGACATCGCCTGAAGCAAGGCCAGGGGGACGCGGGTTGTCTTGCCTGAGCCGGGCGGAGCCTGAAGCACGACCGCCGGCCGGGTTAAG
The DNA here is from genome assembly GCA_002067405.1 of Syntrophorhabdaceae bacterium PtaU1.Bin034. The sequence goes on along the minus strand of MVRP01000170.1, from coordinate 6,085 downwards.
ACGGCGACTTTCAGCTCGGGAAGAATATGGTCGATGGAGCAAGCTTGCATGAACCCCGTGTATTATAACTCTTAAGTAAACCGTTGCAGACAAGTAGTATTACTACAAAGGCAGCCATTCCCTCCAGCGAATGAGGCTGATCGATACCTCACATCGCCATTCCCCGGCGAACCTCCCGGGTCTTCGCGCTTCCGTAAAGGAGTTCGACGAGGGTGAGTGCAAACTCGACCGCCCAGCCGGCACCCCGTCCGGTTACCAGGTTGCCGTCGACGACGACAGGATCGTCTGAAAGCCGGCCGTCTATCCCCTGGGCAAAATGAGGATGACAGGTGAAGCGTTTCCCCCGAAGCAGGCCGTGGGGATGGAGGGCCACCGCGGGTGAGGCGCATATCGCTGCATAGAACCTTCCCTCGTCGGCCTGGCGCTTCAGCAGCGCGACGAGGAGTGCCGAGTCGCGGAGGGCTTCGGCCCCCGGCATGCCGCCGGGCAGGGCTATGAGATCGAACACCTCACGGCTGCAGTCGGACAAAAGGCTGTCTGCCATAAGGTTCACCCCTTTCGATGCCCTCACAGTCAGCTCATTGACTGATGCCACCATGACTTTGGCTCCGGCCCGTCTCAGGACGTCGACGATCGCCACGGTCTCGAGCTCTTCGCTGCCGTCTGCCACGGGGTTCGAGCACTCTTTTCTCCATATCCATCTCCTCCCTTCCGGGCAGGTTTTGTCAAAACTTCCTGTTCCTTTCTCAACAAAACCCTTGTAATTCCTTACTTATTGTTTAAAGAACTTGCCTCCCCCTGCAGAAGCAGGGTTTTTATGTGTTTGCGAGACCCATAAAGGAGGCAAGCCCGTATGCCCAAAATAGCCCGCTTCATCATCTGGATATGCTCGAAATTCACGAAGAGTGAGATCGAGCAGATCGTGAGCGGCCTTGCCGATATCCTTCACGACCGCAATCCGGAAGTGAAGCCAAAAGACGATTTCAAAGAGAAGCATCCCAACTATCGGAATTTTATTGTCCCTCCCTTGCCGCCATTAACAGAGCTTCCAAAGAAGGAGCCTGCGAGGGACTACAAGCAAATCCTTGCCGAGTATGAAATGATGCATGGTAAGCCTTTATCCCGGTAAAATGTCGTGGCTCCCACCGCGTGCCTAGTCTTGTCGTCTGTCCCTGCTGCCATGCTCCCCATGAGTACCTCTACTACAATGACGGGAAGAAAAGGAGCCAACTTCTGTGCAAGGTCTGCAATGAACTCTTTCAGGCAGACAGACGATTCCAAAAGAAGACCAAGTACTGGTGTCCCTATTGCCTTCATGCCCTCTTTGCCTGGAAGCAGAAGAAGGAGGCAACCTACTATAAATGTCCCAACGACAATTGCGAGTACTGGGTAAGACAAATAGGCAAGCTTAACGAAAAGGAACGGGAGCTTGCGAAGAAGAAGAGCTCCCAGTTCAAGCTGTCAGGGAGTATCATTACCAACCTCACGAGCTTGCAGTTTCTTCTCCTGAAGAGCCGGTCCTCAATCTGACGAGAACCCAACATCCTCGGCCTTGTCCTTGCCTTCTACGTGTCTTTTTGCCTTAAGTGCGAGGAAGACCGCTTTAGTTCTTCGGTCAGTCTTTGCGATCTCCATCTCCTACCAGTCGGTTTTAAACTACGCTGCTGCGGCTGCTTTTTACTGTCACCGCTTCAACCTTAAGTATAAGGGACCCCATCGACGAGATAAGCGCAGGCGATGAGGCCTACATCAAGGTCATGGGGAAACAGCACTACGTCTTTTTCTTCGTCTCTTCCAAGAACCTGAAGATCACCGCCTACCACGTGGCCGGCAGCAGAGAGACATTGCCTGCCGTCATTGCCATGAACGAGGCAATCCGGACGGCGGATCAGACGATTATTCTCGTCACCGATGGAAATCCTTCGTACCCTGCAGGGCTGCACTACCTGAACGAACAGAGAGACTTATCGGTTGCCCATAAGAAGGTGATCGGACTGCCTGGACAGCGAGTCGGAGACGTATAGACCTTACAAGCAACTGATCGAACGACTGAATCGGACCTTCAAACACCATATGAGACCTTCACATGGGTTCAACAGTTTTAACGGCGCTCTTGCGCTCGTTACCCTCTTCGTCACCCACTACCACTTCTTGAGACCCCATACGTCTCTTAAGTGGCAGGTTCCCATCCCCTTAAAAGAGCTGGAAGGGATCACCACCATCCAGGGCAAGTGGGCAAGGATCCTCTCGCTCGCGGCTTAAAGGATTACTTCTCTTCGATTGTCAAAGAACAACAAAACTACTATTTCTCTATCTCATCGCCTGCCTTGGTGCTGCCGAAATATCAGGCGGTGAGCTGATTCTTGATCGAGTCAACCTCTTGTCTTGCTTCCTACCGTCTTCAATGTCCCTGCTTTCATATCTCATTTACTGCTTTTCATGAAACTTTTGACAATTTCCCCGCGAATCAGACCCGCTGAACATTTGTTCCGAATCTCGCCGAACCTCACTGCCGCTCCTGTAGTTTCTTCCACACCGGCATTTCTAGGAAGCTGCCCTCGATACTTCCCTCCATTTCCTTGAACATCTTGAAGGGCACGGTGAACGTCAACGTTTCTCGGTCAACCTGACTGCGCTGCGCGATATCAAAGAAGCCGATGATGCCCCTGGGGCTTTCTTTGTCTGCTTCAGTATAGCCAAACAGTATCGACTGGCATGCGGCTCCAAAAGGCGCGGCAATCCTTTGATTCGTTCCGCGGTTGTAGTCGGCAAGGACTACCAGGGCCGACAGTTGGTCGGGATTCACAAAGAAGACGATCAGCACCGGCTGTTCCTGATCCGTTACCTGCTCGAGCGGCTTGAACACGACGTATTCCGATGGAACGTCGCGGAACGGGAGCGTCCTCACCCATTTTCTTGCAGTCTCGGGATCCTTGTAGAATCGCTCGCCCTCCTCCATTTCCGAACCCGGGCGTCCCATCTTTGCCGCAAAGTCCTTGTTGCCCGTCGAAAGAAGGCAGTCAATGGGAAAACTGCCGTACCTGTCCCCAAAACCCAGACCCGTTCCTCCGCCGGGACAGCCATAGGTCTTTCGGTCAAAGTACGCAACGCGGCTTTTCTTGCTGGACGTCACCAACATGGATGCCACACAGCCGAATATGCTTCCTTCTTTGAAGTGAAGGCCTCCGGCGGGTTTGTGATCGGTGAGGATCACGGCAACCGGCTGCATGCGCAATTTCAGGGCTCCTATCAGTTCGCTTCTCATATTTGCACCTCCGTTTTTTCCGTACTGAAGTCTCGGTCAACGCGTTTTTATAACCCGGCCTGTTCTTCGCGTCCTTTTCGGACCGCTCACACTCTTCGAGGTTGTCTCTGCCGTTTTTTCTGCACCATCTGATGTAGCAACGACGAGTGTTTGAAGGAGTGTCTTACTAAGCCATGTCTCGTATTCGTCGGAAGACCATCCTTTCTCTATCACAAGCATGCGGTAGATGTCCGGGCTCGTGAGGGACCAGAGGATGTCACGGGCGCGGGTCGAGTTCAGGGTATCGGGCAACAGCTTCTCCTTCTCAAGACGGAGTACGAGAAAGTGCTGCCGTTCGTAGCGAATATGCTCGGCCTCCCGCTCCAATGATCTTAGATCCGGAGACATCAGCGAAGCTCCCCGGATCAGTCCGATCTCTGATTCTTCCGCGTCATGAAGCATCCGTGTGATGTGTGCTGCGATCTTCAGGGCCTGCCTTGGGTCATCACAAGAAGCGGCTTCATCTACGAGGGATCTGTACCGGTCGCTGAAGATGACCTCATTGAACAACTCCCTCAAAACCCCCTCTTTCGACTTAAACAACGCATAGACGGTCGGAGCCGAGACACGGGCAGCGCTGGCGATCCCCTCAATAGTTGTCCTGTCGAACCCATTTGAGTCAAAGAGTCTCTTTGCGGCAAGAAGGATGACCCGCTTCGTTACGGCTGCCTGACTGCGTCGGGACTCTGAGTTGTATTTTCGTTTTGTCTCCATATACGATATAGTATACTATATCAGAATTGAATGATGCCATCAATGTATTGATATTTCCAAGAGTCAAGCACGAGTTTTCTCTAGGGTGCACGACTTAAAAGTTGTCGCTTGAGGGGAGGATTGGGAATGTGTTAATGTCTGTTAGCCTATATGGCTAACGGGAGGGAAGAATGGAGACATTCCCCACGGAAGAGCTTGAAAAGCGACGTTCACTGCTTCAGGAAGAGCTGGCCTGAATGGGCGATTTCCGCCTGGGTTCTCTCATCTATCGATACCGTCGTTGCGGCAAGCCGATGTGCGTCTGTGCCGACCCCGGACATCCGGGACACGGCGGCTGGATCATCTCGAAGAAGGTGGGAGGAAGATCCGTGATCAGCACGGTACCGAACGAGGAGGATCTCCCGAAGGTGAGAGAGCAGTTGGAGGAGGGCCGACGATTCTGGAAGCTCGCCCACGATTTCGCCGAGGCAAGCGACGAACTGAGCCGGGGAAAGCTCTCAGAGGCGGACGCGAAAGCGACCGCCAAAAAGGGGGCCTCAAAAAAGAGTTCGGGATCCAGATCGCCGCGGAGATCGAAAGGCTGATCGGCAAGGGCGCCTCTGATAGTCTCGACTTCGAGGCGATAGAGACGGCGGCGAGGCGGGAGGCAGCCAGGGCTGTCGAGAAGAAGCTCAACGCGGACCTCTCCGACTATGCAGGACCTTTTCTTCCGTGCTCCTGTGGCGGTCATATGCGCTACGAAGGACGACGGCCCAAAACATTCACCACGGTCCTTGGCGAGATGTACCACTGCGAGACATGCAAAGAGAGTCTCGTCCCCAGGGACCGGGCGCTGTCGATGGTCCATACGTCCCTGTCTCCCGCAAGTGGTGCGCATGACCGGCCTTTCCGCCTCAATGGTCAGTTTCAAAGAAGGGTCCTTGTTGCTCTCGGAACTTGCCGGCGTAAAGGTGAACGCCAAACAGGTCGAACGGACGTCCGAAGCCTTGGGCAGGGAGATCGCCGAGGACGAAAGAACGTATAGCCGGTACGCCGTCCTCTCCGACGCTCTATCTCGGGATCGACGGCACGGGCATCCCTCGTGCGGAAGAGCGAGCTGACCGGACGCACGGGCGCTCCAAAGACGCGGGAGGTGAAGCTCTGCATGGCCTGGAGCGCGGAAGGCCGGGACAAAGAAGGGCGACCGGTACGGGACGAGGGCTCCGTTACCTACTCGGCGGCTATCGAGAGCGCCGCCTCTGACTCCGCCGAGGATGCGCCCTTCGCCCAGAGGGTTCTTCGGGAGGCGACACGGCGTGGTTTTGATCAGGCTGAACGGCGGGTAGTACTGGGCGACAGCGCGGTCTGGATCTGGAATCTCTCCCACGAATACTTCCCTGGTGCCGTCAACATCGTCGACCGCTTCCATGCAAAAGAACGTCTCAGCGGCGAAGGCCGTCTACGGGGCCGGGAGCGAACTTGGCAAACAGTGGGCCAAAGAGCGTCACGACGAGCTCGACGAAGGGCGCCTCGACGAATTGATTCATATGCTTGACATACACGCCTCAAGCTGCGATGAGGCGAGGAAGTGCAGGGACTATGTCACGGAGAACCGCAGCCGCATGCGTTACCCCGAGTTCCATGCGCAGGGTCTATGCACCTCCACGGGCGTCGTCGAGGCAGGATGCAAGTTCGCCATCGGCACCCGGCTCAAGCGCGCAGGCATGCACTGGACCGTGAGAGGTGCTGATGCGATTATCGCCCTCCGCTGCACCATACTGAGCGGCCGCTTCGAGGACTTCTGGGAACGCAGGGCAGACCACGCGGGGCATCGAACAGCAAAACCGGCTGTCAGATGAGAGGGACTCCATTCACCCATGGGTGGTGGTATCCAACCCGCATCGCTGCCACTTTTTTGTCGTGCACCCTTTTCTCTATTCTTTTCCGGGTACTGTTATGATGAAGTCTTTGCCGGCGAGGAATGTGGTGCTTTTCTTGCGCTGCCTTTCGCAACTACTGTCTAGTCGCATAAGTTCACAATAGTATTTCTCACCTGTGAACCTTTCACTTCTCGCTTGCGCCATACAA
>MVRP01000169.1 GCA_002067405.1 Syntrophorhabdaceae bacterium PtaU1.Bin034 | reverse complement strand
ACGGTCGCGGGCCCCCGCTCGCCTTCGAGGTATTCCCGCTCTTCCACGGCGTTGCTATCTTCCATGCGATCCCCCTTTAATGACCCTCTTGAGGCCCGGCACGCTCAAGCCGTTATCTGGTGGCACGCCATCGGGGTCGTAGGATTCGTTGTAAAGACCCACAACCGCATTGCCTAAACGAATCACAAATTCCTTGCCGACCCGCTGGATCACGACAGTATCGTCTACGACGTGGGTGTTTATCAGGCTCTCCGACTTGTCGTCGGACACGAGGAACATGGCGGGGATCTCCCGATTATTGGGAAATCGTAGGTAGGTAAAGCGGCCGTCGTCATAGGCCATGGTCGGCGCGATCTCGCGCGAGGCCGGGCCGACGTGCATGGTGTAGTCCCAGTTGCGAGGAGTATCCTTTGCGTGAAGCCTGGCCCTGATCTCCTCCTCCGCTTGTTGTTGCGCGAATCTGGCTGCGTTCTCTCCCGGGTAAACGAATTCCAATCTGAAGGTCATGGTAGGATCGTAGGGAAGGTTCTGGTTTTTGGCGTTCTTCTTCCAGTCCTTGTTGAGCCGCATAAGACATAGTGCCGTTTATCGGTGACGACATGAAGGTTGGTATCGGCATTTTCCAGTTTCGGCTTGAGATAGAGGATGTTGCCGCGATTGACGAACTCCCAGGCGTCCGAAAAGCCTGACGCATAGTCCTTGATCTGTTCTTCCGGAGAAAACACGATCTGGGTGGCCAGGCCGACGAAGGCGTTGATGCGGACCACTTCGTCCTTTTTGTAGGTCACGTGTTTGACCCTGCTGTCGTTCTTGCTGCCCACCGGAATATCGAGAGCGAAGGCCTCCGTCGAAAGGGCCGCTACAACAACTGCCAGGACAAGAAATCTAAGCATGGCACTACCTCACTTCGGGATGAGCGCCGGCACAACCGGCGCGGGTGTGCCCTGATCCGGAGCCGCCGCGGGCGTTACCTGCCGGGTGATCTCCGAGTCGACGCGGTAGCTCATGGCCTGGAATCCCAGGGGGTTTTTCAGGCGCTCGTCTTCCTTCATCTTCGAGACCTTTTTGTACTCATAACCCACGGTGGCGACCCAGGTTGATATCCGGGCGCCGGCTTCTCCAGAGTCGCGGGCCTTTATCTTCTTGTCAAACCTGACAGAGGCCTGGCCGTTGCCGTGAGGGACCACGCTGCGTATTTCTACCGTTACCACCGTTCCCTGCCCGTATTGCTTGTCTAGGGCGTTCGGACCTTCGAAGAGGCGGGCGTAGTCTCTCCCTACCTCGGGAGCGCTCAGGAGCCGCACGTTGTCATAGTCTTCTTGTGCGGTGTACCATTCCCAACTCTCTCGCGCCCTTACGAACTTCGCGAGCCAGTATTTATCAATCACTTCATCGATGCTGACCTTCTTTGTGTCCAGGACTGTCACGATATCCGTATGCCCGGTATTCTTATCCACCCTGACAAGGTAGGGAACGCTTTCTTTCAGGGGGAGCATAAGGACAACGGCTACTATGGCAAGAATTGCCACGCCCGACGCTACCTTTGCCACGAGCCAGGCCGTCCGCTCCGATCTTTCGAGCTGTTCGGTCCGGGAGGTCTCCCAATCGAGGGCCTTCACAAAAGGATCTGGCTTATTTTGCGTCATTTCTTGGTCCCCGTGTCCATCAGGCTTTTGTTTACCGGCTCGCGCTGTGACCCGTCGACGGTGGGAGGCTTTGGCGCGGACCGGCATGAGGTCACCAGGATGCCGGCCGCTACTATGGCGATCAGTAGTCGTTTCATTGCACCACTCCTTATCGGTGCACCACATACGTCAGGCATAAAGCGAAGAGCGCCAATATCCCGATTACCAGGAATATCCAGGAAGCGAAACCGATGACCGATTCGAAAAGCCTTGTTGCTACGGCCCTTGAATAGCTCGGGAATTCTTCGACGGCGAACATGTTCCGCCTGTTGAACCTCCTTCTTCCCACGAAGAACAGACCCGAGAGACCAAGCGCGGCAAAAACAATGCCTCCGATGGATAGGTTCATATCTACTCCTTGTTAGGGGACTGGTTCTTGTTCCATCCTCCCCAACCGGTGCGAAGGTTTTCATAGAGCCGCCTGCTGTAGGCGGGGTTCATCACGGTGTTTCCCGATCTCACGTGCTGCATCCTGCTTGCCGTCTCCATGTGTCCCGTGCCCATGTCCCTGCGAACACTCACCGGATTGACAATGTTCTTGAGACCCCGGGCAGCCATCGAAGCGCCCCGCAGGGGATTGAGCATGGAAAGCCCGAAGCCGCCGCCGAGCGCGGCCGCGATGGTCGGGATCTGAAAAACTATGATCAAAAGGCAGCAGGATATGATCAGCAATTGAAGGGCTATTGTGAGCGCATGTTGGCCCGGGTCGGCGAAATTTACTTTGCCCACGAAGGCATCGAATATCTTGAGCGAAAAAGCCATGGCCGTGGCCATGAGAACAATGACAAGGATATAGGTAATGACTTGGCCCGCCCAGGCGTCGAAGAACCGTATGACGGGCGGGAACAATAAGCACATGATGAAAATGGGACCGATCCCGAGCAGCATGGAAAGGGCTACTTTTGCGAGGAGGATGTAGCCAGCCGCCACAACGGTAAGGATGATCGTGGCCAGGGCGATTATGAGGCCGCTCAAGAACCAGCCTATCACGGTTGCCGGCGCATTCAAGATACTGAACTCGTTGGCCCTGTCGAGCGCCTTCTCCGTCAGGGTCGCACCCCCGCAGAAAGAAATGTCCAGCACGTCGTATATGTTCGAGGCCGAACCATTGTGGACCATCGTTGACAGCCCGCTCTCAAGGCCCCGGAAGCTCTCCACGATATTGCTCTGGTATGTCCCCACTCCTAGGGCAAGGCTTATGATAAGGAGGATCTTGCCGGCCTTCTTGAGAAAATCAAACAGGGGCTCCTCGATGTGGCCGAACATGACCAGATAGCCGTAGATGGTGAAATAGAGAATGACGCCCGCAAGGACAAGACCGCTTATCCCGGTAATCACGTTTGAAGAAGTGGCCGACACAAAGATATCGAGGGTGCTCTCGATAGTCTTCCCGATGTAGGCAAATATGGTGATATCAGGCGTCACTGATCACCCACTTTCACTTGCTCAGATCAAGGGGGGTCATCTTCACACCCCCGTGTCGCTTCATTTGTTTGTCTCCGTCAGCCTTGAAAGCGATGATGCATGACTGGCTTTTGGATTGCTCGTCAGTGCTCAGTAGCTTGCATTCACTTACTTTGGCCTGCCGGGCCGCATCGTCGTTCAGGTACTTCTGGTACAGCGCATCGGGGTCGGCGACCTTATCCCCGCAAGCAACAATCGCAAGGCTCGCAAGGCCCAGAAGCAAGAAAGATTTTCTTCGCATATCCCCCTCCGAAATCAGTTATTCGCTCAGATCAAGGGGGGCCATCTTCACACCCCCGTGTCGCTTCATTTCTCGTATGCCTATTTCTTTCTGCTGTTGGGCGATAAGCCTTTGCTCGTTCTCTATGAGCATGTCATAGAGCTGGAGCCTGGTGGCTTCGTTCTGGATCATGGCCTGCTCTGCCGAGAGCCTGCCGATCATTTCTAAGGCGGCTTTCTGGTCTGTGGTAGAATTCAGTCTGGCCATCAACTCCTTGATCTGCTGCAATCGCGTTGCTGTTTTGTCATATGCCTCGCTACTGAACGCGGCGTGCTGAGCGGCATTGGCCGCTTCTCTCTCGCACGCGCGTTTTGCGGTGGAGTCGCTTATCCCGGTGCAGACATCAAAAATCCTGTTGGCGTCCCTTATGGCCCTGGCTGTTCCGGTCAGGCCGGCGTAGCCGCCCGAGTTGATCGAGGAATAGACATACCTCCAGTCCGATGGGAGATAGCTCGATAGGAGCGGGTTATTGAGTATGTCGCCCAGGTTCCGCGCTCCGGTCATGGCATTGTAGGTCTGCTGCAACTGCTCGTACTGCATTTTCATCTGGTTGATCTGCTCAACCATTTTGGCAATTTGTTGAATGCTATTTGTGATCTGCTGTCCCAGATTGGCACCGTCAAAGACGGGTACGCCACCGGAGTGAGCAAGCGGCACAAAACAGAGGCTAAGAAGCATCATCAAAACCGCCGATCCGCGCATAAACCCTCCTTATCCCGCCATCATCAGCCTTCTGCCGACCCTTTCCCGGCATTGCCGTTGCAGCAAGGGCAGCCACACATCCGGATCGTCTCCCCCCTCCGCCATGATCTCATCGAGAAGGGCGATGTTATCGAGACTCCCCGATAACACGACCAGCTCGTCGTCAAATCCCCGTAAATCGAGCGAAGCAATGGCCCCGCTATGGCCCTGTTTCACCAAAAACATCCTGCTGTCCTCGCCGAGATTTCTGATGATCTCGAATTCGGTCTCGGAGAGCTTGAACCCTTCCATGTACTCTTTCTTGTCTGCCTTCGGGTTCGGTAAGTAAATATCAGTAGCACATTGCTCGATGATCGCGCGGGAAATAGGGCTTTCCAGGACATCAACAGCCGATTGGGTCGCGAAGACGCCGAGCCCGTTTTGCTTTCGGATCGTCTTTTGTTTGTTAAAGGCAAAGTCGCTGAAGTATGGATCGAGGAGCCACTTCCAAAACTCGTCCATGAAGTACATGAACCGTCTTCCGTCGATGATGCTCTCCATGCGATGCAGCAGATACATCGATATGGGGGTGCGGACCTCTGGGTTGTCGAGAAATTCGGTACCATCGAAACCATAGAGACTGTGGCTCGTGAAATCGAGCTCGTCCACGGGGTTATCCAGGACCCAAGACAACGACCCTCCCTGACACCATTTCGCGAGCCGCTTCGCCACGGACTCGTCGTCCGTATCGATCACGTTCTGCCGCACGGTGCTCAGGCGTCGCAGCTCTTTCGGCATCCGCGCCACGGTCCGCACAGCATGGGCAATCTCTTGTTCATCACGGGTCGAGAGGGGCCGCCCCCGCTCCGTGACCAGTTTTTTGACCAGATCCTCGAAGAAAAGGATGTTCTCTTCCGTAGGCTCCATCTGGAAAGGGTTAAACCCCGAAGGCCTGCCGTTCTCCATGGCCAGGTATTTGCCCCGCATGACCCGGATCAGGATCTCCGCGCCCCGATCCTTGTCGAAGAAGACGGTCGTGGGCTTGTACTTTTGTGACTGGCAAAGGAGCATCCCGAGAAGGACCGTCTTGCCGCTCCCTGATTGGCCGATGATCTTCGTATTGCCCAGGACCTTTTTATCCTCCGAATCTTCTTCCGCTTTGGTGGAGTGAAAATTGAAATAGTACGGCTGCCGGCTTGGAGTCCTGAGGAGCATGACCGCCTGGCCCCAGGGGTTGTTATCCCGTTTGCCATAGGAGAAGTTGTGGAAGCTCGCGGTACCGGCGAAATTCTTGCTGGTGAGTGTCGCAATTCGAGGTCTGAACTGCCAGTTCCCCGGGAGCTGCGACCAGTAAGCCGCTTCAAGGGCCAGATCGACCCGGGCGGTCAAGAATCCTTGATCCTGAAGGGCTGCCCGGGCGGAAGCGACGTTGCGGTTCAGTTCCTTCAAGTCGCAAGCGAAGACCATCATAACGCCATGATACTGGCCTATGGCGAATTCTCCGGAAATGAGCTGATCGAGGGCTTCGTACATCTGGTCTATCTGGCTCGTTGCCACGTCCGCCGCGTTCTGGAGCTGCTTGGCCTGGCGGTCCAAGAAGCTCTTGGCGTCGTGCCTTGCAAGGAAGGAAAAAGACTGGGTGAGGACATACTCGTAGTTCTCGTACATAAGGGTATCGAGCATGCCCGCCTCTGAACCGCTCGGGTAATCCTTGAAATCAAGGGCGGCGGCAAATCGCGTCTCTCCTGAGGAGCAGCGTATTTCCAGGGATTCGGAACCGAAGAAGAGTCGCGACGTGGGGAGGTATTCGTTTATAGGTCCTTGGGGAACCGGGATCTTCTCCCACGTGCCGTTAATCAGGAAGGCGAGGAATTCGAGGACCCGAGAGAAGACGACCCCCTTATCGTTCGAGTAGGTACCAAGGGGATCGATGTCGTATCGACGTAGCGACTGTTCCACCACGTCGGCGATCTCCCCGAAGGTTTTCAGGGCATCTGCTTCATCCCTCTTGATATCCTCGATGGTTCGCCGTGCCGCGCGGTGAAAGGCCTTTTCCACTCTCGATACTGCCGGCCGGTAGATGACCGTGAGATAGAGTTCATTCGCCATCATACGGTATCCCGAGAGGGAGTCATAGTACTTTTGATCGAGGTGACGGCAGAAGTCATTCTCGTATTGCGCGACCAGGCGGTCGGAGACCGTTCGCCGGACGTTGTGCGTCCAGATCGCCACGTTCGCCGTGCCTATGGAACGATACAATTGGTTGATGCCGTCCGCCCTAATCTGGATGTCTTCAGGATCGGCGCTTTCGTGGCTGATACCTCCTAACCGCCAGATTCTCAGGTAGTCGCCTGTCCGGAGCTTGAGTGTCCTTGGGTCAATGTGGGTTGAAAAAGGTATGAACCGGCTGCAAAGTTTTTCTCGCTTCATCTGCTGCGCGTTCTTAAGTGCTGTTGCCCTCATGTATGCCTCTCGGCGTGAAGCCAATCTGCTGTCATGTCCTGGTGGCAGCGCCTACCGCCACCTTTTCTTGTACGTCACCGGGCTGTACGCCGATGCCTTCCAGAAACCCCTATTCATGTCCTGGATGCGGAAATAGAGCCAGAGCCCGATGATGCGAAACCGCTGGTCATCGTTCTTAACGATCATCCGCATGACGTAAACGAGTCCTATTGTGAGGAAATTGAGGAGTACGGTCGTCAGTATCGAGAGGAAGCCGACCGCGAATACAACGACAAAAAAGGGAATGACCGGCACACCGCACACCATGGCCGGCCTAGTGCATCCCTTAAAGAGTGGGTCCCGCCGTATCATTCGTTCCCCCGGGTAAACGTGCCTTCGGTCTATCCCAGGATGTAGCCGGCGATCTCCGTGGCACCGCCGATCAGGAGGCCTCCGGCGACGATACGCACGCAGTACATCATGTCAGCATGAGCAAAGAAGAACTTATACCCAGCCCACATAAGGCTGATCGCACATACGGTAACGCCGGCGCCTTTGAGGAGCGTGCTTATCTTGTCCAGAAAGGTGTCGACTTTCGCGATGCCGCTTGCGGCGAGGACCGGGGATGCGGTGACCATTACAACTACTGCCAGGATGCCAATAACAAATAGCCTTCGTGGTGCCATAGGACCCCCCTGTATCAAAAAATCAGAAGACGAAGGCAGGGTCTCTTTCCCGCCGCGTCTCCTTCAATGGTGCTTCCCGCATGTGGTTGTTTCCGTTCCTCCGTGTTTGAGTGTCGTGCTTGATGATTTTTATGGAGTTGAGGTTGGGTGCTGCGGTTTGTCCCGCCCTGGCCACGACCTTCTGAACGTACCCATCCTTGAACCCTGTGGTGAAGTTGCCGGAATAGTAACAGGACAGCGCGGCCCTTACGGCCTGTTGTTCATCGACGTGCGTTTTTCTCGCTTGCTGGTAGCAGTCAGTAAGTATCCTTGATCCGGCCATGAGGCTCCTGCACGGGTCGAAGGCGACGGCCGGGCTGAGGCCATGTCTGGACAGGTTGTATTTATTGACCTGGGCTATGCCCAGAGAGTAATTCATGCCCCGTCCTTCGAGCTGCCCGACAACATCCAGAGCTTCCGTGAGATTTTTAGGCTGGCGGCTGAGCCTTCCGTCGACCACTCCTATCGCGTAGGGGTTAAAACCCGATTCGACGCTTACAAGTGCCGTCAAGGTCTGGTTGTGAACTTCCGGGGCGCAGGCTTGCGCGAGCAATGCAAAGTCCGTTACATCTTGTCCGGGGGATAATCCTGCCGAAACAAAGAGTACTGCAATGACCACAAACAACACTTTCATACGCGATACGTTCCCTGTGCTGATTCTAAATCCATTCCGCGTGTGAACTTAGATACAATACCTTCTACTATCGGCCGATTCGTCGATTCATGGTCCCAGCTCCCTGAGTACAGCTACTTACTCGAACGTCAAAGACCGTTTTTATGGCATACATTTGAGAGCACGGCATCACATGTCGCTCTCAGTACGAACATCCGCGGGGCTGAACCCCTGTTCGCGCAACCGGGCAATGTCCTTGGTTGGTACACTCCCGAAGAATCGGTTGTACTCTCTACTAAACTGTGAAGCGCTAAGATACCCCACGTGCCGGCTCGCAGCACTAGCATCCATCATTGTCGTCAACATGAGACTCCTCGCCTCCTGGAGGCGCAGCACCTTCTGGTACTGCAAAGGGCTCATTGACGTGACGGACTTGAAGTACTGGTGAAAAGAGGAGACACTCATATGCGCCAACTCGGCCAACTCTTCGACTTTCATAGGCTGGGAGAAATTGGTGCGCAACCAGGATATCGCTTTCGCGACACCGTGCAAGCCGGACTCCTCGAGGCCGATCTGGGCCATTCGGACACCTGCGGAGCAGACGGATCAGAATTTCATCGATCACAAGTGGGGCGAGCAGTTCAGCGTCCGCAGGCTGCGCCGTCAACTCGATCAACCTTGCTGCTGCGTTGAAGATGTTCACGTCGGCCTGAGTGACGCACACGGCGCGGCTCTCGTGAACTCGGGGCAGACCGTGCGGAAAGACTTTCAGAACCAGCTCGGCGATTTTGCGTGAATTGATATCCAGCCTGAAACAGAGAAAAGGTTCTGAGTGACTGGCCCGCGTGATCTGGGCAGCTACCGGTAGATCGACACAGTAAATAAGCATACGGGATGCGTCGTACTCATAAACCTCCCGTCCCAACATCACTCTCTTCGCGCCTTGCACGATCATGCACAGGGCCGGTGGTGCTACGGCATGTATCAACTCCGTGTCCGTTCGGGAAGCGCGAATAGCGTGCACGCCAGGGATGTGTAACTCGAACGAACCGTCATACGGGGTATGGGAGCGGATCAAACCGGCCAATTTGGTCAGATTTGGCTCGTTTGATTCCATCCCAGTTTTTGTGTGCAGCGGAGGCAAGTTCCGACGCGCAGACTTCATCGTATAGCCCCTCCCGGACAATGTCCCTCTGGAACGTGACGTATGACGTCCGGCCAGGCGGAGACGTCCGTTTTAGAGAATTCTTTTGTGACCATGATGGCACTCATCACACCGGGCCAGCCCGCATAGAACACCAATGGGTGATTGTCCTTAGGAATTGTCACAAAATAACGTGACCATTATAGCATTTTATGCTACGCTACATGGGTGAGCGCAGATCATATTCG
>MVRP01000168.1 GCA_002067405.1 Syntrophorhabdaceae bacterium PtaU1.Bin034 | reverse complement strand
GCGGGATCTCGGCCTGCGCCTGTGCGGTCGCGCTCAAGCAGAAAAACATCGATTTCGCCATGTTCGAGAAAGGTCCTGTGCCGGGTGGAAAACTTCTTACGGAGGAAGTCGACGGATACACGGTCGAGGCAGGACCGGACAGCTTCCTCCCCGAGAAGATCTGGACCCTGGACCTCATCAGGAAGATCGGTCTGGAGGACCAGTTGCTCGGTACAAACGAGGAGCACAAGGGGACATATATCTTTTCCCGCGGCCGGCTTCACCGGCTGCCGGAAGGCGTGATGCTTATGGTGCCCACCATGATCATGCCCCTCGTCCGGTCGAGCCTGATCTCGCTGCCCGGCAAGATCCGCATGGGCATGGAACTCTTTGTGCCGAGGAAGAGCGACGGAGCGGACGAGAGCCTCGCCCGGTTCGTCACACGACGGCTTGGCCGCGAGTGCCTTGAAAAGATCGCCGAGCCGCTCGTTGCCGGAATCCATACGTCGAACCCTGACAATATGAGCGTGAAGGCGATATTTCCCCGATTCCTCGAAATGGAGCAGAAGCACGGGAGCCTGATCAGGGGTATGGTCAGGGCTATGAAAACGGCTCACCGGCCGACCGGCAACGGCAAACAGCTCACCTATTTCATGTCTCTCAGGCGGGGTATGCAGCAGCTTGTGGACGGCTGCGTAGGATTTGCGGGAAAGGACGTGATTCATACGTCTTCGGAAGTCAAACAGGTTTTGCGCGGCACGACGGGATACAACCTTGCGGTCGGTCGCAGCACAATCCCTTTCGATGCCGTTGTCCTCGCCACGCCGTCCTATGTCACAAAAGAACTCGTACGGGACATGGCCCCCCTTCTCTCCGAGCGGCTTTCACCTATCGAATGGTCCTCGACCGCCACCATAAGTCTTGCCTTCAACAGAGGCGACATCAACGCGGATCTGCCCGGCTTCGGCTTTATTGTGCCCAAAACCGAGAAACGGCGTATTAACGCTGCCACGTGGAGCTCCTTGAAATGGTCCTTTCGTTCCCCTCCGGACCGTCTTCTGGTCCGCTGCTTCGTTGGGGGAGGCCACCATGAAGAATTGGTCTCCTGCGATGATTCTGACCTGCTTTCCCTCATCCTCGACGAGTTGAAACAGATTGCAGGCATCGATGCACCCCCTCTCTTCTCAAAGGTCTACAGATGGATGAAGAGCATGCCTCGCTACACTGTCGGCCACCTCGACCGCGTTGCTGCCATCGATGAAGCAGCATCGGCCTTTCCGGGACTTTGCCTCATCGGCTGCAGCTACCGGGGCATAGGCATCGGGGACTGCGTCAAAAGCGGTTTCGATGCCGCGGACCGGATAGAGCAATTCACCAAAACCCGCGCATAAGATCCGCTCACAAACACCCTCTCCCCTCTCTTGTCTGCGCTATACACCGTACTTACATTAACGATTAAGAGAGAAGACGAATGCAGCATCGGCAAGAAATTACCGGGAAAAAATCGCAAAACAGCATTACCGGACTCTCCGATACCCCCGCCGCGTTCTGACACGGTTGCCTCAACCTGCTTTCCGATATGCGTGTCCGTCTGATCTTCGAAAAAAAGCAGTAAGAGGAGGTTTCGATGAAGGCGTTGGTTTTTCAAGGAATAGGAGATATCCAGGTCCAGGACGTCCCGGATCCCAAGATAAAGGACCCCACGGACGCGATTGTCCGCCTCACCGCTTCCGCCATTTGCGGGACTGATCTTCATATGGTTCGCGGCACAATGGGCCACATGAAACCGGGGACCATTCTCGGACACGAGGGTGTAGGAGTCGTGGAGGAGGTAGGGCGCGGGGTGAGGAACCTCCGGCCGGGAGACAAGGTGATCATACCTTCGACAATCGCCTGCGGCTACTGCTCCTACTGTCGGGACGGCTACTACTCGCAGTGCGACAACGCGAACCCCCGTGGAAAACAGGCCGGGACGGCGTTCTTCGGCGGACCCGAGGAGTCGGGGCCCTTCGACGGGCTGCAGGCGGAATTCGCCCGCATACCCTATGCCAATGTGGGACCGGTCAAAATGCATGACCATGTGGATGACGACAAGGCGATCATGCTCTCCGATATCTTCCCGACCGGCTATTTCGGGGCGGATATTGCCGAAATCAAACCGGGTGACACGGTCGCTGTCTTTGGCTGCGGGCCGGTAGGCCAGTTTGCCATTGCCAGCGCGATGCTCATGGACGCGGGCAGGATCTTTGCCGTCGATCATATTCCCTGCCGTCTCGAAATGGCCCAGTCTCAAGGCGCCGAGATTATCAATTTCGAGGAAGAAGACCCCGTACAGGTGATAAGGGAACTGACAGGAGGGATTGGCGTCGACCGCGCAATCGATGCGGTAGGAGTTGATGCCCAGAGACCCCATCACGGACCGGCAGCGTCCAGGACACCGCAAGAGGAAGCCGAGTTTCAGCGGGAGTTGCGGGAAATCGCCCCGGAGACGCACCCCCAGGGAACCACCTGGCAACCCGGTGATGCACCGTCCCTCGCGCTCACATGGGCGGTGGAAGCACTCGCAAAGGCAGGAACGCTGTCGATCATCGGCGTCTATCCCCAGACCCTCAGGGTATTTCCCATGGGTGAAGCGATGAACAAGAACCTGACGATCAATGCAGGGAACTGCAATCATCGAAAATACATTCCCAAGCTTCTGGAGATGGTCCAGAACGGCACAATTGACCCGTCCAGGTTATTGAGCAGGGCCGAACCGTTGACATCGGCCACGGCGGCCTACAAGGCGTTCGATGAACGGCAGCAGGGCTGGATCAAGGTCGAGCTGGTGCCGGGGACATAGACGCAGAAAGGCCGGCAGGGCGACAACCGGCCGAATAAATGACTCTGCTGCAAGCAGCAGGGTATTCAAGACAACGAGCGAAGCGAGTCTTTGAGGGGGAGTCTCTGCGGGCCGGGCACCGCCAGGCGGTCGCGCAGAGGGGGCGACGCGAGCCCCAATAGTTGCCAACGGAGCGAAGCGAAAAAAGTTCTTCCTGCAGCAAGTTGTAGGGGAATCCACAAGTTGAAATGACGATGAACCGTACTTACAATCGCTAAAGAGACAGGTCAAAACTTCACGATTTCAAGGAGGCTTCCATGGAAGGCAAGGTCTATAACATCATCGAAATAGTGGGAACGAGCCCGACGTCCTGGGAAGAGGCGACCAGATCTGCCATTGAAACCGCCTGCCAAACCCTGGAAGACCTGAGAGTGGCCGAGGTCGTAAGAATGGATGTTGTTATCGAAAACGGCAAAGTGACGGCCTACCGGACAAGGCTTAACGTGTCGTTCAAGTACCATCCCCGTCACGCTATGTAAAGGTGCTGATAAAAGCCGCGTAACGGCAAACAACACCTGAAGAGACACATTCACGGCGAGAGCGGCAACATGTTGCTGTCGATAGTCAACAGGTGCCGATCAAACGCCGGACAAAAACAGGAGGCATGATGACAAGATATCGCATAAACCGGAGAACATGCCTGAGCTTAGCCTTCTCTTCCCTGTTGGTCCTGTCTTTCGTATCAGCCGCTTTTCTCCAACAGCCGCCCATCCGGCCGGCTGTTGAGATTCAATCCAATCCGCAGCTCGACGTGCCCTTTGTCCCTACTTCGGAGAAGGTGATGGAGGCAATGCTGGCCCTTGCCGCCATTCAGAAAAACGATGTCATCTATGACCCGGCATGCGGCGACGGCCGTTTCGTCATTGCAGCCGCGAAACAGTACGGGGTGCGGGGGGTCGGCATCGATATAGATCCGGCCCGTATCGAACAAAGCCGGCGCAACGCCGCCGAGGCGAATGTAACCAGGCTCGTCAAGTTCATCCAACAGGATATGTTTGAGGCAGACCTGCGGGAAGCGACCGTGGTAATGATCTATCTTCTTCCGAACATCAACCTGAAGCTCCGGCCAAAACTCCTGTCCGAACTTGAACCGGGCTCGCGGATAGTGTCTCATGCCTTTGATATGGGGGACTGGGCGCCGGATAAATCTGTTGAAGTAGGCAATGCAAATGTGTTCTACTGGGTAGTACCGGCCAACACCTCCGGGGAGTGGAAATGTAAGGGTCCAACGGGAACCGCGTGGAGGGACTTTACGGTAAAGGTATCACAGCAATTTCAGAATATACACGGAACAGTGACTTGCAATGGCATGGCCTATACGATCAAAAATGCCAGGCTGAACGGTGGTGCGCTCAGCTTCATTATTGACGGGGACAAAGGGGAGCCCATGATATTCAGGGGGAACATCCACAAGAACAAACTGGAAGGAACGCTCGAAAAGGGTAACGGTAAGAACACCTGGACGGGAGAAAGAGACCCATCCACCCGCGTCCCCATAGAATCTACCGTCTTGAAGGCGAAAATGGAGAGGTGACAGAGCCGCGGGGGCTTAAGAAAGGCAATGGTCGAATCTGCCGGACGGCTCTTATAAGACTTGAACACTTACCGCTCCTACTGCAAAAAGGTCCAGGGACGCATGTCCAACCAGGATAAGAGAGTCCTCCTCGTTTACCCTCAGCACCCCGATACATTCTGGTCATACAAGTATGCTCTCAAGTTTATTTCAAAAAAAGCGAGTTCCCCTCCCCTCGGGCTTCTGACTGTTGCGGCCATGCTTCCGAAAAGCTGGGAGAAGCGTCTTGTCGACACCCAGGTGACGGGTCTTTGTGATGAGGACATCGAGTGGGCAGACTACGTGTTCATCAGCGCCATGTCAATTCAACAGAAGTACGCACGGCAGGTCATACAGAGGTGTAGGGAAAAGGGCGTCAAGACAGTGGCCGGAGGCCCCCTCTTCACGTCGAATCCCGACGACTTCCCCGAGGTGGACCATTTAATCCTCAACGAAGCCGAGATCACACTGCCTCTTTTCCTCAACGACCTCGAGAAAGGCTGCGCAAAACACGTCTATTCTACCGGATGCTGGGCCGACATGAATTTGACGCCGATCCCGGAATGGGACCTGATCAACGTGAAGAAATATGCCTCGATGAACATCCAGTACTCCCGGGGTTGTCCGTTCAACTGCGAGTTCTGCAACATCACGGTCCTGTACGGAAAGAAGCCCCGCACAAAGAGTGCCGGCCAAATGCTTCAAGAGCTTGACTACCTTTACGCTACGGGCTGGAGAGGAAGCGTCTTCTTTGTTGACGACAATCTTATAGGCAACAAGGCAAGGCTGAAGAAAGACCTGCTTCCCGCCCTCGTCGACTGGATGCGGAAAAAGGATTATCCTTTCGAGTTCGCTACAGAGGTCTCCATCAACCTCGCAGATGATGATGAATTGATGAGGCTTATGGTCGAGGCAGGGTTCGATACGGTGTTTATCGGCATAGAAACGCCGGATGAAAACAGCCTCGACGAATGCAATAAGTCTCAGAACAAGAACCGTGACCTTTTGGCGTGCGTGAAGGCGGTCCAGCGGTCGGGTCTTCAGGTTCAGGCCGGGTTTATTGTGGGGTTCGACAATGATTCCCCCTCGATTTTCGACCGGCTCACACGCTTTATTCAGGAGAGCGGGATAGTCACGGCCATGGTGGGTCTGCTCAACGCGCCGCGGGGCACCAAGCTGCATGCCCGCCTTCAGAAGGAAGGGCGGCTCCTCCACGAGATTACCGGCGATCACATGGATCTGTCCATGAACTTTATTCCCAAGATGAACAGGGATACCCTCATCAGCGGCTACCAGGCAATTCTCCGCACCATTTACTCACCCCACTGCTATTATGAGCGGGTCAAACGTTTTCTCACCGAATACAGCCAGGGGCAGACAAGAAGGATCCATTTTCAGGCCCATTACCTTGCGGCCTTTTTCAGATCGGTCCTGTTCCTCGGCATTATCGGCAAAGAACGTACTGACTACTGGAAACTTCTGTTTTGGTCGCTTTTCAAGCATCCTCGACTCATTCCTTTGGCTATCGGCCTCGCCATCTGCGGTTTTCATTTCAGGAAAGTGAGCTGCGAAAGCATCCGCTATCATAAGTGATGGGATATGCCTCTTCAAGGGAGGCAGGAAACCTTCTATCAATAGGTAAATCACATGAGCAGCCTGAAAAGAATGTTCGATCCTGTAACAGTCGCGGTGATCGGAGCAACGGAAAGGGAAGGAAGCGTCGGAAGGACCGTCCTGGAGAACCTGCTTCTCTCGAAAGGCAGAAAGGTCTTCCCGGTAAACCCGTCGAGAGAGACCGTCCTTGGAGTAGCGGCGTTCAAAAGCGTTTCCGAGATCCCCGAGCCGCTCGACCTCGCGATTATTGTGACTCCCGCCGCCACCGTTCCCGATATGGTGGAGCAGTGCGGACAGGCGGGTACACAGGGCATCGTCATCATCTCAGCCGGTTTCCGGGAAACAGGAGAGGAAGGACAGAACCTGGAAAACCGGATCGAGGCCATACGGCACAAGTACGGAGTGCGGATCGTCGGGCCGAACTGCCTGGGATTCATAAGACCCGGGGCGGTGTTGAACGCCACTTTTGTCAGTGCCATGCCCGAATCAGGCAAGGTCGCCTTCATCTCCCACAGCGGTGCTCTCGGCAGCGCAATACTCGACTGGGCAATGGACGCCCGGATAGGCTTCAGCATGTTCGCCTCCCTGGGCTCCATGCTCGACGTTGATTTCGGCGACCTCATCGATTACCTCGGCGATGATCCGCAGACCAAGAGCATCATGATCTACATGGAGGGAGTAGGCCACGCGAGGAAGTTTATAAGCGCAGCAAAGGGCTTCGCCCGTACCAAGCCGATAATCATCCTGAAGGCGGGCAAATTCAGGGAGGGGGCAAAGGCGGCTCTTTCTCATACGGGAGCGATGACGGGCGACGATCAGGTGTACGACGCTGCCTTCAAAAGGGTTGGCGTTGTCAGGGTGGAGGGGATCGATGACCTTTTCAACTGCGCTGCCGTCCTTGATTCGAAGCACCTCCCGGCAGGACCGAGAATAGCCATCGTCACCAATGCAGGAGGCCCGGGCGCCATCACCACGGACTGGCTGATCGGCCTGGGCGGCCGGCTGGCGAAACTATCCGACGAGAGCTACAACAGGCTGGATTCCGTCCTGCCCAAACACTGGAGTCACGGTAATCCGATCGATGTGCTTGGTGATTCCGATATTCCGCGCTACGTCGAGGCCGTCACCGTGTGTCTGGGTGACCCTCACGTAGACGGTGTGCTCGTCATTTATACGCCTCAGGGCCTGGCCGAACCGGGAGCGCTTGCAGAAGCGCTCTCGGCCGCGGCCTATCAGGCGCCCAAACCGGTCATTACCACATTTATGGGTGGAAAAGCGGTCGCCAGAGCAAGGGAAATCTTTCTTGCCAACAACATCCCCACCTACGATACCCCCGAAGAGGCGGTCAAGACCTATCAATACATGTACACATACGAACGTAACCTTGAGCTCCTCTACGAGACGCCCGTTGAATTGCCCGTCGACCTGGCGCCTCCCAAAAACAGCCTGAAAACCCTGATCAGGAGCATCTGCCAGGAAGGCCGGACAACACTGACCGAGGAGGAATCAAAGAGGTTTCTCACCAGTTACAAAATACCTTCCACCCCGGTACGTGTTGCCCGGAATGTGGAAGAAGCCATGACACTGGCCCGACGGTCCGGCTATCCGGTGGCCCTTAAGATCGTCTCGCCCGATATCCTTCACAAAACCGATGTGGGCGGCGTGGTCCTCGGTGTCAGCTCGGATGCCGACATGGAGCGCAAGTATGCGGACATGATGGGCAAGATCCTCGAACGTATGCCAAATGCCAGGATCATCGGGGTAAGTGTCCAGAAGATGGTGGAAAGTATCGACTACGAGTTGATCCTCGGGGCCAAAAAAGATAAAGACTTCGGGGCGGTCATACTCTTCGGCATGGGCGGCGTCACCGCAGAGCTGTTCAGGGACTTCTCGATTGCCCTGCCCCCCTTGAACCAGACGCTCGCGCGCCGCCTCATGGAGGAGACCAAAGTCTATAAGATGATCACGGGTTTCAGGGGGAAGCAGCCCGCGGACCTGATGCAGCTCGAAAAGATCATCGTCAGCTTTGCCAATCTCATCGTCGATTTCCCCGAAATCGATCAGATGGACATCAACCCCATAGCCATCTCAAGGGGCGTCCCCATAGCCCTTGACGCGCGTATCATTGTGGACAAGGATTGTCTTGCCTATTTTCCCCCTTACCCGCATCTCGTGATAGCCCCCTATCCCACCAGATACGTCACACCTTACACGCTGTCCGATGGTACCCCGCTTATCTTGCGGCCAATAAGACCGGAGGACGAGCCTCTCGAATACGAAATGCTTGCAACACTCTCTCCCGAGACGGTGCGCGGCCGGTTTTTTCAATCCATTAAGAACCTGAGCCACGAAGAACTGACGCGTTTCTGCAACATCGACTACGAGAGGGAGATGGCCTTCGTCGCCGAATGGCGCGAAGGAGGGATAAGGAAGATCGTAGGGGTCAGCAGGATCATTGTCGAGTCGGATCTTATGTCAGGGGAGTTTGCCGTGCTCGTCCACGATGCCTTTCAGAACAAGGGGCTCGGTTACAAGCTAGTAGATATGCTCATCGGCATTGCAATGGAAAAAAGGCTGGGGATGATCTACGGGATCGTTCTGAGCGACAATTACCGAATGCTTAATATCTGCCGCAAATCCGGTTTCAAAATACTGCCTATGGCTGAAGGGCTCACCAGGGTAGAGTTGACCATTACATGAGGCGGAGGCCTCTTTCCACCCAATTCCTGTCTTCCTGATTTGCTGTGTACACCTCTCCGTTTCCCGCCCGGCTTGACTCTTTACCCCCTTTCGCATTAAGATATCTCTCATCTTTGTCATAAGTGGCTGAATAATAAGGAGTTTTCGTCCTATTTAACCACAAACACCCGGATCGAGAAACGAGAGATGGAAGCAGGATCCCGGCGGAATAGCCAAAATAAAACCCGCAAAACCCGAAAGATGGTAATCGCCGCCGCCGGTTTCGTGGTCCTTGTCTTTGTCCTGGGCATCATCCTCGTCACGTTGTCGAACAGGATCCTGGAGTACAGCCTCAGGAGAGCGCTCGGCGAAGACCTTAAGGTAGAAAGCATATCGCTGCGCTGGAACCGGGTCGACGCCAATGGGGTGCGTTTCCTGAAAGAGGGCGAAACGGTCGCTTATGTAAAGAAACTTACCGCTAACGCAAATTTCCTCACGATTCTGACGAGACGGTACTCGATTTCGCAGCTTACCCTGGACGAACCTATGCTCAAGCTCGAAAAGGACCGGAACGGAGAGATCCGGCCGGTCTTTCCAGGCAC
>MVRP01000167.1 GCA_002067405.1 Syntrophorhabdaceae bacterium PtaU1.Bin034 | reverse complement strand
GATGTCCCGGATGCGACCACACTCCAAAACCTGGCAAGCACCTCGGCTATCGGCAGCAGGGTGAAAGTCGGCATCATGAGGGGCGGCAAACGGCAGGACCTGACAGTGACGATCGGGGATATGAAAGAGGCGACAAAAATACTTGCCGGTTCGGCCAACGAACGGTTGGGCGGGCAATTTCGCTCTCTTACCGAGAAGGAGGCTGCCGGACTGGGTTTGGATTCTCCAAAGGGAGTCGTGATCACCAAAGTTGAACCCAAGGGGCCGCTGGCACAGGCCGGTTTTGAGGCGGGCGATATCATCCTGGCGGTAAACGGGCAAGCCGTTGGTGATCTGGACAGCTTTGGCCAGCTCATTGCCGTGCTTCCCTCAGGTGCGGAAGCGACGATGCTTGCGGCTGATCCGAAAAAAGGGGTAGCAGGGACGGTAAAGGTCAAGACGAGATGAGGTGAGGTGCTATGCTGTTTGAACGAATCGAATCTGAAGGGCTTTCGCATTATTCCTATCTGGTCGGCTTCGGGAATTCGGCGACCGTGATCGACCCGCGAAGAGACTGCCGTATCTACGTGGAAAAGGCGGCCCGGGAAGGAATGCGAATAGACTACGTATTCGAAACCCACCGGAACGAGGACTACCTGATCGGATCTGTCGAGCTCGCCTCTATTACCGGGGCAGAGATATGGCATGCCGATGCCCAGTGGGATTACCGTTATGGAAAGCCGGTGAGCGACGGGCAGGAGTGGCGTCTCGGCCCGCTTAAGATAATGGCCCTGGCCTCGCCCGGCCACACGCCGGGCATGATGAGTTATCTTCTCCACGACGATCACGGGGCGCCGTGGATGGTCTTTACGGGTGATGCACTCTTTGCAGGAGAAGTCGGACGGGTAGACTTCATGGGCACTGACAAGCTCGACGAGATGGCGGCATTGCTTTACGATACCCTCTTCGGCAGGCTGCTGACGCTCGGCGACGGGGTAATTGTCTGCCCGGCCCACGGCCCCGGTTCTGTGTGCGGATCAGCCATCAGCAACAGAGTCTGGACAACAATCGGGCTGGAGCGATGCAACAATCCGAAACTCCAGTTGTGCGAGCCATTCGAATTTGTCGCGGCCACCGCAAAGGATCTGGAAAAGGCACCCTATTTCCGGCAGATGGAGCGGCTCAACCTGGAAGGAGCGCCGCCCCTCGGTCAATTACCTGTTCCCACACCCCTTGCGCCCGCTCAATTCAGGGAAAAGATGAAGGAATGCGCGGTGGTTGATACAAGGATGCCGGAAAGCTTCGGCAACAGCCATATTGACGGTTCCCTCTCCATCTGGCTGGAAGGTATTCCCGGTTTTGCCGGCTGGTTTCTCACCTATGACAAGCCGCTCCTCCTCGTCGTCGATGAAGGGGAGGAGGAAAAGGCGGTCCGCTACCTCGTGAGGATGGGCTACGACCACATCGCAGGAAGGCTTTCGGGCGGAATGCTGAGCTGGCACAAGGCAGGAGAGGCAAGCGCATGGAACGGCACGGTAACGGCTCCACGGATGTGCTCCATACTCGATTCCACTACGCCGACGTTCCTGCTTGATGTCCGCAGTCAGGAAGAGCTCGACAAAGAGGGTCGCATTACGAACGCGCATCATATCCACATTACCCAATTACCCCGGCACCTTGACGAAATACCGAAAGACAGGCCCGTCTACGTCTTTTGCGGTTCGGGCCTCCGCTCGACGATCGCTGCAAGCATCTTGCAAAAGGAAGGCTGGAATAACGTAAGCGTGGTGCTCGGCGGATTTGCCGGGTGGCAATCGATTACCTGCCCGGTGCAGAAGTGACATCTCCAAAACCAGGTTCAGAGGTGGTTCATGTCCAACGAAAAGATCGCCATAAGGGATGGTAAGGCAAGGCTCGATCTCGCATCCGTGGGCAGCGCTTCTGCCCGCGCATTGGCTGTCGGGGCCCTTGCCCTCGGCGCATTCGCTCTCGGCGCAGTGGCAATAGGAGCCATTGCCGTGGGAAAGCTGCGGATCGGAAAATCGAAGCTCCGGAAGGTGGAAATAGGCGAGCTCAAGGTGGACAGGCTTAAGGTCGGCACGCTGGAAGTGCGGGAGGAGAAGAGTCGAGAAAAGTACACGTAATTATCTCACTTCAGCTCAACCGATTTGATGCCCGGAATAGCGTAGGTCTCGTTCAGGATACTCCGGTCGAGTGGTTCAGCCGTGTGAAACCTGAGCCGGAAGTTAACGACAATCTCCTGCTTCTGGCGATCTTTCCGCAAAGAGAAGCCGGTCACCTTGACGCCGTATTTCTCGATAATAGCCTGAAGCCGCTCGAATTGCCCGTCCAGCTCCTCGGAGAGCACCGTCAAATCCCGGTACCAGTCCGTGCTCAGCTTCTCTCTGACCATCTTGAGGGCAATCAAGGAAAAAAGCGTAACAAACGACACGACGGAACCGTAGATATAATAGCCCGAACCGATCGCAAGGCCCACGGCGCATGTGACCCACATGCACGCTGCGGTCGTAAGCCCTCTTATGGAATTTCCGTACCTGATGATAACCCCTGCGCCGAGAAAGCCGATTCCCGTGACAGCCTGGGCCGCAATGCGTCCCGGGTCCACCCTGACGAATTCCCCCGCGATCATTCCCTGATACTTGAAAAAGAGGACCTCGGAAACGACCATGATAAGCGCCGAGCCGAGAGCTACGAGAAGATACGTCCTGATGCCTGCCTCTCTTCCGTGCACCTCGCGTTCGAGTCCGACCAGACCGCCGAGCACTGAAGCGAGGAGAAGCCTGACGATTATTTCCGGGTCGCTTGCCATCAATACCCTCTTTCGGTTACCTGAAAACGTGAGAGCAGGCGCCTGACGCACCTTTCATCATTATATCAGAATCAGTCCTCCGTGCATCGCGCGTTCCCTGACAATTTCTCCGGCACATAACGACTTTTACGCGCCTTTCTGCTATAGAATTAGGAACCATCAAAGAATTGGGAGGCAACGTGACGAAAATCCTGAAGATCGTTTCGGGGGGTCAAATGGGCGTGGACAGGGCAGCCCTCGATTTCGCCATAAGCCGGGGGATCGAGCACGGAGGCTGGGTGCCGAAAGGCAGAAAAGCGGAAGACGGAACCATCCCGGCCTGTTATCGGGTCACCGAAACAAGGACGTCGAAATACAGCGAGCGGACGCGCAGGAATGTGCTGGACTCCGATGGAACCCTGATCGTTTTCGATGCCACGATGTCAGGAGGAACCGCATTGACCTACTCTCTGGCAGTCGAGCGGGAAAAACCTGTTCTCCCTATCAATGTCGGAGAAACCCGGGCCGAAGACGCGGCAAAAGTCATTTGTTCATGGATCAGGCAAAACCGCATCCGGGTCCTGAACATCGCCGGTCCCAGAGAATCGCAGAGTCCCGGCATCTACAGGAAATGCTACCAGGTTCTGGAAAAGACCTTTAATCATTGACGCAAGGCGTATCATTTCTCCTGTCCCTCGATGACCTGTCTGAGCGCCTCTTCCTGAATGGGGACCGAGATTATCTTCCTTGTATCCTTCTCTCCTGACACAATGGTTATTTCCCGCCGCTTCACCTTGAAGGTGTCGGAGATAAACTCGATCAGCTCTTCGTTTGCCTTGCCCTTAATCGGCTTTGAGATGAGCTTGACCTTCAGGCGGGAGCCTTCGAGCTTCATCTCCCGTTTTCTGGCGCCTGCGATCACTTTTACTTCGATGTTCACCGCAACCGCATTCCGGTTTCAGCGATAACCGGGACAAGAAATGCCTGAAGGAACCAGATCAGGACGATCAGTATGAGGGGAGAAACATCGACCATACCGAACCTGGTCGGAATGATCCGTGAGATGCGATAGGTTACCGGATCGACCAGCCCGTTGATGAACCGGACGATAGGATTGTACGGGTCGGGCCGTACCCAGGAAAGAAGCGCGCGGATGATCACCACCCACATGTAAGCCCAAAGCAATTTGTCCAAGATCGTCGCAACAGCGACAAGGAAATATCCGGCCGTATACATCTATCCTCCGATCAGTTTTCCGTCCTGCATGTCAGTTATTGTAACTTCAACGAGATTATTTTCAAGGGTTTTCTTGTAGGGGACGTACACGGGCATATAGTTGTCGGTGAACCCTTTCATGAGACCGTCGCGGCGGACCTTTCCTTCCGGGATGATCCGGACCTTTTCCCCGAGGTAGCGGCGATGAAAGGCGTCCCTCTTTTCCGCATCCAGCGCCTTGAGCAGTCGCACACGGCTCTTTTTAACCGATTCCGGAACTTTGCCGTCCATGGCGCACGCCCTCGTGCCCTCTCTCTCCGAATAGTGAAACACATGGAGATAATAAATGTCGATGGCCCTGACGAATTCGTATGTGTCATTGAACGATGCATCATCCTCGCCAGGGAAGCCGACCATGATGTCCATCCCGATCCCGATGTTTCCGACCCCTCGCACCAGCCTGTCCACCACCTCTTTGACGAACGCGCTGCCGTGTCTCCTCCCCATGCGCTTCAGGATCGTGTCCGAGCCGCTCTGCACGGGAAGATGGATGCTTTTCGCCAGTTTCATTGATCCGGCCATGACGGCAATAAAGCTCTCGTCTATGTACTCCGGGTCGACGGAACTCAGTCGAATGCGGGGAGGTGTTTTCCATTCGTCAAAAAGCACGAGAAGGTCCTTCAGCCCCTTTCCGGAAGCAGGGTCGCGGTACGCAGCAACGTCGATACCGGTAAGCACTACCTCCTTTATCCCTTTTTCCGCCAGCGCTTGCATGGCCTCGGCAATACTGCCGATTCCCCGTGACCGAGCCGCACCCCTCGCATAAGGCACTATGCAGTAGCTGCAAAACTTGTTGCAGCCGTCCTGTATCTTGAAGAAGAACCGCGTCCGGTCCTTTTGGATGCCGTCTATCGGCGATTCCTCCATGAGAAAATCACGCTTCCCGGACACGAAGCAGCCCTTCCCGGCCAGGAAGCGGTCGATCTCGAACTTCTCCACCTGGCCAAGCACGAGGTCGGCACCGAAATCACGCCCGGGGTACGCCTGGGCATGGCAGCCGACAAGCAAGACTTTTGCCCCCCTGTTCAATTGACGGGAGCGCTGAATAAAACGGCGCACATCCGTCTCCGCCCTTTCTGTCAATGAACAGGCATTGACAATTATGAAATCCGCATTCTGAATGGTGCCGGGGGCGAACCCGCCCTTCTTCAGTCTCGTCGCTATAACATGGGAGTCCCACTGATTAGCCTTGCATCCGGTGGTAAATATGAAAAATGTGTTTATGTCAGGCATTGATTATAAACAGAAGTTAAGAAGATCGAGAAGATGCAGAAAAAGAGCCTTCTCCCTCATCTTTTTATCCTCTTAATTTCTTAACTTCTTGTCTTCCCGCTGTAGAAAGGCGATATGTCCCGTAGCCTTTGCACCACGTTGGGGATCACCTCGAGGGCGTTGTCGATATCTTCTTCGGTATTCTCTCTCCCCAGGCTTATCCTGACGGCGCTCTGGCACATTTGCGGTTCGATGCCCATGGAAAGAAGCACGTGTGAAGGCTCGGAGCTTCCCGACGAACAGGCGGAGCCCGCAGAGACCGCGATGCCTGAAAGATCAAGCCCTATGAGAAGAGATTCGCTTTCTACGTACTCGAAGCTGAGATTTATCGTGTTAGGCAGCCCTCTTTCCGGGTCTCCGTTGACATGAAGATCGCCGACCCGCTCCCTTAATCCTCTAAGCAGCCGGTGTTTCAGGAATGCCACTCTCCGGTTTTCCTCGTCCATTTCGTTCATGACCAGTTCGCAGGCCTTCCCGAATGCCACAATGCCTATGATGTTTTCCGTGCCGGCCCTCCTTCCCATTTCCTGATGGCCGCCGTGAATGAGATTGTCAATCTCGAGTCCCTCCCTCATGTAGAGAGCCCCTACCCCTTTCGGCGCATATACCTTGTGACCCGAAAAGGCGCCTAAGTCCACATTGAGATCTTTCACATCGATATCGATCTTTCCCATTCCCTGCACCATATCCGAATGGAAGAGGATGCCTCTCTCGCGGGCAATAGCGCCGATCTCCCGTATGGGCAGAATCCCTCCCGTCTCGTTGTTGGCATGCATGACTGAAATGAGAATGGTTTCCTTCCTGATCGCCTTCTTCACGTCGTCCGGCTCCAGGAGGCCGTTCCTGTCAACATCCAGGTAGGTCACGGAGAACCCTTTTTCCTCCAGGTAGCGGCAGGTATTGAGTACTGCGGGATGCTCGATCCTGGTCGTAATGATATGATTCCCTTTGCCTGAAAATGCAAAGGCGACACCTTTTATCGCCTGGTTATCCCCTTCGGTTCCACCGCCGGTAAAGATGATCTCCTCCGGTTTTGCCTTGATGAGGGCCGCAACCTGTTCCCTGGCCTCGGTCACGTAGGGTCTTACCTCCCTCCCAGCCCAGTGGAGGCTCGAGGGGTTCCCGAAAAGCTCGTGAAAAAAGGGCTTGACGAATGCAGCTACATCGGGATGGATCGGCGTTGTCGCGTTGTAATCGAAGTAGACTCTTCTCATGACCGCTCCTAAGTGAAGTACACGTTCATTGCCTTGACCGGACAGACCTTCACGCAAAGCTCGCAGGCAACGCATTTTTCGTAGTCGAACCCGACGCGCATGGTTTCCCTGTCGATATCGAGCGCCTGGGTGGCGCATACGCTGGTGCAGAGGCCGCAATGGACGCACTTATCCTCGTTCCTCGCAATGTCCTGGCCTATGGGCTCGATCGCGATATTCCAGGTCTTGAGGTATTCGACGCCTTTGGCAAAGTCGGCCTCGTCGCCCTCTATTTCCATCACCATCAACGATTCAGCCCTCGGAGATACATTCGCCCGCAGGATGTTGTAGACCAGGTCAAAGTCTTTTGCGAGACGATAGACAATCGGCTTGTCTATCGTATTTTTTTTGAATCTCAGAATAATTCTTTTCTTCATTTCGGCTTCCTCACACTTTTATTAAATCAAGATCTCCCCAGACTCCGAGTTTCCTGCCCAGAATAATCAGGATGCCGGTCACGTCCGGAAACCGCCTTCCGTCCTCCAGGGCGCCGGGAATATCACCTTCTTTATTTACAAGATTTCCTAGCCTTGTTGCAAGTCCATCGGAAAAAAGCGACGACCGTCCCACCACGCAGACCGCGTCCGCCCGCCCCAGGCTGAGCGAAGGGCCCACCGAAGCGGAAGACGTACAAATGCCGTAAGCCCTGTCGTCCGGCCTCACTTTGATCCCGATCCTGTCGCTGTAAGGGGAGTTTTTTGCGTATACAACTACTTTTCTCTCGTGCCTCGTCCGCAAATAAATGTCTCCGCCATTCTCTATTATATACTCATCGGAAAGGGTTTGAATATCCCTGCCGACGAATTCGGCGACCGCGCCTG
The DNA here is from genome assembly GCA_002067405.1 of Syntrophorhabdaceae bacterium PtaU1.Bin034. The sequence goes on along the minus strand of MVRP01000167.1, from coordinate 1,926 downwards.
CGACACACGCCATTGGCCCCACTCCTACCGCCGCTGCCGCCTCGATCATCTCTTTTACGATCTTCGGTGCGAGGGGGTCCGGGGCGATGGGTACAAGGCTCTCCACAAACTCGGGTCTCTGCCCTATATATCCCTCCAACTGGTTCCGGTAAAAAAGAACCCGTTCCTCGATCACGGTTTTGAGATCGACCGAGGTACAGCAGAAGAGATCGGTCTCCTTCAGTATTACTTCATAGCAGACAAGATCGCGGGGCCTCGAGACATTCCTGTAAGTGCGCTCCTCATACATCGTTTTTCCGCTTTCCGGTATCTCCATTCATCTGATTCAACTTCTCCTCAAGCCGGCTTACCCTTTCAAGCAACGAGGTAATGGCGCGCGCCTGCGGGTCGGGCATAAACTCGGTATCCAGGGCTATTCTCTTCTCGCCCTCCACCCTGAAAACAACCTTTCCCGGAATGCCGACGACCACGGAATTCGGCGGAATATCGTGTATTACAACGGAATTGGCGCCGATTCTAGTGTTATCCCCTATCCTTACAGGGCCAAGTACTTTTGCGCCCGCTCCTATGACGACGTTATTGCCTATCGTAGGATGCCTTTTCCCCTTTCGCCACGTGGTACCGCCAAGAGTAACGCCGTGATAGAGGGTAACGTTATTTCCTATCTCCGATGTCTCGCCGATCACCACACCCATGCCGTGATCAATAAAAAAAGCGCGGCCGATCTGGGCTCCCGGATGTATCTCGATCCCTGTTAAAAACCGTGCAAGATGAGACACAAAACGCCCAAGAAAGAGCATGTCGTGGACCCAAAGCCAATGGGAGACCCGGTGTATGAGCACCGCATGGAAGCCGGGGTATGAGAAGAATATTTCCGGAACACTTCTGGCGGCCGGATCCCTTTCGAAAATAGTCCGGATTTCATCGTGGAGCTCGGAAAACATCGCAGTGGGGTTATTATATAACAATCTTGACTGCAACTGTCAACTAATGCCCACGGTGAATACGCAAGGATTCCGTTCTCCTTTCACAGAAAAAAAGGATACCAAAATCAGCACAAAGACCCTTCTCGCTGGTTGACATTTCGCAAAACAGCACTAGGTTGTAGCAGGGCCGACATAGCTCACATGGCAGAGCGGCTGATTCGTAATCAGCAGATTGAAGGTTCGAATCCTTCGGTCGGCTCCAATTGGTTTTAGTCTTCTTTGAGCTGTTTTCATGTAGAGTAAGTACCTGTGTTACCACAGCGCGGCACGTGATGGCTCTTCGCGACAGCACTCTTCACAAGATCCAGATGGCTCTTTACCTCGCCTTTCACGCCCATACTACCACCCTGATAAGTGAGATAAGAAAAGAAGTCTACTCTGAAGAGATTTGCTTCGGTTTCCGGCGGGATCTGGAAGAGCCTTTCACTACACCAACCGCATCGATCCCGGTCCAGCTCCGCCTCCTTCAAAAGGCCGATATCGACAAACTTTTCGACTTTCAAAAACTGAAAAATGGAAACGGAAACCGCGCAAAGGCCATAATGGACCGTCTCCGGAGATTGGCCTTCATCGACGCGAATATCCCCGAATGCTACGTGGGAACAGGGCCTGACGGCTCTCCATGTTTTATCCAATGGCTTATCGAACCCTGGGCGAATGACAAAGTCCAGACATATTTCAAGGGATACTTTCCTCCCCTCAACCCGAACGAAGTGATGCTCGAGGGTGTCTTCGTTCCCGAAAGATACCGCGGAAAGAAGATCATGCCCTTCGCCATGTCGAAGATTGCAGAAATGGGCAGAGCCGCAGGCGCAAAATGGGCCGTGACATACGTGCAGGACTTCAACCTGGCCTCGATAAAGGGCGTTCTCCAGGCCGGCTTCCGTCCCTACCTCATACGGAAGGCCCGATGGAGATGCTTCCAACGTAAGCTGGAGTT
>MVRP01000166.1 GCA_002067405.1 Syntrophorhabdaceae bacterium PtaU1.Bin034 | reverse complement strand
CTTCCTCACGGTCAACGGCAGCCTTGTTTGGGACGACGAGGAATCGTTGCTGGATACGCCCAAACCGATCCTGCCTCCCTGGACGATCACGAGGATCGGCCTTCCCAGAAATCGGCCTTCGTGGCTGCAAAAGGAAGACAGGTTAGTGCCGGTACGCGTCACATCCCGTGACACGAACCTGCTCGACTACGGGTGGCATAAGTCCGCAATCGACTGCGAGGGCAAGGAGATCAAGGTGGTCTCGATAATCGAAGGACGGGCCGAAGGGGACATCTACTACGCGAACGGACCCGAGGACTTTTTTGCCGTCGACGATGCGGTTTTCGATATGACGATCTACCACGAGGAGGGCGACACGTACAACACACAACGGGAATCGTTCTCACGCCTCATTTCCGCGGAAGTCATGAGCATCACGGGCAGGTACCCGTTGTCGGACCTTCTCAAAGGTATGAGGGTCACGGGTGTTTCTCCTCACGAGGTACGGGCCATCGAGATCAACGAGTCCGAGCGGTCAATGAAAATCACAAAGACGAGCGGAGAGATCATCTCCGTGGAGTTACTGGCTGCATGAGGGTCTTGCCGGAGGAAACAACATGGAGCTGAAAGTACGCACAAAAAAGGTGATCACTCAACCCGACCAGATCGCGAAGATATTTCAGACCATCCAGAATTCGGAAAACGAGATCGACCGGATGAAGGAGAAGCTCTGGACAGTGGGTTTGGACACACGTAAGCGCATCGTCTACATCGAGCTCGTGGCCCTCGGGACCCTGAATGCCTGTCTCGTTCAGCCCAGGGAGGTGTTCCGGTTGGCGGTGATGCGGGCTGTGGCGGATATCCTAGTGGTACACGGCTAATGTGGACCTCCACATTAGCCGTGTAATGTGAAGCAGCCAGTTATGTGAAGGGTATTCGGAACTCGTGGTATCAACCTGCCTATCATAGCGCATATTCGAAGGGCCCGGATTCCCGGGCCCTTTTGTTTTACTCACATAAATCGGAGCGTAGTATCCTTCCCTGTAGCCCAAATTTCTAAGAAGGAGGAGAACTATGCTCGAGTACTGGTTCAAGGAACGGAGGACGATGGTTGATTTTCGACGGGGTCCACTAGAGCCGTATTTTGACGGACTGGCAGCCCGTCTGAAGGAAAGAGGATACTCGCATACTTACGGGCGCCACCTCCTCGCAAAATGCTGCCTCTTTAACAGCTATCTGGTTGATCAGGGCATCACACGAAGTCGAGAGATTAAAGCTGCTCATTTTCAAACATTTATGGACGCCTACTTCGCAGACTTCCGGAGCACAGGCTGCTATAGGGCAAGGAACGAGGTGTGGGTGATGTTGAGGCCGTTGTTCTTCTACCTGATTGACGAAGGAGTCCTCAAACCGGTTAAGCCCAAACCCCTGCCGGCGGCATACCGCTGGGTCCTCGATCCGTACTTGCGATATTTGCGCGAAGACCTCAAACGCACGGAGGGAACTATCAGGAACGCGAGCAATCTGTTATGTCGGTTTCTCGATGGTCTTGGCGAAGGGGCTACCCGCACGCAGATGAGAGCGCTTCGGGCTCCATCCATCGAAGCATACATAAAGCAGTATCTCAAAGACAGCCCGGACAATCTCCGACGCATGGTGGGTACGCTCCGTGGATTTCTCCGATTCTGTGCACGACAGGGGTATATCATCTCGGACCTTTCTGTGCTGATTCCCTCTGTCCCTTCGTATCGACTGGCGAGTTTGCCCAAGGGGATGGAGGACACCGCGCTGGAACGCATCCTTAACGTCATCCGCAAGGGAACGGCAGTCGGTGCGCGGGACTATGCCATTATGTTGTTAATGATGGCCTACGGCATCCGGGGTAAGAGCGCGGCCGAGCTGCTTTTGGAGGATATCGATTGGCGACGCTCGACTATTCGGATTCGCGCTCAGAAGGGCGGCAAAGAGGTTGTTTTGCCTCTCGTGGACGCGGTGGGGGAGGCCATCATCAGCTATCTTCATCACCGTCCCGAGAGCCGGCTTCGAGAAGTCTTCCTCTCCGTAAAGGCGCCCTTCCTTGCCCTCAATGGCCGTGACATATCCCATCTTGTCCGTGTCTACATGACCAAGGCAGGGGTGAAGACACCGAAGAGCGGATCGACCACGTTGCGCCATTCCTGGGCCATCCGGGCGCTGGCGCATGACTCTCCCATGAAAGCCATCGCCGACGTTCTTGGACATCGCTGTTTGAACACCACCTTCATCTACGCCAAAGCGGACCTCAAGGCGCTTCGCCAGGTGGCCATGTCCTGGCCGGAAGGGAGGTGACCTATGGCGACCTGTATGTTTCGCAGTCCTCTTGCTCCTCGACTCCAAGCCTTTTTGGAGATGCGTATTGCCATGGGCCGCAAAGGAACGAACGACAAGAAGATGCTCATTTACCTTGATCGTTTTCTGATAGCGGAACTCAAAACAGGACAGCCAATCACGCGCGAGATTGTGGAACAATGGTTCAAAGACGCAGAGCGCCTGAGCCCCGGCACTCGGATCAACCGCATCTCCATCCTCCGGCAGTTTTGCACCTACCTGAGTCACTTCGATCCCCGGACGTGCGTTGTCCATCGAACCTTCCTTCCCTGTAGAACCCGTTCCGCTCCGTATATTTACTCCCCGAAGGAAGTCCGCGCGATCATTGCGGCAGCCCAGAAGATCGGGCCGGAGGGGAGCCTGCGCCCTGCGGTGATTGCTACGCTCGTCGGTCTGCTTTACTGCACGGGTTTGCGCGTTGGAGAGGCCCTAAGACTGACGCTGGGCGATGTGGACCTTAAAGGCCATCTGCTTACCATTCGGGAAACAAAGTTCAAGAAATCACGCTACGTCCCTCTCTCGCCGTCTGCCGTCCAGCACCTCGCTGCTTTCTTGCGTCAACGCAAGGAGGCGGGGTTCTCCACCGTTCCTACGGCGCCCGTGTTCGTCAATCCTTGCGGACGGGCCTATGGACCCATACGGATCTGTCAGATCCTTCTCGACATCTTGCGAAATCTGGGCTTTCGAGGCCCAAAGGGCGAGCGCGGTCCGCGCGTGCATGACTTTCGTCACACCTTCGCCGTCAACCGGCTGTCCCTCTGGTATCGACAGGGAGGAAACATAAACGCTAAGTTGCCGTTATTGGCGACGTACCTCGGACATTCCTCCATCACCGGCACGGAGGTGTATCTTCACGCCACGGCAGAACTCCTGGAGAAGACGAGCAAACGATTCCACAACCGCTTCGCTCTTCCACCTTTGAAGCGCACAAGGGAGGTTCCCCATGTCGATTAATATCGCCTCGCCTATACGTGGTTTCTTTGAAGAACATCTCGTTTCCCAGCGAGGATTGAGTCCGAACACCGTGCTCTCCTACCGGGATACCCTGAAGCTTCTGCTGCAATTCGCCGTTGAACAATGCCGAAAAGAATGTACCGATCTTACGATGGACGACCTCAACGCCCATCTTGTCCGGCAGTTCCTCGAGCATCTGGAACGCGCTCGAAAAAATGGTGCCGGAACCCGTAACGTGAGGCTGGCCGCCATCCACGCCTTCTTCCGCTATCTTGCCACGACCGATCCCCGTCTTCTCGCCCATTGTCAGTCCATACTCGCCGTGCCGTTCAAACGTCATGCCCGTCCCGTCGCCGGATACCTTGAGCAGGAAGAGGTGCAGCACATCTTCCGTCACATCGATATTCGGAAATCTCAAGGACGGCGTGACGATGCCCTGCTGCGCCTCCTCTACAACAGCGGTGCCAGGGCGCAGGAGATCGTCGATCTCAACGTCCATCATGTCCGATTCACCCGTCCTTACTGCGTGCGCATCCGCGGCAAAGGCCAGCGGGAGCGAACCTCTCCGTTGTGGCCGGAGACGGTGCAGGCGATCAAAGCTTCTCTCGAAGAGAGGCACGTAAGATTCTCTGACAACGTACCGCTTTTCGTGAATGCCAGGGGACACCGCTTAACTCGTTATGGTCTGCGCTACCTGATCGCACATCGAGTGGCCGCCGCAGTAAAGACCTGCCCGTCTCTGCTTACGAGGACAGTGACCCCTCATACGTGGCGGCATAGCACCGCAATGCATTTACTGCAGTCAGGAACAGACTTCAACATGATCCGATCCTGGCTCGGCCACGCCTCTATCGAAACAACAAACCTGTATGTCGAGATTGACTTGGAGATGAAGCAAAAGACGCTTCAATCCTGCGAGAAGCTATTGCCGAAGACAGGAAGAAAAGGACCGTCGTGGAAACGAGACCCCAGTATTTTGGACTGGCTGTCAAAGCTGTAGTTATGTGAAGAAAATGGGGGCCCAGTTTTGTAGGCCCCCATACCAAACCCAATCACAAGCACTTCATATTATCAGTCTCTCCGATGCACTTCACATAACTGGCTGCTTCACATTACACAGCCATCCCAGTGGTGACCCGGAACCTTCGGATGACGATATTTCCATTACCAGGAGGCTTCTCGACGCCGGCCGGATCCTCGGCATCGAGGTGCTGGATCATGTCATTATCACCGACGCTCGATTCGTCTCCCTGAGGGCCAGAAGCAAACTCTAAGACCCAAGACTCAAAAGGGCGGCCCCTTATGCGGAAGTGGCCCTTTTTGTTCCGCGCACACCGCTCAAGGGCTTTTTGTCGAATGCCTCTCGACCCACGTGGCAAAGGTATTGAGGAACTTCACGAGGAGCTGCTGCATTGCCGGTACGTCCAGGAAAACGAGGGACTGCCTGAGATGAAGGAAGCAAAGGGGCGGCAGCGATCAGGTGAATTTATTGTCATCTGACCGCCTCAGAATCCAAGTATGGTACAATAGTGTGAGCGTCGCCCTCTGCGTCGCATTGCGCAAAACGAGGAGAGCATCATGCAAACATTCAGGAGGATCACCTTTACGCCGGGTGTTATGGGTGGCCAGGCCTGCATCAGGGGCATGAGGATTCCCGTGTCTCTTTTAGTAAACCTGGTGGCCAACGGTATGACGACCGATGAGATCATTGAGGAGTATCCGGATATAGAGGCAGAAGACGTCAAGGAAGCGCTGCTCTACGCGTCGTGGCTCGCCCAGGAAGAGACACATCCTGCAAGGAATTGACCCATGAGATTCCTTGCGGATATGGGTCTTTCGCAATCGACCGTCAAGTGGCTGCGAGAGCAGCAACATGATGCCGTCCATGTCAGGGAACTGGGAATGCAGCGGGCCGCTGATATGGAAATCATAGAAGTAGCAAGATCCGAGGGAAGAATCGTCCTTACGTGCGACCTCGACTTTGGAGACATCATGGCCGTAAGCCGCCAAAAGCTACCGAGCGTCGTCATATTCCGACTCGGCAACAATCTGCCTCAACACATCAATAAACGTCTTGGTCAGGTACTGCAGGAATCGTATGTCCCGCTGTCAGAAGGGTCCTTGATCATCGTTGAGGAATCTCGGCACCGGGTGCGGCTTCTGCCCATCTGATCGGTCGAGACCCGGAAACACCTGCATGTCAACATTCGATGTATGTCACTGAAAAGGGGCGGCCTTTAGGGCCGCCCCTTTTTCTTCAGGTAATACTCAGATAACTATCCAGTATTTTCATTAGGTCCACGAAGACAGCCGCAAACCGTTCGACTGTGCGGCTCCCCTCTACACTTGCCCTTACCCGGCAAGGATTATCAACGCCTTGAGTTCCCGGGCGATCCTACCACTCCCCAAGGAGGTTTCCATGGACGTTGCGACAAGATACCTCTCCGCCCTTATCGGCAGGATGCAGGACGGCAAAGAGGCAAAGAAAGAGCTTATCAGACTGACGAGGAAGTCACCCGAAGAGGTCCTTCACTTCCTTCAAAAACTCCCCAGGTCTGAACAGCAGTATCTCAAGTGGCTTCCGGCAATCGCGGAGAAACACTGTCCGACTCTCCACGAGGCCCCATGATGGAGGGAGAGAACGTCGTCAAACTGAAAGACTTCCTCGAACGGCATGGGGCGCGCCTGGGCGAGAAGATCGAGGCAAACCTCACCCCCGTCTACAATCCCCTTCGTCCCGAGGGGGTGGAAGAGTATGGACGGAAGATGGTCGCCCTCCTGCGCAAACCCTTCCCCGTGCAGGCGGAAGTCATCAAGGGTATATCCAAAGCGCTCTATCAGGAAGGCCGGAGGCACCTGTTCGTCTGCGGGGAGATGGGCACGGGAAAGAGCCTGGTTTCTCTCGCGACGGCAGCCAACTCCCCTACGATGCGGGTGCTCGTCGTCTGTCCTACGCACCTCGTGGAGAAGTGGATACGGGAGGCGCAAAGCACCATTCCCGATGTCCACACGGTCGACCTCACGGTAAAAAACGTGATCTCGGTGCTCCATGCCTTCCGGTACGAGCGGAGCCTGCCCCGGACCCACGAGGTCCATGTGATCTCGAAAGAGAAAGCCAAGCTCTCCTACGCCTGGCGAGCGGCAGCGCTCACGACCAAGCGGAGTCTTCTTCCCCATTGCCCGCATTGCGGCAGAATCGCCATGAAGGATGACGAGTATCTGACCTTCGGGGAGATCGGCAAGAGGAAAACACACTGCAGGGTGTGCAACACCCCCCTCTGGCAGGCGGACAGGACGCTCAGGAGGTTCGCGCCCGCCGAGTACATCAAGAAGTACCTGAAAGGGTATTACAACATGGTGATTATTGACGAGATCCAGGACTACAAGGCCGAAGGGACCTTGCAGGGCCGGGCCATGGGCGCGCTCTTAGGCAGCTCACGGTTCGCCCTCTGTCTCACCGGGACCCTTAACAGTGGCTACTCCGACGATTTATTCCACCTGCTCTTCCGCATGGACCCGGTAAGGCTCAAGGCAGACGGCTTCAACCACGAGGACGCGAACAAGTTCCTCTCCACCTACGGCACCATCGAGACGGTAAGGAAGCTGGATGAAGAGGATAACGTCTACGGCAGGGGGAAGAAAAAGGCGGAGATGGTCCGGAGAAGACCAGGCGTCTCACCGGTGGCCGTGGGCAAGTACCTGCTCGACAAGACGGTCTTCATCCGCCTCGCGGATGTCATCGACGGCCTGCCCCCTTACGAGGAGAACGTCCTTTCCTACACCATGGACAAGGGGCAGGCAGAAGCCTACGGCGATCTCCAGCAACAGTTAAAAAGGGCAGTGACGGCCCACAAGACGAAGGCCTTGGGGGCCATGCTCCAGGCCTTGCTGTCCTACCCCGATTCCTGCGTCCAGTTTCCCGAGAACATCAGTATCCGGGACAGACGGGCGGACGAGGTGCTGGAGGTGATCGAGGCTCCCATTCTCACCCTCGCTCCCGGCGAGCTCTTACCGAAGGAAAAGGATTTCATAGGCATCGTCAAGAAAGAGCGGGAAGAAGGGCGAAAGGTGCTCTGCTACCTCACGTTCACGAACAGCAGGGATATCAGGCCCCGCCTGAAACACATACTCGAAGACGAGAAGATCAGGGTGGGTGTGCTCGAACCGTCCGTTCCCCCGAAACGCCGGGAAGAATGGGTTCGGAAACACACGCCGGGGTTCGACGTCCTCCTCACCAACGCGGAGCTGGTAAAGACCGGCCTCGATCTCTACGACTACCCGACTATTTGTTCATTTCAAACGGGCTATAACATTTTCACCCTGAGACAGGCGGCGCGAAGGTCCTGGCGCATCGGCCAGACGGAACCTGTCCGGGTCTATTTCGCCATCTACCGCGGCACCATGCAGGAGATGGCTCTTTCCCTCGTGGCCAAGAAGCTCGAAGTAGCGCTCATGGTCGAAGGAGAACTTCCCGAAGGCCTCGCCGATTACGCCTCGTCTGGTGGATCCATTATGCAGGAACTCGGTAAGGCCCTCATCGAGGGAGGCGACTACACGGGCGCCGAGAAGGCTTGGGCGAACTTCAGAAAGAAAGAGATCGAGGCGCAGCTCGGCGTCAGGGGAACAGAGAATATCTTCTATGAGAAGAAGACGGGATCGTCCAGCCGCACCACGGTCCAGGGCAACGTCACCATAAAGGTGTCGTTCATCGACGGCAAGAAAAAGTCGCGGTCCGTCGTGGAGATCAACGCGGCCGACCTCGATACCGTTGCGGCGGGCAGGAAGGTCCAGCTCGCCCTCTTCTAACCACCGTACAAAGACACTTTCCCAACCATCGGAGGCATTACTATGAAAAGCAACGCAGCACTCGCTGCACACGACGATCCATGCCGTCCCACCATCCTGTACAAGGTGCCGGACGGACCACAGGACAGGGACTACCAATGTGCTCATTACCAGGATTGTGTGAGCCGGGTATCACTGATAAACAAAGCCAAAGGATTCACTTGCACCGGCTGCCCGTTGAATTCGAACGAAGTAATCAAGGAAGAGGAACACACGGAGAAAGGGATGCTCATTTCCGTACCCCCTCCGTGCTCCCTGGAGACGGTGCCGCTGGACAGGATCATCCTCGACTTCGAGATCGAAGAGGCCTTCTTCAGGAGCCTCGCCGACTCGGTCAGCAAACTAGGCGTCGTCCTTCAACCGGTGATGCTTGTCGAGAACGGTGACGGACGATACAAGGTCCACGCGGGCAAGAGGCGCATCCTTTCTGCCCAGAAGAAGGGCATAGAGGCCATAGCGGCCACGGTCTTTCGGAAAGGAGCCCCGGAGTCGCTTCTGGACATCTACGCCATCGCGGAGAACATGAACAGGGGACCCAACCCTGCGGACGAAGCCCAAAGGATTTTGAGGGTCATGTCCTATTACCACTGGACCGCGGAGGAGGCGGCCAGGAAGCTTTCCGTCCCGGTCGTCCATGTCCGGCAGCGGTTGAAGCTCACGCAGCTCATCCCGGAGTTCTTCGACATGTTGAAGAAGGGCAAGCTGCGGGTGAGCGTGGCCCTTCAGTTAGCCTCTCTTCCCAAAAAGAAACAGAGAGAACTCCTGAAAGAGGAGAAACTGACCCTCGACAAGGTCGAAAAGGACTGCCGCTCCTTCAAGCTCGATTCGCTGCTGGGAGATGACGACCTCTTCGACGTGCCCGCCATAGAACGCGACCCCCTGGAGGAAGCAAAGGCAAAGATTCTTACGGTTATCGAGGCAAGCGAGTCCGACACGACCCTTCTCCGGGAAGCGGTCATGCTCATAGACCGGTACCGGGAACTTGGAGGTGCCACATGATACGGGGATGCGGGAAAAGAAAACCGGGTGGCGTCTACATCTGCTCGAAGCTGTCCCCCCACGGCGTACCCCTTGAGGAGTACCTTATAGACCCTCCCGAGTTCTATGGGGGTGAGAAGTTTCGGGTTAATGCAGACTCTATTATTATGCGGAGCCCACTTCTCGCGGGCCCCGCCAACGCGTTATTCTGTCCTCT